>DASWGR010000047.1:0-2971 GCA_036393535.1 Gaiellaceae bacterium | reverse complement strand
AGACCGCGGTCAGCGGGTTGATGTGCACCTGGGTTGCGTACTTGGAGCTGAGCTCCGGGAGGCGGTCGGACGGGATCGAGTCGGCGTTCGCGATCCAGTCGGCCTGGCCGTTCTCGACCTGCGTGACCTCGGCCTCGACGCTCAGGCCGAACTTCTGGACGATCGAGTCGGGGAGCCCGTCCGGCTGCGCGTCCTTCGACCACTCCTTGAAGAACGTGTTGCGGACGATCTTCATCTGCTTTTGAGGTGCGTACTCCGTCCACTTGTACGGCCCCGTGCCCGCGGGCGGGATGTTCAGATTCTTCGCCGGCGTGTCCGCCGGAAGGATGTAGGCGAACGGCACCGAGAGCTTGTCCAGGAACTCCGGGTCGCCTCTCGTCAGGTGGAAAGTGATCGTGTTCCCGTTGACGACGATCCCCTGGGAGAGATCGCACGTCTTCGGCGTCTTGACGCAGGCGTCACCGCCGACGATGACGTTGTACCAGCTGCCTGCATTCGGGCTGTTGCCGATCTTGAAGAGACGCTCGAACGTTGCCTTGACGTCCTTGCCCGTCACCGTGTTTCCGTTCGAGAACTTGATGCCGGACCGGAGCGTGAACGCCCACGTCTTGCCGTTGTCGGTCGGCTTCGGGATCGCCGTCGCCAGGTCGGGCACCTTCTTGGTGCCTTCCGGGCCGCCGACGCGCTTGTAGCCGACCAGGCCGTCGTGCGTGAGGATCAGCCACTGCCACTCCTGGAGCGTGTAGTTCACCTGGGGATCCGGGGAGCCCGACGGCGCTGCGTTAGCGAGGGTGATCAACGTCCCGCCCTTGCCGCCTGCCGCGGTGGGCGTGGTCGTGCCTCCCTTGCTCTTCGAACTGCCGCCGCAGCCTGCTGCGAGGCCCGCGACGGCCACAGCCATCGCCAGAAGGATCGCCGAGCGCTTCAAACGAATCATCCCCTCTCCGTGGGTCGAAGTCGGTATCGCCGCTGCAATCTCGGACGGCGAGAGCCGCGCGATGTTAGCGCCTCCCCCCGGTTCAAGCCGCTTGAAGCGCTAGAGCGTGCCTTCGGCCAGCAGCTTGTGGAATGCCTGGTACTGGCCGAGCTTCCCGACCGTGACAAGGGTGTCGCCCTTGTTGACAACGTCCGACGGCTGCGCGCCGGCGACGGGCTCGGGCTCACGAAGAATCGCGATCACGGTGATGCCCGTCTTCGCCCGGAAGCCGCACTCTGCGAGCGTCTGGCCGATCAGCGGGCTGTCGTCCGGCACGGGAACCCACTCGATCGTCAGCTCGCCGAGCGCCAGCTCGAGCTCCTCGACGATCTTCGGCCGCTCGTAGGCGCCGCCAATGACCGCGCCAAGCTGGCGCGCCTCGTCGTCGTCGAGGCGGATCACCTCGGACGGCTCGTCGTCGTGGTCGTGACGGAAGAAGTAGATCTCGCGCACGCCGTCGTTGTGGAGGACGATCGCGAGCCTGCCCCCTTCGGAGGTACGGAAGCCGTACTTGACGCCGATGCCCGGCAGTCGGGTTTCTCTCAGCTCTACAGGCATTTACCGTTCCTCCGTTACAAGTCTAGGGGCTGGAAACAGGCGACGGCCGATCCACTTCGACTCCTTCATCAGCACCACGCCGACCGTTGCCGTCGCAAGCACGTACAGACCGGCGAACGCGGTCAGGTCGGACTGCACCGCGTCGCTCAGGCGCGAGTTACCCGCCGCGAGCTGCGCGAGGATGATCGTGAACTCGCCGTGCGCGATCAGAGCAACGCCGGCGTTGAAGCTCTGCCGCCGATTGAAGCCGCCGACGCGCCCAGCGAAATAGCCGGCCGCGGTCTTGCCGAGGATGGTGAGCGGGACGGCGAGCGCGAGCAGCCAGCCGAGCCGGCCGAGCGCACCCACGTCGATCGAGAGGCCGAAGACGAAGAAGAACAGCGCCGCAAAGACGTCGCGGAAGCTGAAGAAGCGTTCCTCGATCTCCTCACGCACGCTCGTCTCTGAAAGCACGACTCCCGCCATCAGGGCGCCGATTGCCTCGGACAGACCCAGTTCTTTCGCCAGCGCAGCCATCCCAACGAGGATGCCGACGATGACGAGCAGGAAGAACTCGCGCGGGAGCCAGTCGAGCAACCGGTCGAGCGGCTTGGACAGCCAGCGCGACACGGCGAGCGAGATGCCGATGAATGCGATCGCCTTGCCGACCGTTCCGAGAGTCGAGGCTGTGGAGCCGCCGCCGGTCGCGGCGAAACCGAGCACGAACGCGATGGCGAGATCCTCGAACAACAGGATCGCGAGCACGAGGTCTGTCTCCTCGTCGGCCAGCCGGCGAAAGTCGATCAGCCCTTTCACGGTGATCGCGCTCGAGGACACGTAGACGGCCGCCGCAAGAATGAGCGCGCCGAAGCTCAGACCGAAGGCTGCGAGCCCGACCACGAGCCCGACCACAGCGTTCGTCACGAGGTCGAGCGTGCCGCCGAGCCCGACGTGGCGGCCGGTGCGACTCAACCGGCCGAGGCTGAACTCGAGCCCGAGGAAGAAGAGCAGGAAGACGAGCCCGAGCTCGGCCACGAATTCCGTGACGTCGGAGGGAGTGATCAGGCTCGTCAGGTGAGGCTCGTGAGGGCCCAACAGGAGCCCGCTGAGGAGGTACGCGGGTATGGCCGACACGCCCAGCCGGTGGGCGGCCAGGCCGAGGCCTGCAAGGAGAAAAACGGTCAGGGCCAGCTGGGACAGGGTCATTTTCGCCGCGATCGTTGCAGACGAACATATGTTCGCCTAAGCTCTCGCCATGCAGCTCCGGCTGGATGCAGCCGACCGGCTCGTCGAGCTGGTCGAGGAACGGCGTGGCCCGGTCTACGCGGAGGAGGCGGCGCGGCGGCTCTTCGCCCTGCGGCACGCGCCCGTCGGACTCGCCCGCAGCCTGCTCGAGGAGGTCGTCGGCGACGACACCCGCCTGGCCTGGCGCGGTGATGCGGTCGGGCTCGCCGATCC
>DASWGR010000046.1:0-3383 GCA_036393535.1 Gaiellaceae bacterium | reverse complement strand
GGTTCTCGCTCGACTTGCATGTGTTAAGCGCGCCGCCAGCGTTCGTCCTGAGCCAGGATCAAACTCTCCGTGAAGATGGATTGCCGGCAAAGAGCCGCCGGCGATCTTCTCACCTTGAGCTTGTGCTCAAAGTCCATCCCTAGGAACAGGGATGTGACAGGTTCATTCGTTTCCTCCCCAACCTTTCAAAACGGTCGACCGGAAAGTCGGCCGACCTCTTCGGCGGCATCGCAAGCGAAGCCGCAGGGGTCGGTGAGGTCTCGACGTAAACGCACGCTGCTGAGTTTTCAAAGACCGTCGCTGCTAACCGCGTAAAAAAGCCTCCGACTCGCGCCAGAGGCCCAGGGAAGCTCGGAAACTTTCGTCGTATCCGCTGCGTCCTGAGGGCGCTCCAGTGTCGAGTTACGGGGACGTCCTGCACCGCCCTCTCGGGCAGCCGAGGAATGATAGCAACACGAAGCCCCCCGTCAAGCAGCGGGAAACCGCATGAATCGCCGCTTTCCGGCCTGGACGAGGGCCCCTTCGAGCAGGGCCCTTGGGACGTCGATCTCGGTCGCCGGGTGGCCGTCGATCTTGACCCCGCCCTGGGAGATCAGGCGCCTCGCCTCGCTCGTCGAGCCCACTCCGAAATGCTCGACCAGGAGAGCCGGCAGATGAAGAGGATCTCCCGCCGGCAGCTTGGCCTCCGGAACGTCTGCCGGAGCCTCGCCTTCGCGTACAACACGCGTGAAGTGCTGCTCGGCTTGGGTCGCGGCTTCCGGCCCGTGCGCGCGCTCGACGATGAACCGCGCGAGTGCGAGCTTCGCCTCCAGCGGATCGGCGCTCGGGGCCTCTTGCTCCATGACCAGTCGGTAGTAGGTCTCCAGCAGTTCATCCGGCAGACGCATGGTCTTTCCGAATTGCTCGTTCGGGTCCTCGCTGAGTGCGATGTAGTTGCCTTTCGAGCCGCTCATCTTTGTTCCGTCCCAGGAGTCGATCAGCGGAGTCGTCAAAACGACCTGCGGCTCGAGCCCGTACGCCTCCATGACGTCGCGGCCGGTGAGCAGGTTGTACAGCTGATCGGTGCCGCCGAGCTCGACGTCGGCCTCGACTGCAACTGAGTCATAGGCCTGCATGAGCGGATACAGCAGCTCCGAGACCGAGATCGACTGTTGCGTCGCGAACCGCTTCGCGAAGTCATCACGTTCGAGAATCCGCGCGACGGTCACGGTGCGCGTCAGGCGCAGGACCTCGGCAAAGTCGACCTTGGCCAGCCACTCCCCGTTGAAGCGCACCTCGGTTCGCTCGGGGATGAGGATGGTGTAGGCCGACTCGAAGAAGCGCGCGGCCATGCGGTCGATCTCCTCCGGCGCGATGATCGGTCGTTCCGCCGATGCTCCCGATGGATCGCCGATGCGCGCCGTGTAGTCGCCCACGATCAGCACACCGGTGTGGCCCGCGTCCTGGAATGTCCGCATGCGTTGCAGCGGGATGCCGTTGCCGAGGGTGATGTGCGGCGCGGTGACGTCGATGCCGAGCTTGACCCGGAGCGGCCGCCCGAGCTTGAGCTTCTTCTCGAGCTCGCCCTTGGGAAGCACGTCGACCGCGTTGCGCGTGAGGTCGGCCACACTCATGGCAGCGAGTCTATTGCGCGACTGAGTCGAGATTCTCGATCTCGATCGGCTCGAGCTCGTCGGCCGGCTCGAAGCCCGACATCCGTCCCAGGAACGAGAGGTGTGCCTCGCTCGCGCGCTTGATGTTCTCGGCTTTGCGAAAGCCGTGGCCTTCGCCTGCAAAGGCGATGTACGAGTACGGGATGCCGCGGCCCTTCAGCGCGTCCACGATCACTTCGGACTGCGACGGCGGCACGACCTTGTCGTCCAGGCCCTGCAGTAGGAGAAGTGGATCCGAGATCGAGTCGGCATGCGCGACCGGAGAGCGGTTGCGGTACAAGTCGATCGCCTCGGGCCATGGCCCGACCAGGTAGTCATCGTAGTGTGATTCGAACTTGTGCGTCTCATCGTGGAACGAGACGAGATCAGCAACCCCAAAGTACGACGCACCTGAAGCGAACTCATCACGCACGGCCATCACCATCAGAGTCGTGTAGCCGCCCGCGCTCCCGCCCGTGATCTGGATTCGCGTGGCGTCGACGTCTCCGCGCTCGCCGAGGTAGCGCGCGGCCGCTGCACTGTCTTCGACGTCGACCTCGCCCCATCGTCCGCGAAGCCGGTCCCTGTACTCACGCCCATAGCCGGTGCTGCCGCCGTAGTTGAGGTCGACAACGGCGATGCCACGGCTCGTGAAGAGCTGGACCTGAAGGTCGAGAGCGGTTGTGACGTGCGCCGTCGGTCCTCCGTGGACGGACACGACAAGCGGAGGTAGCTCGTCGGTCGGACCGGAATACTCCGGATTCGCCGGCGCGTAGTAGAAGCCGTGCGAGATCTGGCCGTCGGCACCCGAGAACTCGACCGCCTGCGCCACCGAGATGAAGCGCTCGTCCAGCCCGAGCTCGGTCGAACGGCGCAGGATCTCCCTGTTGCCCGAGTCGAGCTCGAGCTCGATGACCGCGGTTGGCTCGGTCGGCGAGGAAGCCGGGAAGACGAGTCGACTGCCGTGACTCCTGATTGACGGTGACGAGTAGCTCGAGTAGGGAAGGTCGACCCGCTCGAGCTTCCCGGTCTGGGGATCGAATAGCTCGAGACCGTCGATCGCGGCTCGCGTGAAGATGCAGGCAATGCGCCCGTCCGCGAGGAACGCGTACCGGGAGAGATCGAAGACCCACTGCGGGTAGCCCAGCTCGGCCTCTTCGCTGGTCACCGCGTGCACTCCGCCGTCGCGCTCGAAGTACAGGTTCGACCAGCCGGTGCGATCCGAGACGAAGTAGAGAAGACCGTCGCTGCTCCATTCGGGCTGGAAGATCGACTCTTGTTCCGAGCCGGCTACGCGCCGCTCGTTCGATACCGACCCGTCGGAAGCGAGTTCGCCAACGCAGAGGTCCGTTCCTTCGAACGGCATGTGCGGGTGATCCCACGCCAGCCAGGCAAGGCACGCGCCGTTAGGGCTCGGGCGCGGGGCGGCGTAGAAATCGCGGCCGGTCTCGACGACCCGCGGCTCCGATGATCCGTCCGCGGGCAGCACCACCAGTTCGTTGACGGGCTCTCCGTCGCCGTGCAACTCGCGGACGCAGACGATCAACCGGCCATCGTCGAAAACTCGGCCGTCGGCGTAGCGCAGCGCGTGCGGCTCGGGAGGCTCCGGGGTGATCGGCCGCGGCTCGGCGCCCGGCTCGTCGATGCGGTACAGCCGGCTGTCATCGAAGCTCGAGCAGAAAACGACGGGTCCGTGCCGGAACCAGGCACCTCCCCCGTATTCGTGGACGCGCGTGCGCACGTTGAAGCCCG
>DASWGR010000045.1:0-5831 GCA_036393535.1 Gaiellaceae bacterium | reverse complement strand
CACAAGCGCGGTTCAACCGCCGAGGTAGAGCCGATGAGACTGGTCCAGAATAAGTGCGCACGCCTGCCCGTTCATCGTGTGGTGCGCATGGTGACTCAAGGCGGTTCAAGCCCGGTTAGGTCCATTCACGCGTTGTCAGGCGTACAACGAAAAGTCCTGCAAACGCGCGGGTAGTGCTATTCCGTTCGCTCGCTCGAAAGAGACTGGGCTTGAACTGGCGGCGTGTTTCGCTCCTGGGCCGTGCGTGACCACACATTCGATTGTCGTCTCCAGATCCGGGAACTCGGCCTGCAGCTACTCGACGGTCCTGCGCGTGTGTGAACGGCCGTGGACCCGGCCGGGTTCGTCGCTTCCGAACGGCGCCACCGCGTGCTCGATGTAGTCCTTCGCCATGATCTCGTCTGCGGCAGCGAGGTTCTCGGGGCTGAAGACCTCGTCGAACAGACGCCTGACGAGAGCCTTGTTGTCGTCCGACATCTTCTCCTCCTTGCTCATACACACGGCCGCAGTTCCTCCTCGTGCACATCCTTTCGCTGATGCTTCCTCCGCGACGACCACATCGCGTGGCGAAGGAGGGCGACGAGTCCAGTGGTCAGAACCCCGAGGCCGAATCCGACGACGACGCCCGTTAGGTCTACCCAGGCTGGGAAGCCGACCTCTGGGTCGGAGATCGACGCGCCGATGACTCCTACAACGCTGCCAAGGCAACCTCCAGCGATAAGCAGTGTCCATTTGTCGCGCATCACGTTCTCCGCACGCGATGTGCCTCGCCGTGCCGGCGGATTCCGCGGAGCGCGAGCGTCGCGGCAAGACTGAACAAGACAAGGGCGAGCAGAGGGTGGAGGCCGCCAACCCATTCGTGGGTGCTTGCGAGAAAGGCCTGGACGAAGCCGACGACCGCGACGAGGAACGAGAACAGCAGGTCGATCCGGGGTAGCCAGGCGATGAGCGCGGTGAGGAGGACGAACAGCTCCGGTCCTTGCAGGGCGAAGCCCACGGCTCGGTGGGCGTCGAGTGCCCCCTGGCCGGCGCCAAAGATGTAGGAGCCGATCAGGTAGACCTGCACGAAGACGCCCAAAACGATCGCGGACGCGAACGCAAGGTTGAGCCAATCGCACGTGCGGCGCGTGAATCGGCGCGCGCGCCTCCATCCCGGATGATGCTGCGGTGCGATGTCGATTGCAGCCGCGGCACTCGGCGAGGAGGTGACGCTCATGCGCCCTGCTCTTGGGGTCGCAGCGTCAGCTCGGCCGCCGAGGACGGGTCGGGCTGCGTGTACAGGGCGACGCTGAGCGCCAGCAGGCAGAGGCCATAGAGGGCGACGCCAGCCGGCAGGGCCTTGGTCATGTTCAATCCGAGCAGCACGGTCGCCCAGATGCCGACGCCGAGCGGCGCATAGCGGCGCCAGCCGCGCCAGAGGCAAGCCCGGATCGCGGCGACGCCGGAGGAGAGGAACCCGACTGCCGAGAGCACGATCGCGATGGCGAAGATCGCGCCGACGAGCTCCGCGCCCGTGTCGTCGACCTGCTGGTCGCGGACGGCGATGGACGCTAGCTCGCCGATGAAGAGGAGGGCGGTGCCCGCCAGCGCCAGGGCGACGCCGACGCGGGCGCCGCGGCTCTTCCCGGCAAGGCCGCCGCGCGCGAACCCGAGGACGCCGACGAACACGAGCACGTGCAAGGACGCCCACAGGATCGAAATCGGAACGAGCGAGCTACTCGACCAGGGATAGCTCCAGCGCTCGTCAGAGACCGCCGTCGAAGGCTGGATGACGGCTTGGACTACCAGCCCGCCGATCGCGGTCGCGGTAGCTCCGACGATGCCGGCGATGGCCGCTCGGCGGACGGAGTCGATGTTCGTGCTCACCATGTCGTCCTCGCTTCCGAAGTAGTAGTAGTGGCGCTCTCTGGTGACGAAGTTACGAGTGAGCTGCGGGCACGTCATCTGCGGCAGTGCTCGACCCGCCTCAGCGCCAGTGCGTATTCCGCGGCAGTACCACCGCTCTGGCCAAGCCGGGATATCGGCGCCACAATCCACTCGATGGACGAGCTTGCGTCGTCGACTCCAGCGTTGCCCGCCGATCGCCGAGGCGGCTCAGCTCCACCCGGGGCCAGTCTTACCGCGGGAAGCGGCTATACGACCGCGCGCCGAATTGCCGCGGTCGTATTGGGGCTGTGCGTCGCGATCGCGGTTGCAACCCTCGTGTTGCTCGTGGTCGGGCCGGGTCGCGTGCTGCCGAGCGACATCTTCTCGGGGGTTGGCGGCGCCTCGTTCCTGATCCTGACGCTGACTTTCGCCTCCGTGGGGGCGCTCGTGGCGCGTCGCGTGCCGGAGAACAGGATCGGTTGGATCTTCTTGTTTACGGGTCTTGCCGAGGCCGTCCAGCTCCTCAGCTGGCAGTACGCCGACGTCGGCCTCCGCGCAAGCCAGCGCTTCCCAGGCGCGGATGCGGCGGCGGTGTTCAACACGGTAATGAGCGAGGCGACCGCAGGGCTCCTCGGCCTCTCGCTGCTTCTGTTTCCAGACGGGCGTCTTCCCTCGCGCCGCTGGCGACCGGCGCTGACCACCCTCCTCCTCGGGATGGCGCTGCTCGTCGTCGCGGGGACGCTACGCCCCGGGCCGTACGCGGAGCCGTTCGCCGCGGTATCGAACCCGTTCGGTCTCGCGGGCGCGCACCGGGCGATGGACGCAGTCGACCTCGCCGGCTGGCTGTTCGTCGTGGCCGGGCTCGCGCTCGGAGCGGCGGCGATGGTCGTCCGCCTGCGGCGAGCGCGCGGCGTCGAGCGTCAGCAGCTCAAGCTCGTGCTCGAGGTCGGTGCGGTCGCGACGACCGTAGCCGCCTCGGTCATGGGTACGTGGCTGGTATGGCCGGAAGGGCACCTACAGGCGCGGATTGCCGTGCTCGGCGTCTGCTTCGCCAGCGTGCCCCTCGCTGCTGGACTCGCGATTCTCCGCTACCGCCTGTACGAGATCGACGTCGTCGTCAACCGCACGCTTGTCTACGCCGCGGTCACGCTGGTCCTGGCAGTCGCGTTTGCGGGAACGGTCGTGCTGCTCGGGACCGCCCTCGGGAGGGGGTCGGGGTGGGCAACCGCAGCAGCCACGCTCGTCGTGGCCGTTGCGTTTCGTCCGCTGCGCGCGCGGGTGCAGGACGCGGTCGATCGCCGCTTCAACCGCGCCCGCTACGACGCGTTGACGAGGATGGCCAACTTCCTCGAAGCCCTGCGCGCCGGGCGGGCCGCGCCGGAGCAGTTACAAGGACTCCTGCGTGAGGTGCTATCGGACCCCCACTTGGAGCTCCGCTTCTTCCTGCCGGAGAGCGAGATGTACGTCGACGCAGGCGGGATGCCCGCCTCAGACGTCGCAGAAGACGGGCGGGAGCGGACTCCGGTGGAGCGAAGCGGCCAGCGGCTCGGCCTGGTGCTCCACGATCCCGCGAGCGCCGAGGACCCCACCCTGCTGCGCAGGGTCGTCGAAGCTGGCGGCCTCGCGGTCGAGATCGCGCGGCTACGGGTCGGGCTGCGCCGCCAGCTGGCCGAGGTCGAGGCGTCGCGGTCGCGGATCGTCACCGCCGCGAACGAAGAGCGACGGCGTATCGAGCGCGACCTCCACGACGGCGCCCAGCAGCGTCTCGTCTCGATCGGGCTGGCGCTGCGCCACGCACAACACGAGCTCGACACCTCTGCGCCGCAGCGCGCCGGCAAGACGCTCGACGGTGCATTGGCCGAGGTCGCGGTTGCGATCGAGGAGCTGCGCGAGCTCGCGCACGGGCTTCCTCCCGCCCAGCTCGACGCCGGGCTCGGCCCGGCGTTCCGCGAACTGGCACGCCGCATGCCCGTGGCGGTGGCTGTGAAGACACCGGGCGAGCGGTTCGAGCGTGGCCTCGAAGGCGCCGCGTACTTCATCGCCTGCGAGGCCCTCACGAACGCGGTCAAGCACGCAAATGCGACCAGGATCGAGCTCAGCGCTGGGCGGGAGAACGGAAAGCTCGTCGTCTCGGTCGCGGACGACGGCGTCGGCGGTGCCGCACCCGGCCCCGGCTCCGGACTGAGCGGGCTCTTCGATCGCGTCGCTGCCTACGGCGGCACGCTGCGCATCGAGAGCAACCAGGGCGCGGGCACGAGGCTGACTGCGGAGCTGCCGTGCGCGTTGTGATCGCAGAGGATCAGGTGCTGCTTCGCGAAGGGCTCGGGCGACTATTCGAGGACGCCGGACATGAGGTCGCTGCCTCCCTCGGAGATGCGGAGGCGCTTCAGCTTGCGATCGCCGAGCACGATCCCGACCTCGTCGTCCTAGACATCCGCATGCCTCCAACGTTCACCGACGAGGGCGCGCGCGCCGCGAGGGAGACGAAGCAGGCTCATCCGGAGTTGGGCGTTCTCGTCCTCTCCCAGCACATCGAGACGACCCACGCCGTCGAGCTCGTCACGCTCGGCGGCTTCGGCTACCTGCTGAAGGATCGCGTTCTCGAGGTCGCCGAGTTTCTCGCAGCCGCCGAACGTGTCGCCAGAGGAGGCTCAGCGCTCGATCCGAAGGTGGTCGGAAGTCTCGTCGGAGCCCGCGGCGAAGACGACCGTCTGGCCGAGCTCACTGAGCGGGAACGCGAGGTGCTCCAACTGGTGGCGGAGGGGCTGACCAACGCGGGGATCGCAAAGCGGCTGTACCTGAGCGAGCGCACGGTCGAGGCTCACGTGCGTCATGTGCTCATGAAGCTCGGCATTCCTGAGGGCGAGGATGATCACCGGCGCGTCCTCGCAGTGCTGACCCACCTACGTGCCGCGCAGACGTAATGAACCGGTCGTGCTGCCCTGGGTTCGAGGCGCTGGACGGGCGACAATGGCGAGGACGTTCGCAAGGGCTTCCGGCGGGTTTGAAAGATGCCCAGTTAGGACCAGCGCTCAAAGCGCGAAGAGACGATGAGACTGATCCAAAGTATGTGCGCACGCCTGCGCGCATGGTGCGCACTCGGGCGCGGATTGATGTCGGAGAAGCCCTGCTGGTTCTTGCTCGCTAGCTGCGGATGCGTCCTGGGCGGAGGGGGCGGGCGTGGGTGCTGAGTTTCTCGAGGGCGCGGATGAGTGTCTTGATGTCGGTGTCGGCGAGGTGGCTGGAGAAGTGCTGTTCGATCCCGTGCCGGTGGTGGCGGCGGGCTTGCTCCATCGTGGTGCGGCCCTGGCTGGTGAGGACGACGAGGATCGAGCGGCGGTCGTTCTCGGGGCGCACACGTTGGACGAGGCCGGCCTCTTCCATTCGGTCGACGACGCGGGTGAAGCCGCTCTTGCTGTAGAGGATTCGTTCGGCGAGCTCGTTCATGCGCAGGCCACCGGGGGTCTCCTCGAGCTGGACGAGAGCGTCGTACCAGCGCATCGGGATTCCGGCGTCGCGCTCGAGCTCGGCGTCGAGGACGTCGACGAGTGCCAGCGCGCTCTCGAAGTAGAGGCGCCAGGCGCGCAGCCGCTCGGGGGAGGGGCTTGACAAGGACTGTCCCTCATGAGATATTCCGCTCTGCAACGATTCTCTCATAGACAGTTGCGGATGATAGCAGTTTCCGACCGGAAGGGAGTGGTGAGATGACCGTCGTTTCTGCAGAGCGTGCCAAGGACGGCTACGTGCTTGGCAAGGACGAAGGGGAGGCGTACTGGCTGCTCGGAATGCTGCAGACGATCAAGATCGGCAGGGACGACACGGCCGGCCAGTACGGGCTGCTCGAGATCGTCGTGCCCGCCGGCGTGGGGTCGCCGTGGCACGTCCACCCCGAGGAGGACGAGTGGTTCTACGTCCTCGAGGGTGAGCTGACCTTCTGGGTTGCCGACACATCCCTCTCGCTGACG
>DASWGR010000044.1:0-31680 GCA_036393535.1 Gaiellaceae bacterium | reverse complement strand
CGTACCGGTGCCAGGCACGGGTACGCAGGTGTGACGTGAGCGTCACGGAAATCCTCGAGAAGGCGCTCGAAGGGGAGCGCATCTCCGACGACGAGGCGCTCGCATTGCTCGAGTCACGCGACCTGGTCGCCGTTGGGCGCGCTGCAAATGAGATCCGGAACCGCAAGGCGGATCCCGACCGCATCACGTTCATCGTCGACCGCAACCTGAACTACACGAACATCTGTCACACCGACTGCGACTTCTGCGCCTTCTACCGCAGCCCCGGCGACACGCGCGAGGGTTACCTACTGCCGAAGCCCGTCATCTTCAAGAAGATCGAGGAGACACTCGCGCTCGGCGGCACCGGGCTCCTGATGCAGGGTGGCCACCACCCGGATCTCGGCATCGACTACTACGAGGATCTCTTCCGTTCGATCAAGGCGCGCTACAAGATCCACCTCCACGCCCTCTCCCCGCCCGAGATCCAGCACATCTCGCGACGTAGCAAGCTGACGCTGTGGCAGACGATCTCGCGGCTGCGCGACGCCGGCCTCGACTCGATCCCGGGGGGCGGCGGCGAGATCCTCGTCGACCGCGTCCGCCACGAGATCGCGCCGAAGAAGACGAAGACGAACGAATGGCTCGCCGTCATGCGCCACGCGCATCGTCTCGGCATGTCGACGACGGCGACGATGATGTACGGCCACGTGGAGACGGTCGCCGAGCGCGTCGAGCACATGCGGCGCATCCGCGAGCTGCAGGACGAGACCGGCGGCTTCCGCGCTTTCATCTCGTGGACGTTCCAGAACGACGGCAACCGGTTGGCCGGCAAGGTCGCGCGTGAGGACATGCCGACGTCGTTCGACTACCTGCTCACGCAGGCCGTCTCCCGCATCTATCTCGACAACGTCCCGCACATCCAGTCGTCGTGGGTCACGCAGGGGATGAAGATCGGCCAGGTCGCGCTCGGTTTCGGGGCCGACGACATGGGCTCGGTGATGATCGAGGAGAACGTCGTCTCGGCCGCAGGGACGACTCATCGCACGTCCACGGAGGAGCTCGTCCATCTGATCAAGGCCCTTGGCAAAACACCTGTCCAACGCGACACGCTCTACCGTGACGTCAAGGTCTGGAATTGAGCGAGGCCCTCGAGTTCACGGCCCGGCTGTGCGAAGAGGCAGCCGCCGAGCTCGACGTCGCCGCGCAGCACTGCCGGAAGGCCGCAGGACACTTTCGAGACGGCGAGCACGTGGAGCACTCGACCCCTTAGCCGTCAGTTGCCGTGATCCGACCGGACTGCGAGTGTTGCCGGGTTGGGTCATCGTCTTTGAACGGAGGAACGAATGAAGGGGTTTGCGCTTCTCGTCGCCGCCCTGGCCGGCGCCGCGCTTTTGTACGTCACGACCGCTGTCGGCGGCCCGCAGGCGGGACCGTCGCGCGCTGAGTTCAACGCGCTCAAGAAGCAGGTGGCGACGCTGAAGAAGGACGACGTGGCCACCCAGACGGTGCTGAACAACTGCTTCACCACCGCCATCCCGGTCATCCGATACGACGGCTACGAGTCGCGAGCGACTGACGGGACCACGTTCATCACCACGGCACTCGACATCGCCGAGGTGGGAGACACGCCGACGACGTATCTGCTCGATGTCGGTCAGGCTTGTGCAAGCGTGATCAACGCTGCCAGGCTGAAGATCCACGGCCTCGCGCTCGTCAGGCCGGCTGCGACGCAACGCTAGTCCGTGTGGAGGTTCGTCCGGCGTGGCGAAGGGCGTCACGCCGGACCGGCCGCGCTAACAGTCTCCTTTCATTAGCCGACGTCCCATTCAGCTAACCTCGGGCGGGGTCGTGGTCCGTAGAGCCGTCATCTACGCCCTCTTTGCAGGGCTTTTTGTCACACCGGAAGCCTTCGCGGCGGCGCCGATTCGTGGCCAGACGCTCGTTCCCGGCGTGGTCTACTCGCGGCAGGTCGAGTTCACCGGACATGGCCCCGTCGTGATCCACGTGATCTCCGCGCCGAAGCCGACCGGGCTGTACGCGCTGAAGCCGGTGCTGTCGAACAACGCGATCCTCGGTCGCGAGCGCGTGACTTCGATGCAGAAGCGTGTGTCTGCAGAAGCGACCGTCGCAAGCGTCAACGGCGACCTCTTCAGCTGGACCGACGGACATCCGACGGGCGGTCTCATCCGCGACGGAATCCTCGACAGCGGTCCTCTCGATTTCCGTTCGACGGTCGGGATCGACACAGACGGTGTCCTTCATGTCGAGCGCGTGCGCCTTGCCGGCACGTGGCAGGGATCGGGCCAGCGGCGGATCCTCGGGATCAACGAGGTGCCACGAGCGAATCGCACGACGCTGTACACACATGCGTGGGGAGCGCGCACACCGGCCGAGAACGGCGGTGCGCAGGCGATCATCCAGCCTTTCCCTGCGACCACGCCGAACACGCCTCTGACGGGAGTCGTCACGCAGTACGTCAGCGGCGGCAACCAGCCGATCCCACCTGACGGAGCGGTGCTCGTCGCACGCGGCGCGCAGGCAGGCTTTCTCTCCGCAGAAGCGCCGATCGGCGCGAACGTCACTGTGCTGCTCACGCTCACACCACCCTGGGCGAACATCACCCAGGCGGTCGGCGGCGGGCCGGTCATCGTCCGTGACGGGAAGCCGGTGTATCGCTCGCTCGAAGGCTTCACGACGAATCAGCTCGCGTACCGCCATCCGCGCACGGGCGTCGGCCAGACGGCCGACGGCCGGATCCTGCTCGTTGCGGTCGATGGCCGGCAGCCTGGATACAGCACCGGCCTCACCAACTTCGAACTGGCGCTGACCATGATGCGCCTGGGCTGCGTCACGGCATCCGCGCTCGACGCCGGCGGTTCGACAACGATGGCCTTCGACGGCATGTTGCTGAACAGGCCGTCCGATCCCGGCGGCGAGCGCGCCGTCGCGGAGGCGCTCACGGTCTTCTACTACGGCGTCTACGAGCCGGCGTTGCCGGCGCGGGTCCTGTCGCCGAACGCAGACAGCGTGGACGACACGCAGATCTTTGCCTACAAGCTCGTGCGCCCTGCGACGGTGTCCGCGACGCTCACAGGCCCGGGAGGAATCGTCGTCCCGATGGATTCGGGCGCGCGCGCCGCCGGCACCTACACGTTCAACTGGACCGGGGAGGGGCAGCCCGAGGGCGCCTGGACGTTCAGGACGGTCGCGGACGACGATCTCGGGCGGCACTCGACCGCCGACCGGCAGTTCGCGCTCAACAACACGCTCGGCTTCGTGACCGCGAGCGCGAGCCACCGACGCGTCACAGGAACGTTCAAGCTCGCACGGCCTGCGCGCGTCGCGCTGCGCATCGAGACACCCGGCGGGGGCATCGTGAAGACGCTTGCCAGTCGAAGCTTTCCTGCAGGCGACGGGACGATCTCGTGGCGCGGTCGGCCCGGCACCTACGTATTCAGCGCCACGGCCACGAACGAGGTCGGAGCGGTGGAGCTCACCGCTCCATTCCGGCTCCGCCGGTAGCCTCCGAGCGTGCCGGTAGCCGGCGTCACCAGCTCCCTTACCTCGCTGATCGGAAACCACGGCATCTACGCCGTGTTCTTCCTGATGGCGACCGACGCCGTGCTGCCCGCGGCGAGCGAGCTGGTGATGCTCTACGCGGGTGCACTGGCAGTCGGAGCTTTCGCAGGGCAGCACGTCGACCTCTTCGGATCACGCGTCTCTTCGCACGCCTGGGCGTACGTGGCCATGGCGCTCGCCGGCACACTCGGCTACCTCGTGGGCTCCGTCGTCGGCTGGGCGATCGGCCTGTACGGAGGGCGGCCGTTGCTGGAGCGCCGCGGGCGCTGGCTCCATCTCGATGAGGACAAGCTGCAGCGGGCTGAACGCTGGTTCGACCGTTGGGACGATCTCGCGGTCCTGATTGGCCGGCTCACGCCCGTCGTCCGGTCGTTCATCTCGATTCCGGCCGGAGTCTTCCGGATGCCGTTGTTGCGCTACAGCGTGTTGACGTTGATCGGTTCCGCGGTCTGGGCCTTTGCGCTCGCGGGAGCCGGCTATGGGCTCGGCAACAGCTACGAGCGCTTTCACCGCGATTTCCGCTTCGCCGACTACGCGGTGGCGGCGGGAATCATCGCGCTGGCGATGTATTTGATCGTTCGCCGAAGACGGTCTTCTAGACTTTCCAGTGGTGCGCCCGATTCCTCTGGTTGACGTCAAGGCACAGTACGAGCCGTTTCTGCCCCGTATCCGCGAGGCGATCGACGGCGTGCTTGCGAGCGGTGCGTTCATCCTCGGGCCGAACGTGGCTGCGTTCGAGCGCGAGGCGGCGGACTATCTCGGCGTGAAGGAGTCCGTCGGCGTCGCCAACGGCACGGACGCGCTCGTGCTCGTCATGGACGCGCTTGGCATCGGCGCGGGTGATGAGGTGATCTGTCCGGCTTTCACGTTCTATGCCACCGCGGAGGCGATCGCGCGCCGAGGAGCGACGCCAGTCTTCGCCGATGTCGATGCGGCAACGATGAATCTCGACCCCGAGGACGTTGCCGCCCGGATCACTCCGCGCACAAAGGCGATCCTCGCGGTTCATCTCTTCGGGCGTCCCGCACCGCTGGCCGAGCTCTTGCAGCTCGGCGTCCCCGTGATCGAGGACGCAGCACAGGCGTTTGGCTCGCCCGACATCGCGCGCGGCGGCATCGTCTCCACGTTCAGCTTCTATCCGACGAAGAATCTCTTCTGCATCGGGGACGGCGGGCTCGTCTCCACTGACGATCCCGAGCTTGCAGAACGCATCCGCATGCTCCGCTTCCACGGCTCGCGCGACAAAGTCGACTTCGAGCTGATCGGCTACAACTCGCGCCTCGACGAGATCCAGGCGGCGGTGTTGCGCATCTTCCTCGTGGAGCTAGACGGCTGGGTTGGACTGCGCCGCGAGGCAGCCACTCGTTATGCCGAGCTCGGCCTCGGCGCAGTTTGCGAGCTTCCGGAGGACGAGCCCGGCCATGTCTACCACCTGTTCGTCTGCCGCTCGCTCGAGCGCGACCGCATCCGTGCGGCGCTGCAAGAGGCGGGAATCGGCAGTGCGGTGTACTACACGATTCCGCTGCACCTCCAGCCCGCGCTCGCGTATCTCGGCCACAGCCGCGGCGCGCTGCCCGTCACCGAGCAGCTTGCGCAGGAGAACTTCTCCGTCCCGATCTGGGCGGGCATCGACGCCACGACCCAAGAACAGGTCGTCTCCGTCGTTCAGGCGTCGGCGCCGGTGGCCTCGTGATTCCCGTCAACAGACATCGACTCTGGCAGCTGCTCGCGGACGCTGTGCTGATCGCGGTTGCCTGGTGGCTCGCGTTCTGGCTGCGCTTCGACCAGGGCGTGCCGAACCCTTACCACCGTCTGCTGATCGACACGATCCTCGTCGTCATCGCGATCAAGCTCGCGATCTTCATCGCATTCGGCTTCTACAACCGCTGGTGGCGTTACGTCTCTACCCGCGACATGTGGGGTGCGGCGCGCGGCGTCACGGCCGCGTGCATCGTCGCCGACCTCACCGTCTACTTCGCTCATCCGATCCACGGGTTCCCGCTGCCGCGGTCGATCGCAGTCCTCGACTGGCTGATCCTGCTCGCGTTCGTCGCCGGCAGCCGCCTGATCGCGCGCAGCCTCATCGAGCGGCCGGGCGCAGCGTCCCTCGTGGCCCGCGGCAAGGAAGTGATCATCGTCGGGGCGGGTGACGCGGCGCAGCTCGTGGTCCGCGAGATGCTCAAGGCCCCTGCGCTCGGCTACACGCCGATCGGCCTCATCGACGACGACCCGCGCAAGAAGAACATCCGCCTGCACGGCATCCGCGTGCTGGGCACGACGGACGACCTCCCGCACATCCTGCGCGACAACCCACCGGACGAGGTGCTGATCGCGATCCCCTCCGCGTCGGGCGAGACACGCCAGCAGGTGGTCGAGATCGCGCAGGCCGCGAACGTCGCCGTCAAGACGCTGCCTGGCTTGTACGAGCTGATCTCCGGCGACCTCAACCTCGCCGGGCAGATCCGTCCCGTTCAGGTGGAGGACGTGCTCGGCCGCGAGCCGGTCGAGGTCGATATGGGCTCGATCGCGAAGTACCTGTCCGGCGAGACCGTGCTCGTCACGGGTGCCGGCGGCTCGATCGGTGCCGAGCTCTGCCGCCAGATCGCGCGCGTCGGGCCGGCGCGGCTCGTACTGGTCGAGCACTCCGAGGCGGCCCTCTTCGACATTGAGCGCGAGCTCGTGGGCGAACGCGACTTCTCGGCAGCCGCGACTGTGCTCGGCGACTGTGGCGACCGTGCCAAGATGAGCCAGGTCTTCGAGCGCTACAAGCCGGGCGTCGTCTTCCACGCCGCGGCCTACAAGCACGTTGCGCTCCTGGAGGCCAACCCGCTCGAGGCGGTCCGCAACAACACGCTGGCCACGCGGGTGATGGCGGATGTCGCGGTCGAATACGGCACACAACGGTTCCTGCTCGTCTCGACGGACAAGGCCGCGAATCCGAAGAACCTCCTCGGCCAGTCGAAGGCGCTGTGCGAGTGGATCGTCGAGGCCTACGGCCACCGCAAGGACCTCAACACGCGCTTCGTCGCCGTTCGCTTCGGCAACGTCCTCAACTCCTCGGGCAGCGTGATCCCGATTTTCCGGCGCCAGATCGAGAAGGGCGGCCCCGTCACGGTGACCCATCCGGAGATGACGCGTTACTTCATGACCATCCCGGAGGCGGTGTCGCTCGTCGTGCAGGCCGGCGCGATCGGCGGCCGCGGCCAGGTCTACGTCCTCGACATGGGCGAGCCGGTCAAGATCCTCGATCTGGCGGTCAACATGATCCGCCTTTCAGGCAGGGATCCGAAGACGGACATCTCGATCACCTTCGTCGGCGTCCGCCCGGGCGAGAAGCTGCACGAGGAGCTCTGGACCGACGGCGAGACGGTCGGGCCGACCACGCACCCGAAGATCCTCCGTGCCGCACGGCCGCCGATCGACGCCGAATGGCTCCAGGAAGGGCTGGACGAGCTCGAACGCATGGTGGAACGGGGCGAGACTTTGGATGTCGTCTCCCGGCTGACCGCGATGTTGCGGGAGCCGAAGCGGGCCGGCGCCGCGGTTCTGGAAGACACTCTGCACTAACTCGGCACAGTCGCCGTCCCCCGCGGTCTTTACGGTGCACGGGTGGACCGCGACCCCATCTTCGCCGGGCTCAACCCTGAACAGCATCGCGCCGTCGAGACGGTGCGTGGGCCCGTTTGCATACTCGCCGGCGCGGGGTCGGGAAAGACGACGACGATCACGCACCGGATCGCGAACCAGATCGCGATCGGCGAGTTCGAGCCGCACGAGATCCTTGCCGTCACGTTCACGGACAAGGCGGCCACCGAGATGCGCGAACGGCTGGAGCGGCTCGGCGTCGGCGGCGTGACGGCACGAACGTTTCACTCGGCGGCCCTACGTCAGCTGCACCGGCTCGGTGATCCGCCCGACCGGATCATGGCCTCGAAGGCGCTGCTGCTCCGGCAACTCGGGAACACGCTGCCGCCGCCGTACAAGTTTCGTCCTGCGGGAGATCTCGCGACCGAGGTGGAGTGGGCGAAGAACCGCAGGCTGACTCCAGCCACTTATCTCGCCGAGCTCGGCGACCACGAGCCGCCCATCCCGCCCGATCTGATGTTCCGCATCTTTCGCGGCTACGAGGCCGAGAAGACCGACCGCGGCTACGTCGACTTCGAGGACGTGCTCGAGCTCACGATCCGCCTCTTCGACGAACGTCCCGAGGCGCTGGCCGAGGTGCGCGAGCACTTCAGCGCGTTCACCGTGGACGAATACCAGGACGTCAACCTCCTGCAGCAGACGCTCCTCGAGCGCTGGCTCGGCGATCGTGCCGAGCTCTGCGCCGTCGGCGACGACTACCAGTCCATCTACGCGTTCACCGGAGCAACACCCGCTTACCTGCTCGGGCTGCCGGCTCGCTTCCCGAACACGACCGTGATCCGGCTCGAGGACAACTATCGCTCGTCGCCCGAGGTGCTCGCCCTGGCGAACCGGATCGTGCCCGCGCTCGGCGGCGCGGAGAAGATCTTGCGCGCGACCCTCGGCTCGGGACCGGAGCCGGTCACGCAGTCGTTCCCGGCCCGCGAGAGCGAGGTTGCGTTCGTCGTCGACCGCGTGCGTGTGTTGCACGAGGAGGGCGTTCCGCTCGAGGAGATCGCCGTTCTCTGTCGCACGAACGCCAGGTTGGCCGACTTCGAGGAGCCGCTGCACGACGCGAAGATCCCGTTTCAGGGTGCGTCGCTGCTCGGGCGAGAAGCGGCGCGCCAGCTGCTACGCCGGCTGCGGCGCGTGGACTCGACAGACGTCGCCGTCACAGTGCGGAACTACGCCAAGGACGCGGGCTGGCGCGAGCGGCTGCCGGAGAAGCTCGGCGAGCGGGAGATGGTGCGCCAGTCCGATCTCGGCCGACTCATTCGCCTCGCGGAGGACTTCGACGACGGCGTGCGGACGACGGGCGACTTCATCGCCGACCTGGAGGCGCGGTTCGGCTCGACCGGCGCGGACCGTCGCGGCGTGCACCTGCTCACGTTGCACGGGGCGAAAGGGCTCGAGTTCGAGGCGGTCTTCATCCCGCGGCTCGAGGAGAAGGAGCTGCCGATCAGACAGGCGAAGAAGCCGGGCGAGATCGCGGAAGAACGGCGGCTCTTCTACGTCGGCCTCACGCGGGCGAAGCGACAGCTCGCACTGACCTGGAGCGGAAAGCCAAGCCGGTTCCTCGGCGAGCTCGGGATCGCCGCGCGCCCTGTACGCGCGGCGGAGCCGGACGATCCGCTCTACGCGGCGCTGAAGCGCTGGCGCCTCGAGCGCGCGACGGCCGACGATCTGCCGGCGTACGTCGTCTTCCACAACTCCACGCTCGCCGAGATCGCCGGGCGCCGTCCGCGTGACCTGTCGGAGCTCGGAGCCGTCGCCGGTGTCGGCCCGACGAAGCTCGATCGCTACGGCGGCGATGTGCTACGCGTCGTCGCCACGTGCGGTGAGCAGCAGGTCGAGCAGGACGGCCGGATCGCGGCGGACGCGGCTGCCTGAGCCTTCCTCGCGTTTCTCCAACTCGAGGGCGCGTGGATCGGTCAGCGGCTTGAGCCTGCCCTGACGGATGAGCTCCTCGTCCACTCCGCCGAGCCGCCCGCCGTAGGTCGTGTAGACGGGGACTCCGAGCGCTGCCGCCTCGCGGTTCATCGTTCCTCCTGCGGAGACCACGATGTCGGCGAGTGCGATCAGGCTCTGCGCGTCGACGGCGCGATCGGGGACGATCACTGAGGGCAACGCAAGCTCACGGACGTAGTCGCGCTGCTCATTCGTCCGCGGCAGCACGACCGCGTGCACCGTGTCGAGCTCGCCGAGATACGCAAGCGTCTGTGGGAACAGTGGATTGGAATGGCGGTGGTAGAGCGACACGTCAGGCGGCGGTCGCAGGACGACGAGCAGGCGTTCGCGGTCGACGCCCAGCCGCTCGAGCACCCCGGGGTCCGGCTCGAAGTCGGAGAGGTAGTACTCCTCCTTCAGGCCGGGGTAGCGCAAAAGCTTGGGTGGCCTGGCGCCGAAGCGTGCGAGGCGCTCGCTGGGGATCGAGTTGGGCACGACCACCTTCGTCGCGGCGCGCATGCCGAGGTGATGTTGCAGCGTGGCGAACTCGTAATCGTGGGTCGTCGCACTCGGGATGCCGAGCCGCCGCGCGGTCAGCGTGAGCTCGTGCGAGCCGTGCGCCAGGGCGAGGTCGAAGTCGCGCGGCCGCGCCCACTTGCGCAAGGCCCGCAGGCGCGACGCGAGCGACCGTGCCTTGCCGAGCCGCGATCGCCCGCCGTGCCGGCCCACTACCGTCGCTTCGAGGCCGTGCAGCTCGAGCAGCTGCAGCGTCTGCGCATAGTCGCGCGCGGTGATCTCGACCTCGTCGTCTCGCTCGCGCAACAGCCGGATCAGCGGACGAAAGACCAACACGTGCGCCGACGCGGTCATGTCCACCCAGACCTTCAGGCCGTGACTCCAACGAGTAAGCGTTCGACCGCTTCAGCGGCCCGTTCTCCTGCATGCCCATCCCAGAGTGGCGGGATCTGCCCGTGCTTCGGTTCCGCCAGCAACGTTGGCAGCTCGCGCAGCCGTTCGGGCTCGAGGCCGAGTAGCGTGTTCGTGCCGAGCTCGATCGTGATCGGGCGTTCGGTGTTCTGACGCAGCGTGAAGCAGGGGATTCGGAGCGCCGTCGTCTCTTCCTGGATTCCACCCGAGTCCGTCACGACTGCGGCGGCTTTCGCTTCGAGCGAGAGAAACTGCCGATACGGCAGTGGTTCCGTCAGGAGGATGCGTGTCGAGCCGCCGAGATTTCGGCCAGTCCGGGGATGCACCGGAAAGATCACCGGCAAGGACTCGGCGACGTCGTCGAGCGCGGCGACCGTCCGTGCGAGCAGGTCGGCATGATCGACCAGGCTCGGGCGATGGAGGGTGACGAGGACGTAGCCTCCCGGCTCGAGCCCGAACTCACGCCAAGCCTCCAGTCCGAGCGCCGCGTCCTCGTTCGCTCGGAGCGTGTCGATCATCGTGTTCCCGACGAATGAGATCCTGTCGGTGAGGCCTTCAGCGACCAGATTCTTGTCCGCGTCATCGCTGTGTGTCAGGAGCAAGGTCGACAGGTGGTCGGTGATGACGCGGTTGCGCTCCTCAGGCATCGACCAGTCCCCGCTGCGCAAGCCGGACTCGATGTGGCAAACAGTGATCCCGCACTTGGACGCGGCGACCGCGCCGGCGAGTGTCGAGTTGACGTCTCCCGCCACAACGACGAGCTCCGGCTGCAGTTCACGGAAGACGCGTTCCAGCCCGGTCAAGGCATCCTCGGTCGTTTGAGCGTCCAGCTCTACGTGCGGTCTTGGCAGCGGGAGCTCGGCAAAGAAGACGTCCTTCATGAGGGCGTCGTAATGCTGTCCCGTGTGCACGAGTCGCTGCTCGACGTTGCCAAGCCCATCGAGCGCGTCGTAGACCGGCGCGACCTTCATGTAGTTCGGCCGCGCGCCGACGACATGGACGGCGAGAGGTCGGCTGGCCATTCGGAGGAGTCTAGGTCAGCGCTCGACGAGCACTTCCGGCCGCGACGCCTCCTGCGGCGCCCTTTCCACATGCCGCTCGTGCCAGAGGGTGAAGGCGAGCAGCCCCCAGAGCTGGCGGCTGCGATCCTCATGCCCGGCGACGTGGTCGTCCAGCAGGCGCGCGACCACCTCGGGACTGAAGAAGCCCTGGCGCTGCAGCGTCTCTCGCGAGAGCGTCTCCCGCGCAAACGGCTCGAGCTCGCCCCGGAGCCAGGCGGCTGCCGGAATCGAGAACCCGCGCTTCTTGCCGTGAACGATCTCGCGTGGCAGCAGCGGGGCAGCTGCCTTCCGCAACAGCACTTTCTTGGCGAGGCCGCGGATCTTGTGCCGGGTGGGAAGAGCGAGCGCGAGATTCGTCACCACGGTGTCGAGATAGGGCACGCGAGCCTCGAGCGAATGCGCCATCGACGCGCGGTCGGTCTTCACCAGCAGATCGTCGACGAGGTAGATGCCGAGGTCCACGTCCTGCAGCCGTGCGAGCTCGTCGGCGCCTTCGGTCTCTCGGTACCTGTCACGAAGGATGTCGACGGGGTCGAAACCAGAGCGGTCACGGGTGAGCTCCGCCCGAAGGTCGGGCGAGAAGATCTCCTTCCAACCGTGGTGGCGCTCGAGGGGCGGCAGGTGTGCCGAGCGCACGAAGCGCTTTGCCTTGTAGTCGAAGCTCGCTCTCGACGTCGACGTCGGCAACCGCTCGACGAGCGGGCCTGCCAGTCGCGCCAGTCCACCGACGCGCGCCGCGAGCAGGTCGGCTGCGTACGTGTAATAGCCCCCGAAGAGCTCGTCGCCCCCTTCGCCCGACAGCGCGACCTTGACGTCGCTCGCTGCGAGCTGCGACACGAGGTAGGTCGGCAGCGCGGACGAATCGGCGAACGGTTCGTCGAACGCGTCGGCGAGAGCCGGCAACAACAAGGCCGCGTCGGGGCGGAGCATCAGTTCTCGGTGTTGCGTCCCGTAACGCTCCGCGACGAGGCGCGCACCGGCGAGCTCGTCGAACGAGCGCTCCTCGAAGCCGATCGAGAACGTGCGCAATGCCTCCGAGCTCTCCTCCGCGGCCAAAGCAGCGAGGAACGCCGAGTCGACGCCACCCGAGAGGAGAACGCCGACTGGCACGTCGCTGACGAGGTGTGCCCGCACGGAGTCCCGCAGGCGCGAGCGCAGCTCTTCGACGAGCTCTGCCTCCTCGTCTTCGCGAATCTCCTCGATCGGCGCGGGCCGCGCGAAGCGCCGAACGTCGAGGCGACCGTCTTCCCAGATCAGTAGATGCCCCGGGGGGAGCTTGCGGATCTCTCGGAAGATCGTCAGCGGGGCGGGAATCGAGTTGAAGGCGAGGAACGCCTCCAGCGCGTCAGGGTCGATCTCGCCGCGGGGCAGGGCTCGCAGCTCGGAGGCGAAGGCAAGCTCGCCCTCGGTTGCGCGGTAGTAGAGCGGCTTGATCCCGAAGCGGTCCCGTGCGAGCACCAGCCGCCGCCTGCGTGCATCCCAGATCGCGATCGCGAACATGCCCCGCAGCCGCTCCGCGAAGCGGTCGTCGTGCTCCTCGTAGAGGTGCAGCAGAACCTCGGTGTCGCCCTGCGTGCGGAAGCGGTGCCCCCCTGTCCTCTCGAGTTCCCGCCGCAGTTCGCGGTAGTTGTAGATCTCACCGTTCTGGACGACGTGAAGGGTCCCGTCCTCGTTCGCGATCGGCTGGTCGCCCGTCTCGAGATCGATGATCGAGAGCCGCCGGGCCGCGAGCGCGACGTCTCCGTCACTGAACTCGCCGAAGCTGTCCGGGCCTCGGTGGACGAGCGTCGCGCTCATTGCCGCGACGCGGTCGGTGACCGCCGAGCCGTTCGTCGAGGCGATGCCGCAGATCCCGCACACGGGCGGTCAGTCTAGAGAGGCCCTCGAACGAGGGATTGCCGTGTACCCCTTCCGGGTGACATGGTGAGCAGGGGGAGGGGTGAGTTTGGAGCCACAGACACATGCGTTCGTTCAGGCCACTGCGGTGATCACGTCGATCGCCTTCACGGTCTCGGTCTTGAACGTGCTCGCGGTTGTGCTATCGCACGTCCTCGGCTGAGAGCCTCCGACCCAGAGGTCTAGGCGCGATTTAGGCTCTAGGGATGCACTTCGGGGTGCACGAGCAGCTCCTCCTCGTGGGTTTGCTGTTGGCGGTCGCGGCCATGCTCGTGACTGCGCCAATGCTGCGTGTCCCGTACCCCATCTTCCTGGTGCTCGGGGGACTGGCGCTCGGTTTCATCCCCGGAATTCCGACGCTCCAACTGCCGCCTGACGTCGTTCTCGTCGCCGTCTTGCCCCCGCTGCTCTACGCCTCGGCTTTCTTCACTTCTCTGAGGGACCTGCGTGCGAACGCCCGCCCCATCGGAATGCTGGCGATCGGGCTCGTGGTCGCGACGATGACGGTCGTGGCCGTTGTTGCCCACGCGGCGGTCGACTCCATGTCCTGGAGCGCGGCGTTCGTACTCGGAGCCATTGTCTCTCCTACGGATCCGCTGGCCGCGACGGCGATCATGCGGCGGCTGGGAGTCCCACGACGAATCGTCACGGTGGTAGAGGGTGAGGCGCTGGTCAACGACGGCACCGCGCTCGTGCTCTACCGCGTTGCGGTTGTCGCCGCGGTGTCAGGCGCCTTCTCGTTTTGGAACGCTTCCTGGCACTTCCTCTGGAGCGTCGTGGGCGGCGTGGGGATTGGCCTTGTCGCCGGGTTCCTCATCGCTGCACTGCGACGGCGGCTCGACAACCCGCCCGTCGAAGTGACGATCGCGCTCATGACCGGGTACCTCGCCTTCATCCCGGCGAATGCGGCGGACGCGTCGGGCGTTCTCGCCGTGGTCACAGCCGGGATCTACCTCGGCTGGCGTACGCCCGAGCTCACGTCCGTGCAGACGCGACTGCAAGGTCTCGCGGTGTGGGAGATCCTCGTCTTCGTCCTCAACGCTTTGCTATTCGCCCTCGTGGGCCTCCAGCTGTCCCACATCCTCGACGCCCTGACCGGACACTCGGCAGGGACGCTGATCTGGTACGGGCTGGTGACAACCGCTGCCGTGGTCGGCACGAGACTCATTTGGGCACCGGTCTTCCTGTACTTGCCGAAGCTCCTCTCCCGGCGGCTAGAGCGTGGGCGGGCCACGATCGGCCACCCGATTGTCGTCGCCTGGTCCGGCATGCGCGGCGCAGTGTCGCTCGCCGCCGCTCTGGCAATCCCTTTGACCACGCACTCGGGCACGCCCTTTCCCGAGCGGGATCTGATCATCTTCCTTACGTTCTGCGTCATCCTCGGGACGCTCGTCTTCCAGGGGCTGACGCTCCCCCTCGTCATCAGGACGTTCGGGATCGAGGCCGACCACCTCGACGAGAAGGAGGACGCGAAGGCGCGGATCAAGGCGGCCGACGCTGCGCTCGCGCGACTGGAGGAGTTGACAGGCGAAGAATGGGTTCGCGACGACACGGCCGAGCGTTTGCGCGGGTTGTACGGCTTCCGCCGGAGCAGGTTCGCCTCGCGCTTCGATCAGGACGACGACGGCGGCATCGAGGAGCGGTCGCTCAACTACCAGCGTCTCCGTCGGGAGCTGCTCGAGGCCGAGCGCGCCGAGATCGTGAATCTCCGCCGCCGGGGCGTGATCGGTGGCGACGTCGAGCGTCGCCTTCAGCGCGATCTCGACCTCGAGGACGCCCGGCTCGACGTTTAGCGCCCCTACCGGCGACACGCGCCGGCTTCTGGCCCGCGATCACGCGGCGCCAGATTCCACCCTCGCTCTTACCAAGGCTGCCAGCCTTGGCTGCGAGCGAGTGCGGCCTCTGTCTTGGTGCTCGCGACCCAGAAACTCGGCAGCGTCACCGGCAGGGGCGCTAGCTGCGCGCGGTTAGGCCGCGCGCGAACTGGCCCAACACGCGCCACGCGGTCGTGGCAAGCGTACGTAGATAGAGCCGCAGCGAACGGTC
Organism: Gaiellaceae bacterium; assembly: GCA_036393535.1. Taxonomy (GTDB): domain Bacteria; phylum Actinomycetota; class Thermoleophilia; order Gaiellales; family Gaiellaceae; genus 3-1-20CM-4-69-9. The sequence continues at coordinate 16,618 of DASWGR010000044.1, read as the reverse complement.
GGCAATCCATTCGAGGTCGTGCGCGAGCTTCTCCGCCATCGAGGTCTCGTAACCGCGGCGCACCTGGGCGAAGCCGGTCAGGCCTGGGCGGACGACGAGTCGCTGCCAGTACGCCGGCAGCTCCTCCACCAGGGCTGCGAAGAAGCGGGGCCGAATCGGTCTCGGGCCGACGAGGCTCATGTCGCCGCGCACGACATTCCAGAGCTGCGGAATCTCGTCCAGCTGCGTTGCGCGTAGCCATGAACCGATCGCGGTCGTCTCTTCGCGTGTGCGGTGGACGAGCTCCTCCCCGAGGTAAGGGCCGAGCCGTTCCTCCGCGTCTCGGCGCAGCGTCCGGAGCTTGAGCATCTCGAACACGCGTCCACCGCGCCCGACCCGCTCGCCACGGTAGAGGAGCGGTCGTCCGCTCGTCAGGAACAGCACGACTGCAATCGGCACCATCAAGGGCAGCGTGACGAGGAGAAAGAACGCGGAGAGCGCGATGTCGAAGGCGCGCAGCAGAGCGTCACGCGGCCGGCTCGGGCTCTCCTCCGTCAGCTCCGAGAACCGGAGGATGAACGAGTCGCTCGACTGCGGCGTTGAGGCCACGGAAGGATCGTAGAGCCTGCCCACCCGGCCCCGGGTTGCATAATGAATGCTTATGGACACACGTCAGCTAGCCGCGTTCTGCGCCGTCGTGGAGCGGAAGAGCTTCTCTCAGGCGGCCGAGCGGCTCGGGGTCACCCAGCCGGCGGTCAGCTTGCAGATCCGCTCGCTCGAGCAGCGTCTCGGGCGGCAACTCCTCGACCGCTCCGGTCGCCGGGTCGAGCCGACCGAAGCCGGGAGACGCCTCTACGCATCGGCTCAACGCTTGCTCGCCGCCGAGGAGCACCTGCTCGAGGAGCTCGACGCCGACGACGAAGGGGCGATCACGGGCACGCTCGAGCTCGGCGCTTCGACGGGCCCGGGCGGCACGGTCGTCCCGCTCTTGCTCTGTGAGTTCCAGGAACACCATCCGGACGTGCGCGTTCGACTAACGGTCTCCGACACGCAGACCGTCGTCGACCGGGTCGCGGAGCGCGAGCTCGAGCTCGGCATCGTCGGCGCGGGACGCCGCCACCGCGGCGTCGCGTTCGAGCCGTTCTTCCGCGACGAGGTCGTGCTGGTCTGCCCGTCGGGTCATCGCTTCGCCGGCAAGACGATCTCGCTCGACGATCTGAAGGGCGAGAAGTTGATCGTGATGCAGGAGGGGGCAGGCGTTCGTCAGGTCATCGAGGACGAGCTGCGCAAGGCGGGGATGCGGCTGCGCGATCTCGACGTCCGGCTCGAGCTCGGCCTGCAGGAATCAGTGCGCAGTGCGGTGCTTGCCGGACACGGCGTCGCGTTCATCTCGCGCTTGGCGATCGAGGCCGATCTCGCCGCAGGCCGGATCGCCACCGCCCGCGTCCGCGGGCTCGATCCGGTGCGGGAGATCTTCCTCGCCCGCGCGAGCGGGCGCAGCGAGACACGGGCGGCGCGCGCCTTCGTCGCGTTTGCCCAGGGTCGTCTGCCCGCGTGATCGTCCGCTGGGGCTTGGCCGCGCTCCCCGGCGTGCTGGGCGAGCTCGGAATCAAGCAGCCGCTCCTCGTCGCGAGCGAGCGCATGGCCGGCACGAACCTCGGCGTGCGCACGGCAGCGCGCTGGACGGAGGTTCCATCGGATCAGGTTGCGGCTGCCGCCGAGCACGCCGGCGACGGGGTGATCGCCGTGGGTGGAGGGAGTGCGATCGACCTCGGCAAGGCGATCTCTGGCGCGGCAGACGTTCCCGTCGTCTCCGTGCCGACGACGTACGCCGGAGCGGAGTGGACGTCCTTCTACGGGATCCGCGATCCCGAGCGAAGGATGCGCGGCGGCGGGGTCGGTGCCCACCTCGGCGGCGTCGTCTACGAGCCGGCGCTGACGCTCTCTCTTCCACGCGTTGAGACCGTCGGCACCGCGCTCAACGCGCTCGCGCACAGTGCGGAAGCGCTGTATGTCGAGGGCCACAATGCGGATGCCGACGAGCACGCCCTCACCGGGGCCCGGCTGATCGGCGAATGGCTCCCGCGTGTCGTCGACTCGCCGCGGGATCTCGCCGCACGGACGAAGCTGCTGGAGGGCGCGATGCACTCCGGGATGGCGCTCGGTGGCTCGATGCTCGGGCTCGGCCACGCGATCGCGCAGGCGCTCGGCGGACGCTACGGCTTGCCACACGGCGCGATGAACGCGCTGGCGTTGCCGGTTGCCCTGCGCTTCAACGCCGAGGTCGCGCCCGAAGCCGTGCGCCGTTTCGGCGAGGCGCTCGGCACGGACGATCCCGCCGCGCACGTGGAGGAACTGGCACGCCTCGGCGGCTTCGAACGGCTGCGCGACTTCGGGGTGCCGGAGGAAGAACTCGCCGAGGTCGCGGCCACGACCGTCGAGCGCGCAGGCGCCAAGGCGAACCCACGGCCGCCGACCGCGGCCGAGGTCGAGGAACTGTTGCGCTCGATCTATTGAATAACGACGGCTAATACGTCGAATTAGCTAAATCGTGCTAAGGTCTGGTGGTCGTGGCGGACTCTTCCTTTGACGTGCTCGTGATCGGCAGCGGGGCTTCGGGCCTGGCAGCTGCGGTCTCGGCCCAGGGGGCCGGTGCGCGGGTCGCGCTGGCGACGAAGGGCGCGCTTCAGTCCTGCAACTCGGCCAAAGCGCAGGGCGGCATTCAGGCCGCGTTCGGGGACGACGACTCCCCCGAGCAGCACGCAGAGGACGTTTGGAAGTCCTCCCACGAAACGGCCGACCGCGCGTTGGTGGAGATCCTCACCGGCGAGGCGCCGTCGGCGATCCACTGGCTCGAAGAGCTCGGCGTCGAGTTCACACGGGAGAACGGCGGCTACCGCCTTGCCCGTTGTGGCGGCGCGTCGCGCAAGCGGCTGCTGCAGGTCGGCGACCGCACGGGCCACGCGATCACGACCGCGCTGCGCGATTCCGCCGAAAGCTCCGGCATCCAGACCTTTCCCAAGTCACCGCTCGCCGACCTCGCCCGGACCGAGAACGGCTGGCGCGCACGCTGCGGGGATCACACGATCGACGCCACGACGGTGGTCCTCGCAGCGGGCGGGCGGTGCTTCCGCGTGGCGAAAGAGCGCGGCGAGCTGTCGACGAACCATCCCGGTGCGACCGGCGAGGTGACGCAGATCGCGGTCGATCTCGGCGCCGAGGTGCGCGACTTCGACGCCTTGCAGTACCACCCGAACGGCGGAGCATGGCCGCAGAACATGCAGGGCTACTCCATTCCCGAGACGACACGGGCCTACGGCGCCGTGCTTCTCAACGCCGACGGTGAGGAGTTCACCGACTCCCTCGGCCCGCGCGATGCCGTCAGCCAGGCAATTGTCGACGAGGTCGAGAAGGGCAAAGGCGTCGAGACGCCTGACGGACGACCGGCCGTGTTTCTCGATACGACGCGGATCTCCGAAGCCGACGCCAACGTGTCGCTGCCTTACATGCTGCGCCGGTACCGTGCGGGCGGGATCGACCCGCTGCGCGAACGGCTGTTCACGTATCCCGTCCTCCACTACCAGAACGGCGGCCTCGTGATCGACGCGAATGCCGAGACGACGCTCGAAGGGCTCTATGCATGCGGCGAGATCGCCGGCGGCACGCACGGTCGCAACCGCATGATGGGGAACAGCCTGCTCGAGTGCTGCGTCTTCGGCCGGCGCGCGGGCAAGGCCGCGGCAGAGAAAGCGAAGGCATGACAACGATCACGATCACCGATCTCGAAGCAGCGGTCGAAGACGCGGCCGCCTACCTCTACGTCTGGGCGTTGAAGGACATTCCGCAGGACCTGCGCAATGCGCTCGCCGATGCGGCGACGCGCGAGACGTCCGTGCCCGGACAGCGCGTCCTGCAGACGATTCTCAAGAACGTCAACGTCGCTGAAAGCGAGAAGAACCTCGTCTGCCAGGACACCGGAATCGCCGTCTATGCATGCCGTGTCGGTGAGCATTTTCCCCTGCATCCGGCACGAATTTACGCCGCCCTCAAGACCGGTACGGAGCGCGCGACTGTCGAGCATCCGCTGCGCTCGAACGCCGTGCACACGATCACGCGCGAGAACACCGGACCGAACACCGGTTACCGGCTGCCGATCGTTCACTGGGAGTTCATTCCCGACTGGGACGGCCTCGACGTGAAGTGCGTGCCGAAGGGATCGGGCAGCGAGAACATGAGCTTCCTGAAGATGTGCGTTCCCGCGGACGGTGTGAAGGGCGTGAAGAAGTTCGTGCTCGAGTCGATCGTCGGCGCCGGCGGCAAGCCCTGTCCGCCCGGCATCGTCGGCGTCGGCATCGGCGGCAGCGCGGACTACGCGATGTATCTCGCCAAGGAGGCGATTGCGCGCCCGGTCGGCACACGCAACGCCGATCCGCACGTGGCCAAGCTCGAAGAGGAGCTCTACGAGCTGCTCAACGAGACGGGCATCGGCCCGATGGGCCTCGGCGGCGACGTGACCGTGCTCTCGTGCCACGTCGAGCATGCGGACACGCACATGACGCTCAATCCGGTTGCAGTGAACTATCAATGCTGGGCGGCGCGCCGCGCAAGCGCGCACATCGCCGCGAACGGAGAGGTGGAGTACGACCGTGAGTTTTAGGCGGGCGCGACTGCGACCCGCTGGGGGAACCTCCCGGTTCCCCCAGACCCCCTCCACCGGTCCGCTGCGCGGACAGGCCGCTATGCGGCCGGAGTTCGACCGTGAGTTCTAAGAGCCTGACCTTTCCGACGACTGAGGAGGCGATTCGCGATCTGCGTGCCGGCGACGAGGTGACCGTCGACGGCCACATCATCGGCATCCGCGATCGCACGCAGATCCGCATCTTCGACCAGGGCATCGCGCCGCCGATGGATCTCAGCGGCGCGTTCCTGCTGCACACGGCGCCCGGCGTGCGCAAGCTCGGTCCCGGCAAGTACGAGAAGATCTGCATCGGCACGACGACCTCCGCGCGCATGGTGCGGTTCACGGAAGGCCTCGGCGCGCAGTACGGAGTCCGCGCGATCTGCGGCAAGGGCGGCCTCCCTGACGAAGCGATCGAGCCGATGCAGCGACTGGGGATGGTCTACTTCGCGATCGTCGGCGGGGCGGCCGCGCTCGAGACGACGCAGATCGAGGAGATCGAGGAGGTCGCGTGGGAGGAGCTCATGCCCGAGTGCCTCTGGAAGTTCCGAGTCAGGGGCTTCGGTCCGCTGACCGTCGGCATCGACTCGCACGGCAACTCGCTCTTCCACGACGTGCAGGAACGTGCGAAGGCCAAGCTGCAGGAGCTCTATGAGCGGCTTTGACCTCGGCCTGGCACCGCGTCCAGGTGGGCTCACACACGTGATCGACAAGGGCCTCGGCCCTCGCGCGTGGGAGGAGGTGCTCGAAACGTCGGGCGACTTCATCGACATCGTGAAGCTCGGCTGGGGAACCGCCTACGTGACCCGGAACCTACGCGCGAAGCTCGACGTCCTGAGCGGAAAGCCGGTCGTCATCGGCGGCACGTTCTTCGAGGTCGTCTTCGTGCAGGACAAGCTCGACGGCTACAAGCGCTGGCTGCAAGGGCTCGGTCTCACGCACGTCGAGATCTCGGACGGCGTGATCGAGTTGCCGCGCGAGCGCAAGCTCGAGCTGATCGAGGAATTCGCGCGCGACTTCACCGTTCTCTCCGAGGTCGGGTCGAAGGACGCCGATGTCGAGTTCACGTCGGAGGAGTGGACGAAGTGGCTGCGCGAGGAGCTCGACGCCGGCGCCTGGAAGGTGATCACCGAAGCGCGCGAGGGCGGGACCGCAGGAATCTTCAGCAAGTCCGGCGACATGCGGACTGAGCTCGTCGGCGAGATCGCAGACGCGGTGCCCCTCGAGGACGTCGTCTTCGAGGCGCCGACTAAGGCCGCGCAGGCCTGGTTCATCAAGGAGTTCGGCCCTGCCGTCAACCTGGGCAACATCGCGCCGGACGAGGTCATCCCGCTCGAGACGCTCCGCCGCGGCCTCCGCGGCGACACCCTGAAGGAGGTGCTCCTTGGCGACCGCGCCGGCACTCCAGCTTCCTGACGTCGAAGCGATGACGGCCGAAGAGGCTCTGCTCTGGGCGTACGCACAGTTCGGTGACCGCATGTGCCTCACGTGCTCGTGGCAGCGACAGTCTTCTGTGCTCGTGCACATGGTGTTCGGCGAGCTCGGTCTGAAGATCCCCGTCGTCGAGCTCGACACGCAGCTCTTCTTCAGGGAGACCTACGAGACGCGCGACCGCCTCGTCGAGCGCTACGGGCTGACGCTCGAGCGCCCCGAAGTCATTACCGTCGCGCGGCAGGCGATTCAGGAGGGCCCGAATCTGTGGGAGCGCGACCCGGATCGCTGCTGCCACATCCGCAAGGTCGAACCGCTCGAGCGCGCGCTTGCGCCGTACGACGCCTGGATCACGGGCATTCGCCGCGAGCAGGCGCTGACACGCGCGGATGCAAAGCGCGTCGAGTGGTCGGAGCGCTACGGCGTCTGGAAGATCCAGCCAATCGTGGACTGGGACGCGAAGCGCGTCCAAGCGTACATCCACGTCAACGAGATTCCGTACAACCCGCTCCACGACGCGGGCTATCCGTCGATCGGCTGCATGCCTTGCACCCGTCCTGTCCTCGAGGGCGAGGACGAACGTGCAGGGCGCTGGGCTGGCTCGGACAAGCTCGAGTGCGGCATCCACGGCAACACGCGACTGGTAAAGGAGTCGAATGACTGATCAGCAAGGCTTCACGCTCTGGTTTACCGGCCTGTCAGGAGCAGGCAAGACGACGATCGCGGAGCTCGTGCGTCCCGAGCTCGAGCGGCGAGGACGCCTCGTCGAGTGGCTCGACGGCGACGAGGTGCGGGAGCACCTCTCGAAGGGGCTCGGCTTCTCGAAGGAGGACCGCGACACCAACATCGACCGTATCGGCTGGGTCGCCTCACGACTGACCCGGCACGGCGCGGCGGTGATCGTCTCCGCGATCTCCCCGTACAGGGAAGCGCGGGACAAGGCGCGCGCGATGGTCGAGCAGTATGGCGCGTTCGTCGAGGTCTTCGTGGACGCCTCGGTCGACGAGTGCGCACGACGCGACGTCAAAGGCCTCTACGAGAAGGCGTTTCGCGGCGAGATTAAGGAGTTCACGGGCGTCTCCGATCCGTATGAGGCGCCGCAGGCTCCCGAGCTCCGCATCGAATCCGAGCACGAAGCGCCGGAGCAGAGCGCGCAGCGAATCCTCACGGCGCTCGAAGAGCGCGGCCTGATCGCGGTCGCGGTGACGGCGTGAGCGTCGCCACCGACACGAAGCTGATCGCGCCGCACGGTGGCACGCTGGTCGATCGCGCCGGAAAGCGGCCTGACGATGTCGAGACGCTCGAGGTCGTGACGCTGACGTCGCGCGAGCTCTCCGACCTGGACATGATCGCCTCGGGCGCGCTGTCGCCGCTCGAGGGCTTCATCGGCCACGAGGACTACGAGGCCGTGCTCGACACGATGCGGCTCGCGAACGGCCTGCCGTGGGCGCTGCCCGTGTGTCTCGCGGCCGACGCCGCCCCGCAGGGTGACCGGGTCGCCCTCGCGGACGCCACCGGCAGGCTCTTGGCGGTGCTCGAGGTCGAGGAGACCTACGAGTACGACAAGCAGCGCGAGGCGCAGCAGGCCTTTCGCACGACCGACGAGGCGCATCCCGGTGTCGCACGGCTGTACGGGCAGAAGCCGCTCTATCTCGCGGGCCGCGTGACGGTGTTCGAGCGTGCGGAGCCGTCCTTTCCCGAGCTGGCGAAGGACCCTGCGGAGACGCGAGCGGAGTTCGCCGAGCGCGGCTGGCGCCGCGTGGTCGGCTTCCAGACCCGGAACCCGATCCACCGCGCGCACGAATATCTGACCAAGGTCGCGCTCGAAACCGTCGACGGCCTGCTCATCCACCCGCTCGTCGGCGACACGAAGTCGGACGACGTTCCGGCCGCGACCCGAGTGGAGTGCTACCAAGTGCTGCTCGACGGCTACTACCCGGCCGACCGCGTCGTCCTCTCAGCCTTTCCGGCGGCGATGCGCTACGCGGGGCCACGCGAGGCGATCTGGCACGCGATCTGCCGGAAGAACTACGGCTGCTCGCACTTCATCGTCGGCCGCGACCACGCGGGCGTCGGCGACTACTACGGCACGTACGACGCGCAGCTGATCTTCGACGACTTCGAGCCGCACGAGCTCGACATCGAGCCGATGTTCTTCGAGCACTCGTTCTGGTGCAAGGCGTGCGGCTCGATGGCCTCTGCGAAAACCTGCCCGCACGGCGGGGACGACCACGTCTTCCTGTCCGGCACGAAGGTAAGGGAGATGCTCGGCGCAGGGGAGTTGCCGCCGCAGGAGTTCTCGCGCCCCGAGGTGGCCGAGGTGCTGATCGAGGCCTACCGCGCGTAGATGACCTGGCAGTTCACCCTCACGGGGCTGCTGATCGGCGTCCTTGTCGGCCTGACCGGGATGGGCGGCGGCGCGCTGCTGACACCGATCCTCGTGCTCGTCTTCGGCTTCAAGCCGACGTACGCGGTCGGGACAGACATCCTCCACGGCGCGGTCTTCAAGACCTTCGGCGCAGTGCGGCACCGGCGGCTTGGCAATGTGCATGCACATCTCACCCTCTGGATGTTCGCGGGGTCGGGCCCCATGTCTCTGCTCGGAGTGGCCGTCGCCAGCTGGCTCGAGCGCTCCTACGGCGACGGAGTCCAGTCGGCGGAGGGCTATGCGATCGGCGCCGCGCTCGTGCTCGGTGCGGCCGGCCTCGTTGCCAAGACATTCGTCAAGCGGGGGGTGCAGCCGAGTGACGCCGGCTTTGTTCTGCGGCGCAAGGACAAGATCCGCGCTATCGCGATCGGTGCCGTTTTCGGCTTCATCGTCGGTCTCACGTCTGTCGGCAGCGGCACGTTCTTCGGCCTCGTCATGGTGATGGTCTATCCGCTCACCATCGCGAGGATCGTCGGCACGGACATCTTCCATGCAGCCGCATTGCTCTGGGTTGCGGGCCTAGGCCATCTCCTGCAGGGGAATGTGGATCTGCACGCCATGGGCTGGCTGCTGCTCGGGTCCATCCCGGGGATCTGGATTTCGAGCCGGTTCACGCTTCAGATCCCTCAGGACGCGCTTCGACTCGGCCTCGCCGGCGTGCTCGCGTTGAGCGGAATCAAGTTGCTGAACGTACCCGCCGCGAGCTACGTGATCGCGATCGGGCTCGGCATCGGGCTGACCGCGTTCGTGGTCTGGTTGGCGACCGGCATGCGCGGCGTACAATCGCGCCCCGATGAGACGCAACGCACCCACGATTCTGGCGCTCCTGCTCATCGTGGCGACCGCGACGGCATTCGCGGTGACGCAGCGCCTGAAGCTCGAGCCTAGCCCGATCTCGCAGACCCGGGTAGACGACGTCTTCTCGCCGGTGTGCCGCTGCGCCTCCAAGGCAGCGAACATCGATTTCTCGCTACGGAAAGCGGATCAGATCCGCATCGCCGTCCGCACTAACGCGGGTGAGGTGACTGTTGCCGAGGGCTCGTTCCCTCGCGGTGACGTGCACGCACGGTGGGACGGACGAGATGCTTCGGGCGAGCTCGTGCCGGACGGGATCTACTACCCGCTGGTGCATCTCCAGCGCGCCGGCAGGACGATCGATCTGCCGAACCCGATCCGCGTCGACACGATCAGACCGTCGATCAAGTTCACCAGCCTCCGGCCAAGGGTCTTTCGGCCGGGTGCGGAGAAGCTCAGGGTGACCTACACCGTCTCCGAACACGCCCACGCGCTCCTCTTCGTCGACGGTACGCGCCGTGTGTTCACGAACTCCACGCGGCTGCGCGGGCGGCTGCAGTGGTATGGGAAGGTGCGCGGTCATGCGATTCGGCGCGGCCGGCACAAGCTGAATCTCGTCGCCGAGGATCTCGCGGGAAATCGTTCTGTGCCGACGGCCGTGGTCGTCGTGCGCGTGCGCCGTCCGTGACGGCGACTCCCGGCGGCCCACCCGTGCTCGTCCTCGGCGTGCGCCGCTCGGGGACAACGCTGCTGCGCGTGATGCTGGACCGACACTCCGAGTTGGCGGTTCCCGATGAGTCTTACTTCGTTCCGCAGCTCGCGGATCGCCATCTCCGGCACGTCGACCCCGACGAGTTCGTCGACGACCTGCGCAGGATCGACACGCTCGCGGAGTGGGACGTGCCGCTGGACAACGTGCGCGCGCGCCTGACCGAGCGGATGCCGATCGGAGCGGCGATCGCCACCGTGTACGCCGTGTACGCGGACGAGCGTGGCAAGCCGCGGTGGGGTGACAAGACGCCGATGTACATGCAGAACCTGCGCCTGCTCGAGCGGCTCTTTCCGGACGCGCTCTTCGTCCACCTGATCCGTGACGGACGCGACGCGGCGACGTCGTTTCTCTCCATGCCGAAAGGATTGATGACCGAGACGTGGATGCAGCCGCGAACCGTCGCCGGGTTCGCGTGCCAGTGGCGCACCGAAGTGAAGGGGGCGCAACGTCTGGGCCGGCGCGTCGGAGCCGAGCGTTACCTCGAAGTGCGCTACGAGGATCTCGTCGGCGACGTCGAGTCGGTGCTCCGCAAGGTCTCAGCGTTCGCACGCCTCCCGTACGAACCGACGATGGCCGACTACGCCGGCAATGTGGACGTCTCGTCCAAGCCGCACCAGCAGAGCCTCAACCGGCCGCCCACGGCAGGCCTTCGGGACTGGCGGCTGCAGATGTCCCCGGAGGACGTGGGCGTGTTCGACCAGGTCGCGGGAGATCTTCTCGCCGAGCTGGGATACGAGACGCACGAGCGGCCCGACGTGGCCGGAAGACTCAGGCGTGCGTCCTACGGCGCGCGGGCCGCGGCCTGGCGGGCGGCAAGCTTCGGCCTACGGCGTTCGCCCTTGTGGCGCCGTCGTCACCCGCCCCTGCGCTGACTTCTTCTTCGCAGCCCGTCGCTGAAGCGCAAGGATCTGCGGGCTCCGGCGTCCGTGCCACGCCATCACGATTCCGTTCAGCGTGAAGAAGTAGTGGCGCTCGGTGACGATCCCCGGCGAGTACTTCCCGATGTTCAGCCGCCAGAGGATCTTGCCGTCCGAGACGCGCAGCGCGAACGTGCGCCGCTCGAGCGTCGACGTAAAGACGAGGCTGCCGGCCACGAACGAGCCGCCGAGAATCCGGCCGCCGAGGTTGCGCCGCCAGAGCAGCTGTCCGGTGCTGGCACGAAAGGCGCGCATGCCTCCGTCGAACCCGCCGATGAACACGCGGCCGTGGGCGATGGCCGGTGTGGAATAGCCCAACCCTCCGACCCGCGCCGTCCAGATGACGTGGCCGCTGCTCGCGGAGACGGCATAGATCTTCCCCGAGCGGGCGATCGTGAAGACGCGCCGTCCGTCGGTCGACGCGCTGGCGTAGAAGCTCTCGTAGCGGAGCACGTCGCGGCGGAAGTACCTGTCCCAGAGCTTGTGGCCGTCGCTTGCGCGTAGGCAGAAGATCGAGCCCGCGTACGTCGAGACGAAGATGCGGTTGCCGGAGATCGACGGGCTCGAGTTGATCCTGCCGCCCGTGTCGTAGGCCCACTTGACGCGGCCGGTGCGCACGTAGACCGCGAACAGCCGTCCGTCCGTCGCGCCGAAGTAAACGACACGGCCGACTGCGACCGGCGAGGACTCGATCTTCGCGTTGACCTGCAGCCGCCACAGCAGCTGGCCGTTGAAGCGGTTGTACGCCGTGACGTGGCCGTCCTGCGAGCTCACGATCAGCCGTGTGCCTGCGATCGCCGGTGTCGAGGGTTTCTTGGCCCCTAGGCGCTGCCAGATCCTGTGCCCGTTGTGCGAGTCGAGCGCGACCGTGCGACCGCCGAAGGTGTTCACGTACAGGATCCCGTTGCAGTAGCTGGGCGGGTACTCGATGTAGCTGCGCAGGCCGACGACCCAGAAGTGCCGCAGCGGCAGGCCGATGTCGATTTGGGGTCGCGAGAGCGTTCGTGCGGGATCTCCGCCGAAGTTGTCCCAGCAGCGCTTGTCGTCGACGACGTGGTAGCGACCCTTCTTCTTTTTCGGCTGCGTCGGCTCGGGCGCGTTCGTGGCGACGGACGCCGAAACGCCGCTCAGCTTCGTGTCGAGCTTTCCCCCCGGTCGTTCACGCGACTTGACGAAATAGGCGGCGCCTGCGCCCGCGACGAGCAGCACGACGACTACCACGATGAGAAGGATCCGACGGCGCACCGGGCGGATCTAGTCTGCCAGCGGAGCCTGGTGTTGGAGCTCGGGAGCCGTTTGTGGCGTCCCGCCATCCTGAGGACGCTCGGTGACTTGCGGGTCAGGCGCAGTCGGTGGGCCCGGGAGCGTTTTACGTGAAAGAGCGACGCAGGCCCAGGCCGCGAGCGCCATCACGCCCCACACGATCGGGTCTTCGAAGAAGCCCGAATAGAAGAGCGAGTGCACGAACAGGGCGAGGAAGACCGCGGACGCTCCCAGCCCAAGCGCGCGGTTCAGGCCGGTGAGCAGGAAGAGCAGCCGGGTCGCGCCGGCGAGCAACGCAGCGTAGGCCAGGAGGCCGATGAGGCCGAGCTCCGCTGCGACGGTCAGCGGCGTCGTGTGCGAGCGGTCTCGCTTTGCCGACAGCTGTGTGTTCGCCTCGTCCTTGCTCGCCTGCGGCTGGCCGCCGATCCCGACGCCGGCGAGCGGATGGTTGGTGAAGACGACCCACGTCACTCTTGCGAGGCGCGTCCGGCCGCTCGTGGCCTGGCGCGCGGAATCGTTCACTGCGGTGGCGGCGACAAAGGCCGCTCCCGCGAGGACGAAGGCCGCGCCGCCGACGACCAGCACGCGCCGCATCCTCGGTCCCCCCAGCGCATACGACACCGCCACGCCGACGGCGAACAGTGCGACGAAGCTCGATTGCGAATAGGAGAAGAGCAGTCCTGCCCAGAGAAAGGCGATGAGCGCCGTGCCCGCCCAGAAGCCGATCCGCCCGAGCCAGACCGCGACAAGAAGGACTGCGATCGCGATCACGACGTGCCGGCCGAAGATGCTCGGGTCCTTGAACAGCGACGTCACGCGGAAGTACGTGGTGTACGCATTTGCACGCTCGACGTCGCCGGCGAGGAGGTGTCCGTGCGTCAGGCGCTGGAAGAGCGCGACCGCGGAGAACAGTCCGGCCAGGGCGACCAGCGTCGCCGCGAGTGCGCGGGGATGCCACGAACGGAAGGGCGAGCGCATGACGGCGACGACGAGCGCGGAGAACGGAAACAGGAAGAAGAGGAGCTCGATCGTGCCCTGTCGCAGATCCCGCGTCCAGACGAGCGAGACCCCGGCGAGGGCGACGAACGCGGCCGCGGGCACGGCGAGCAGCGGGGGCAGCGGCCTGCCGACGTCGCCGCGTAGGGCACGGATCAGGAGTGCCAGAGCTGCGGCCGCCAGGACGACGTAGAGCGGCAGGAGCAGGTAAGCCTTCTGCGTTCCGATCGAGACGGAGATCCGGAAAGGCGCCGCAGCGAGCAGCACGACCGGGACGATCGCCGGGTATCGAGCAAGTGCCGCGGCTCCGGCCCCGACCACGAGAACGCCGACGACGAGGGCAGCGGCGTGGCTCGCAGGGCTGACGAGCAGCTTGAGATCGGCCCCCGGGATGAGGGCTGCCGCGAGGGCGGCCTCGCCCGCCGCGGTCACGGCCAGGCCGGCCAGGAGCTGAGCGCGCGTACGCGAAATGAGCATCGCCGCCGCTCCCAGCCCGCCGATTACCGCAGACAGCTGAGCCAGGTCGCCATGGGGCATGAGGGACAAAGACTACGGGGGTCGTGATAGGAAGGGCCGCGTGATCGGAGCCTGGGAGCGCGTACTCGTGCTTGCGCCACATACCGACGACGGCGAGTTCGGCGCCGGCGGGACGATGACGCGGCTGGTGGAGGAAGGGGCGGACGTCCGCTACGTGGCGTTCTCGATCGCCACCCGGTCGCTACCGGAGGGCTTTCCGCCGGACACGCTGGCGCAAGAGGTGAAGGAGGCGACCGCCGAGCTCGGGATCTCGCCGGAGAACCTGACCGTGCACGACTTCGACGTCCGCACGTTTCCCCAACACCGGCAAGACATCCTCGAGCTCCTCGTTGCGCTCTGGGAAGACTGGCGGCCGGACGCCGTCTTCCAGCCGAGCCTGCACGACATCCACCAGGATCATCAGGTGATCGCCGCGGAAGGGCTGCGCGCGTTCAAGCGCACGACGATCCTCGGCTACGAGATCCCGTGGAACAACTTCGACTTCGCCTACCAGGCCTACTTCGCGTTGCAGGAGTCGCACGTCGAGAAGAAGGTCGCCGCCCTGTCGAAGTACGCGTCGCAGCAGCACCGGCGCTACAGCGATCCGGAGTACATCCGGAACGTCGCCAGGACCCACGGAATCAACGTGAACCGCGAGTTTGCAGAGGTTTTCGAGGTCTATCGGGTCGTGACCTGACCCCCTCGGGCGTCCGTCTGCTGTTCCCGCTTGAATCCCTACGTCATCTCGCCCACAACCGAAGGAGTCCAATGTCCCTGACTCAGACGCAACTGGCAAGTGAGGTCGCCGACCGCAGCGGCCTGAGCAAGACCGATGCCAAGGCCGCGCTTGCGGCGTTGGAGGAGGTCGTTCTCGAGCAACTCGCGGACGCCGAGAAGGTGCGGATCGGCGGTTTCGTTCAGCTGGTCGTGCGTGTCAAGGAGGCAACGAAACCGCGCCAGGGTCGCAATCCCGCGACGGGCGAGGAGATCACGATTTCGGCGAAGCCCGCCTCTGTCGCGGTCAAAGCGCGGCCGCTTGCGAAGGCGAAGGCGGCACTGCCGTCCGTGCAGAAGGCGCGCAAGCGCCTCACCTAGAAGCGAAGAGGGCTCCACTACTAGCGAACGACGACGTCGGCAACGGCGTCGTCGATCGCCTGCAGGGTTGCATCGTCGAGCACGATTCCGGAGGCGCCTGAGTTCTCCTCGACCTGCGAGGGGCGCGATGCTCCCACGATCGCCGACGCGACGTTCTCCTCGCGTAGCACCCACGCGAGCGAGAGCTGCGCCATCGTGATCCCGAGCCCTGCGGCGATCGGGGCCAGCCGCTGCACCGCTCGCAGCACGTCATCGTCGCGGAAGCGGTCCATCGTCCAGCCCATCTGCTGCGATGCCGCGCGGGTGCCGGCCGCGGGTTCCTCGCCCGGCTTGTACTTCCCGGTCAGCGTGCCCTGGGCGAGGGGCGACCAGACGATCTGCGAAATGCCGTTCTCCTTGCAGAGCGGGATGACCTCGCGTTCGGGGACGCGGTATAGGAGCGAGTACTGCGGCTGCGACGAGACGAACTTCTCGACCTGCGGAACCAGCGCGAGGGCCGCGCGGATCTGATCGGCGCTCCACTCGCTGAACCCGAGGTAGCGCGCCTTGCCCTGCCGCACGACCTCGCTGAGCGCCTCCATCGTCTCCTCGAGCGGCGTCTGTTCGTCGTAACGGTGGCACTGGTAGAGGTCGACGTAGTCCGTGCGCAGCCGGGCGAGCGACGCGTCGATCTGCTTGAAGACCTGTTCGCGTGACAGGCCGCGGTCGCCGTTCATCGGGAAGTAGAGCTTCGTCGCGAGGATGTACGAGTCGCGCGGTCGCTCGGCCAGCACCTCGCCGAGGAATTCCTCCGCGCCACCGCGCGAGTAGACGTTCGCCGTGTCGATGAAGTTGATCCCGACCTCGAATGCCTTGGCGACGCATGCTTCCGCCTGGGCGTTCGAGACGCCGCCGCCGAAGGTCAGCCAGGAGCCGAGGCTGATCTCGGAGACCTCGAGGTCACTGGAGCCGAGGCGGCGGTAGCGCACAAGGAAGCTCTAGCATGGCCCGCCATGCGCTCGCGGCGGTTGGGAAAGGACGGGCCCGAGGTCTCCGTGGTCGGCCTGGGTTGCAACAACTTCGGGATGAGGGTCGATCTCGAGGGAACGCGTGCCGTCGTGGACGCAGCGCTCGACGCCGGTGTCACGCTCTTCGACACAGCCGACATCTACGGGAACAAGGGCGGCAGCGAATCCTTCCTCGGCGAAGTACTCGAGGATCGCCGCGACGGCGTCGTGCTTGCGACGAAGTTCGGCGGCGACATGGACGACGGGACCAAGGCGCGCGGCTCTCGCGCGTACATCCACAAAGCGATCGATGCTTCGCTGCAGCGTCTGCGTACCGACGTCGTCGATCTCTACCAGTACCACTCGCCCGACAACCTCACGCCGTTAGAGGAAACGTTCGGTGCGCTGGACGAGCTCGTGCGTGCAGGGAAGGTGCGCTACGTGGGCCACTCAAACCTGGACGCGGCTCAGGTCGAGGAGGTTGACGCGATCTGCCGCGAGCACGGGTATGCGCGGCCGGTGAGTGCACAGAACCGGTACTCGCTCCTCCACCGCGACGCGGAGGAGAAGCTGCTGCCGACGTGCGAGCGGCTCGGGCTCGGCGTGCTGCCGTACTTCCCCTTGGCGAGCGGTCTGCTCACCGGCAAGTACCGCCGTGGCGAGCAGCCCCCGGAAGGCACTCGCCTGGCTGGGCGAGAGGAAGTGTTCACCGACGAGGCGTTCGACCGGCTCGAGGCCTTGGAGGAGTTCGCAAAAGAACGT
>DASWGR010000043.1:0-10087 GCA_036393535.1 Gaiellaceae bacterium | reverse complement strand
AAGTCGCGCGCGAAGCGGATGACGCCCGACTCGCCGAAGATCGGCTTCAAGGACGTTGCAGGCGTCGAGGAGGCCGTCGAGGAGCTGCAGGAGATCAAGGAGTTCCTCGAGAACCCGAAGAAGTTCCAGGCGCTCGGTGCGCGCATCCCCAAGGGTGTGCTGCTCTACGGGCCGCCCGGTACCGGTAAGACGCTGCTCGCGCGGGCGGTCGCCGGCGAGGCCGGCGTGCCGTTCTTCTCGATCTCGGGTTCCGACTTCGTCGAGATGTTCGTCGGTGTCGGTGCCTCGCGCGTGCGTGACCTCTTCGAGCAGGCCAAGCAGGCCTCGCCTTGCATCGTGTTCATGGACGAAATCGACGCGGTCGGACGTCACCGCGGCGCCGGCCTCGGCGGCGGGCATGACGAGCGCGAGCAGACTTTGAACCAGCTCCTCGTCGAGATGGACGGGTTCGAGCTGAAGGACAACATCATTTTGATCGCGGCCACCAACAGGCCGGACATCCTCGATCCGGCGCTGCTGCGTCCCGGCCGTTTCGACCGGCAGATCGTCGTCGACCGTCCCGACCGGAACGGTCGCAAGAAGATCCTCGAGGTGCACTCGAAGGGCAAGCCTTTGGCGTCGGAGATCGAACTCGACTCGCTGGCTGCCGGGACGCCCGGGTTCACCGGCGCCGACCTGGCGAACCTCGTCAACGAGGCTGCGCTGCTCGCGGCGCGCCGCGGCAAGAAGGTGATCGAGCAGGAAGAGCTCGAGGAAGGGATCATGCGCGTGATCGCCGGCCCCGAGAAGAAGACGCGTCTCTTCTCCGAGGAGGAGCGCAAGATCACCGCCTATCACGAGCTCGGCCACGCGATCGTCGGCCACTACCTCGACGGGGAGTCCGACGTGCACAAGATCTCGATCATCGGCCGCGGCCAGGCGCTCGGCTACACGATTTCGCTGCCGCGTGAGGACCGGTATCTGACGACGAAGGCGACGCTGATGAACCAGCTGGCGATGACTCTCGGCGGTCGCGCCGCGGAGGAGATCGTCTTCAACGAGGTCACCACCGGCGCTGCGAACGATCTCGAGAAGGTCACGCACACCGCGAAGCAGATGATCATGCGCTTCGGGATGAGCGAGAAGCTCGGCCCGCGCGTTCTCGGTCGCAATCACGACATGCCGTTCCTCGGGCGCGAGATGGGCAACGAGCCCGACTACTCCGAGGAGATCGCGCGCGAGATCGACGACGAGATCCGCCGCGTGATCGAGGAGGCGCACATGACCGCGACGGAGGTCCTCAAGGAGCACAGCGACGAGCTGCACCGGCTCTCGCTGATCCTCATCGAGCGCGAGACGATCGACAAGGATCAGTTCGAGCGCCTGCTCGCCGGCGAGGCGCAGGAATCGGTCTTCGCGGAGAAGGACCTGGCGCCCAAGCCCGAGCCCGAGCCCGAGGGCGAGAAGAAGCGCAAGCCCGAGCCGAAGGCCCGGCCGTTCCCGATCCCCGGGGCCACCATGCAGCCTCCGCCGCCCGAAGGCGCTAAAGGCTAACAACGCGCGAAAGTCCGGCTCGCTTCGCGAGCCATGATGACTTTCGCGCGGGTTCACCTCGAACAGTTTCAGCCGCGACGGGCAAAGCCCGCCGCGGCGCGCGGCTGGCGTCGGGAAAGAAAGTCATACCCAGAGGGGGTATTCTTCTGGGTGTGAGCGCGACAACGACATACCCCAATCGGATCGAGCTCGAGATCGGGGGCATGAGTTGCGCTTCGTGTGCAGCGCGGGTCGAGAAGAAGCTCAACAAGCTCGACGGTGTTTCCGCAAGCGTCAACTACGCGACTGAGATTGCATCGGTCGCGTACGACGCGGGTCACGTGGGCCCGCCCGATCTGGTACGCGCGGTCGAAGAAAGCGGTTACACGGCCGCACTTCCGTCTGACACCGAGGCGAGGGCCGATCTCGTCCGGCCCCTGCGGATACGCCTGCTCGTGTCCTTGGCACTGACCGTCCCGCTGTTGCTGCTGGCGATGGTGCCGCCGCTGCAGTTCGCCGGCTGGGAGTGGCTCGCATTCGCGCTCGCGACGCCGGTCGTGCTCTGGGCCGGGTTGCCCTTCCATCGCGCGGCCGCGCTGAATGCGCGGCACCTCACCGCAACGATGGACACGCTCGTTTCGCTTGGGACGCTGGCCGCGTGGGGCTGGTCGGTGGTCGTTCTCCTTGCGGGGCTGAACGCAGACGTCTATTTCGAGGTCGCCGGGGTGATCACGACGCTGATCCTGCTCGGCCGCTTTCTCGAGGCGCGGGCTCGCCGGCGCTCAGGCGCCGCCATTCGCGCGCTGCTCGAGCTCGGCGCCAAAGAGGCGCGCGTTCTTCGAGAGGGCGCGGAGATGCTCGTTCCAGTCGACCAGCTGCAGGCGGGCGATTTGTTCGTCGTCCGGCCCGGCGAGAAGATCGCGACGGACGGGGTCATCGTCGAAGGGGAGTCTGCGGTCGACCAGTCGATGCTCACGGGGGAGTCGATGCCGGTCGAGGTCGAGCCCGGCGAAAAGGTCGCCGGTGCGACGATCAACACGTATGGCCGGCTCGTCGTTCGTGCGACGAAGGTCGGCGCGGAAACGGCTCTGGCGCAGATTGCGCGTCTCGTCGCGGAGGCGCAGGCAGGTAAGGCGCCGATCCAGCGTTTGGTCGACCGTATCTCCGGCGTGTTCGTCCCGATCGTGCTGGTCATTGCCCTCGGCACACTTGCGGGCTGGCTTGCGATCGCCGGCAACGTCAGCGATGCCTTCACGGCGGCAGTCGCTGTGCTGATCATCGCCTGCCCGTGCGCGCTCGGCCTGGCGACGCCGACCGCACTGATGGTGGGAACCGGTCGCGGGGCGCAGCTCGGGATCCTGTTGAAGGGCCCGGAAGTGCTCGAGCAGACGCGGCGTGTCGGCACCGTCATCCTCGACAAGACCGGCACCGTCACGGCAGGGAAGATGGTGCTCGTCGAGGTCGCGCCGCTCAACGGCGCGACGCGGCTGGACGTCCTTCGGTTCGCCGGTGCGGTCGAGACGGCGAGCGAGCACCCGATTGCCCGTGCGATCGCGGGCGCGGCGCTCGGTGAGCTGGGGAGTCTGCCGCCTGTGACCGGTTTCCGGAACGTGCCCGGCGTCGGCGTGAACGGAGTCGTCGAGGGACGGAACGTCGAAGTGGCGCGCCGCAGCGGAGCGATCAGGGTCTCTTGGGATGGTTCGCCGCGCGCGACGCTTGTCGTGCGCGACACGCTCAAGCCGACGAGCCGAGAGGCCGTGCGTCAGTTGGAGGAGCTCGGGCTGACAGCGGTGCTGCTCACCGGCGACGACGAGAGCACGGCGCGCCGCATCGCGGACGACGTCGGGATCGAGCGTGTGATCGCCGAGGTGCTGCCGCACGAGAAAGCCGCCGAGGTGCGTCGCCTGCAGGCCGCGGGCGAGGTCGTGGCAATGGTCGGCGACGGCGTCAACGACGCGCCGGCACTCGCGCAGGCCGACCTCGGGATCGCGATCGGCACCGGGACCGACGTCGCGATCGAGGCATCCGACCTGACGCTCGTCTCCGGCGACCTGCGCGGCGCGGCGGACGCGATCCGCTTGGCGCGCCGGACGCTGCGCACGATCAAAGGGAATCTCTTCTGGGCGTTCGCGTACAACGTCGCCGCGATCCCGCTTGCGGTCGCCGGCTATCTCAATCCGATCGTCGCCGCCGCTGCGATGGCGTTCTCGAGCGTCTTCGTCGTCTCGAACTCGCTCCGGCTGCGGCGGTTCCACAGCACAAGGGAGGCTGGATGAAGCACGGTTACGACAAGGAGGCGCTGGTCAAGCGGCTCCACCGCATCGAAGGTCAGGTGCGCGGCATTGAGCGGATGGTGGAGGACGACCGCTACTGCATCGACGTCCTCACCCAGATCGCCGCCGTGAACACCGCGCTCGGGAGCCTGGCGTTCAAGGTGCTCGATGACCATGTGAACCACTGTGTGACGGACGCGCTCGCCTCGGGAAATCCGAAGGAGGCGGCCGCCAAGAGCAAGGAGCTCATGGAGGCTGTCCAGCGCTTTGCACGCACACGCTGAGCAGGATCTGAACCGCGCGGCTGTCTCCGCGACGACGCATTGCCTCACGGGCTGCGCGATCGGAGAAGTGCTGGGGATGGCAATCGCGACGATCGCCGGCTGGGGGAACCTCGTCTCGATCGTCCTTGCGATCGGCTTGGCGTTCTTCTTGGCACGACCACCACTGACCTGCCCGAAACGGGTCATGACTTTGGGTCAGACCCCAAGCCAGTGGCGCGAAGCGACCTGTCCGGTGCCAGGCACATGACGTGTCCCGAGGCGACACGTCTTGGGGTCTGACCCTAGGACCTGGCCAGTTCGGACGGAGAAACGTGACGCAGGTGTGCCAGAAGTGTGTCGAAACGCCGACTTCCCACCGGTTCTGGACGTGGCTGGGACATGTCCTTGGGTTCAGGCCCGAAAACGTGTCAGCTTCGTGACGGGAATGCGCCGAGTTAGCCACGCCGACGTGAGCCGAGGAGGGCGGCAGCAGCAACGGCCGCGACGACGGCGATCCCAAGAGTGATCGCGCCAGCCTCGTGACGACCGCCCTGTACGTCCTTTGTCGCCATCGTCCAGATTCCAAGGCCGCCGAGGGCGAATGCCACCGCCAACAAGACGATCCCGAGCGCCCTGCGCACAGCCCGAACGTACTGGATAAGGATTCGCTTCATGGAACGCGCCTTGCGCTTAGCCGTGGGAGTCCTCCTCCTCGCTGTCGGCGGGTTGCTCGGCCTCTACGGGCTGCTCGGGATCTTGTACCGCGATCACAGCGGGGGGAGCACGTACGTCACGCTGTTCGGCCAGGAGCGAGACGCCCATCTGGTCGGGGCCGTGAGTCTCCTCGTCGGCGCCGTTCTGATTACCGCCGCCGTCCTACTCATACGACTACGCCGGCGCGGCTAGCCCCGCTTGCCGCGCGACCGAGTCGCGGTAAATGGAACACGGTCGGTTAGTGAAAGTCGCCTCCCGCCGCTGGCCTGCGAGCGAATCACGGCGCGCACGAATCTCCACGCCGCGCGCCGACGCACGTCGTGTTCCCCCATCGGTGAAAGTATCCACTGGTGTCAAACGAGCGGCCTCCGATCGAGGAACGATTCGCGCGCCCGTCCGTGATGGGAGTCGTCAACGTGACGCCCGATTCCTTCTCCGACGGCGGCATCCATCTTCAGCCCGCGGCCGCCGCGGCGGCCGGCTGGCGGATGGTGGACGAGGGCGCCGCGATCGTCGACGTGGGGGGCGAGTCGACGCGACCGGGCTCCGAGGGGGTCTCCGCGGAAGAGGAGCTCCGTCGGGTTGTGCCGGTGCTCGAATCTCTGCACGGCGCTCCGATCTCGATCGACACCGCGAAGGCCGAGGTCGCCCGCCGCGCGCTCGAGCTCGACGCAGAGCTCGTCAACGACGTGACGGCACTCAGAGGTGACCCGCAAATGGCCGAGGTTGTGGCCGAGTCCGGCGCGTACCTCTGTCTGATGCACATGCAGGGCGAGCCGCGGACGATGCAGCAGAATCCGACCTACGACGACGTAGCGTCCGAGGTCACCGCCTTCCTCGAGGAGCGACTCCGCTTCGCGGTCGACGCCGGCATCCCGGAGGGCCACATCGCCCTCGATCCCGGCATCGGCTTCGGCAAGACCGTCCAGCAGAACTTCGAGCTCGTCCGCAGGCTCGACGTCCTCACGGCGCTCGGCCGCCCGGTCGTCGTCGGGTTCTCGCGCAAGAGCTCGCTCGGACGCATCGTCGGCGATGCGACTGCGACGACGGGCTCGCTCGCAGCGAGCATCGCGGCGGCGGTTGCCGCCTACGAGCGCGGCGCGACCATCCTCCGCGCCCACGACGTGCGCGAGCACGTCGAAGCGCTGACAGTCGCAACGGCGGTGGCCGGATGATCGTCCAGGTGCACGGGCTCGAGCTCTTCGGCCGGCACGGCGTCAACGACGACGAGCGCCGTGATGGACAGACGTTCATCTTCGACGTATTGCTGGAGATCAACCAGCCGAGGGAAGATGCGATCGACGCGACAGTCGATTACCGCCGGGTGCGGGACATCGTCAAGAGCGTCAACGAGGCAAAGAGTTACCGCCTGCTCGAGACGCTCGCCGCTGCGGCTGCCGACGCGCTCAACGCCGAGTTGCCCGTCAAGCGAGTACGCGTCAGCGTCCGCAAGCCGGGGGTCGCGTGGGCCGAATGGACCGGCGTTACTTGCGAGCGGCCGTGAGGCGGAGCCGGTACTCGGCGAGACGTACCGCGGGACGAACCTCGACGTAGACGTACACGCCCTTGCCGCGGTTGCGGTACGTCGCGACTCCGCGCTTTCCGACCGCCAGCGCGCGCACCTGTGTCACGCGCTGCAGCAGACGGACCAGCACCGACCCCGTGACCTTCGCCCTCAGCGTGTGGCCCGCCGGCGCCCAGACGCGATACAAGTCGAGCGGATCTTCGCTGCGGTCGACGCGGGCCGTGATCGATCCGGCAGTGTGTCCGGGCGTCGTCAGGGGCTGGGTCGCGCTCGAGAACAGACCGTGGGCCTCGATCTCGCTCGGTTTCTCGTTCGGCTCCTGCGGGTCACTCGCCGGCGTCGGGAAGTTCAGCGCGCTTGGGATGTTCAGCAGCCCATAGCCCGACGCATTGTCGAAGCCCGGCGCCGCGATGTCCTTGGCCGACCGTCGCATCAGTTCGAACAACTGCGTGTTGTCGAGATCCGGCCGCGTCGTCCAGACCCAGGCCGCGGCGCCGGCGACCAGCGGCGACGCGAAGCTCGTGCCGCTTCCGGTGGTGCTGTAGCCGGTGGGCTCCTGCGCGAGCGGCTCAGCCACAGGAATGCGCACACCTGGGGCGGCAAGATCGAGGGTGGGCGAGAGGGAGGAGAAGGCAGCGACGCGGCCGCCCTGATCGGTCGCGCCGACCGTCAGGACGTGCGGATAGAACGCGGGGAAGTTCGGCGGATTGCCGTCGAGCGCTTCGTTGCCCGCGGCGGCTACGACGAGCGAGCCCGACCGAAACGCGAACTGGATCGCGTCGTCGAGCAGCGGGTCATCGTCCTCACCGCCGAAGCTGAGATTGATCACGCCGGGCCCGTGCCGCGCCGCTTCCACGATCCCCTCGATCGCCGAGCCCTCATTGAGGAAGCCGAACGGGCTCGCGTCCCACACGCGCAGGACCGCATCCGGATAGACGCCCACGATGCCGACGCCGTTGTTCGGTGCGCCGACGACGGAAGCGACCGCCGTCCCGTGGTCCTCGTCCAGTTCGGTCGTCGTCTGGGGGTTGAGTGCGGTCGTGTTCGGACGGGTCGCGAATTCGGGATGGCTCAGATCGATGCCGGAATCCACGACGGTCACGGGCTTGCCGGGTCCTGGCGAGTCGACCTGGTCAGCGCCCACCGCGGCACGCCACCACTCGAAGGGGACGAGCGGGTCGGTTGCGAGCTGTAGCGCCGCGGCAGCGGTCGGCAGGAGCCGCTCGGTCCGGCTGATGCGGACGACACCGGCCCGGCGAAGATCGGCGACCGCATCAGCGGGCACCCGCCAGATCCGCAGCTCTGGCGCAAGCTCCGTCCCGCGGGCGGCGCGGGCCAGCCGCGCGCCTTTGCCAGGATGCGTCCAATTGAGCTGCACGAGGTCGGCTCTGGCCGGAGCAGCCGCCACGAAGAACATGGCCAGGACAATCAGGAGCCTGGGCGCCACCGTGCCCGCACAGTAGTCGCGATCCTTAGGCTTCGGGCATGGCGCGCGCCTTTGTCGGCCTGGGGTCGAATCTCGGCGAGAGGCAGGAGACGCTCAAGGCTGCAATCGGGCGTCTGCGCGGCCTGCCGGAGGTCGAGGTCAAGGGCGTGTCGAGCTTGCGCGACACCGCGCCCGTCGACTACCTCGACCAGCCTCGGTTCCTGAACGGCGCGGTGGAGCTCGAGACGGAGATGTCGGCCCGTGCGCTGCTGGGCGCCCTGCTCGAGCTGGAGCGGGCCTTCGGCCGAGACCGGAGCACGGCCCCGCCGCATGGCCCGCGGACGCTCGACCTCGACCTCCTGCTCTACGGAGACGCGACGATCGACGAGCCGCTGCTCAAGGTCCCGCACCCGCGCCTGCACGAGCGCCGATTCGTCCTGGAGCCGCTTGCAGAGCTGGATCCAAACCTCGAGGTGCCGGGCCAGGGCTCAGTCCAGGCCCTCCTGGCAAGGCTAAACTCAGCGGGATGAGTCACCTCGACGAGCTCGACGAGTTCGAGGCCGAGCTCGAGCTCCAGCTGAAGAAGGAATACACCGCCGTCTTCGGCCTTTTCCGTTACTGCGTCCTCACCCAGGACGCCACCTACCTGTGCAACAAGCTCGATCTCGCCCAGATCTCGCAGCCGAACTACCCGTTCTTCCACCTGAAGATGGAGGACGTCTGGGTCTGGGACAAAAACAGGCCGACCCGGATCATCCCGCGCGCCGAGGTCTGGACCTCGAGCGACGTGACGGTGGAGGAGCTCCGAACCGACGGCGACGAGCCGAGCCTCACCGCAGAAGCGCTGGCCGAGAAGATCGGCGAGTCGCTGTCCACGGACGACGACCTCTAAGCCCGGTTGCACTCCTCCCTCCAGCGGAGGATGATCGGCCCATTCGGCCGCTAGGGGTCTAAAGGAGGTCGCTTGTGTCCGCGGACACGAACAAGGAGATCGTCCGCCGCCTCGGAGTCGAGCCGTGGGAGGGTAACCTCGGCGTGATCGACGAGCTCGTGGCGCCTGACTACGTCGGCCACGATCCGGCCCAGCCGGACATGCAGGGCCCGGCGGGAATCAAGGAGTTCATCACCGGGTATCTGGCCGGGTTCCCGGACGGCAGGATCACGATCGACGAGCAGCTCGCAGAGGGAGACATGGTTGCCACCCGCTGGACGGGGCGAGGAACGCACAAGGGCGAGATGATGGGGATTCCGCCGACAGGAAAGCAGGTCACCGTCAGCGGAATCACGATCTCCCATGTCAAGAACGGCAAGGTCGTCGAGGAGTGGTCGAACTGGGACACGCTCGGGATGCTTCAGCAGCTCGGCGTCGTCCCGGCGATGGCCGGCGCGCCGGCCTAGTCGTTTCAGGGCGTCGAAGGGCCGTCTCTGCGCGGCCCTTCGACGCCCTCCTCTAGAGGCATTTCGAACGCGGTCACGTCTGCCGATGGACTCCTTGTTCCGATCGGAGACGCGATGCTCGCCTTTCCCCAGCCTCACCACATGCCCTGTGTCGAGTGCGGAGCCTCGGTCGCCCGGACCGAGCAGGAGCTCCATAGCTGCAGCCGTGAGCGCCGGCTGGATTTCGCAGTCTTTCAACTCCGCGAAGAGCTCGAGCAGTTCGACGAGGTCTTCATGGCATATCTCGAGTCGCCTCGCGGTCGGTTCGAGGTTTGGTACGCCGCCCATCACCGGTAAGCCATGATGGCCTGATGCTGCTGGCGGTCGACGTGGGGAACACCCAGACGGTGTTCGGGCTGTTCGACGGAGCCGAGCTGACCGACCACTGGCGCATCGCCACCGAGCGCCACCGGAGTGGGGACGAGCTGGGTGCGCAGTACAAGAGCTTCCTCGACCTGGGGCGCGTCGACGGGATCTCCCTGGCATCGACGGTGCCGCAACTCACCCGCTCGTACCACGAGTTCGCCGAGCGCTACACCGACGCGGAGCTGCTCGAGCTTGGCCCGGGAGTCAAAACCGGGATCACCGTGCGCTACGACGACCCGCGCGAGGTCGGCCCCGACCGGGTCGCGAACGCCGTCGCCGCGGCCGACCGTTACGGGGCGCCGTGCATCGTCGTCGACTTCGGGACGTCGACCAACTTCGACGTCGTCTCGGCGACCGGCGAGTTCGCGGGCGGTGTGCTCGCGCCCGGGATCGAGGTCTCGATGGACGCCCTCTTCCAGCGGGCGGCGCGGTTGTTCAAGGTCGACTTCGTCGAGCCGCCGAGCCCGATCGGCAAGAACACCGCGAACTCGCTCCAGTCCGGGCTCGTCTACGGGTTCGCGGGCCAGGTCGACGCGATCGTCGAGGCGATCCGGAGCGAGCTCGCCACCGA
>DASWGR010000042.1:0-14323 GCA_036393535.1 Gaiellaceae bacterium | reverse complement strand
GCCGCTCTCGGCCTCTGGATCGTGAAGCCAGCGAACCTCGAGGGGAATGAGGCCGTTGTCACCAAGGTCGACCGTCTGCTCGAGCTTCCTCTCCTCGAGATTCCAGAAATGCAGACGGCGCCCGTAGCGGCCTGCGCCCACGTCGTCGAGCTCGAAGCCCGGCTCATAGGCATTCGGTTCCCCAAACTCGGACGAGACGAGGACGTTCTTGCGCGGCTGGTACCAGAAGTCGTAGTTGAGCGGCGGTCGCTCCCCGCCGTTTTCCCACCGCCCCTTCAGCTCGAACGTCTTCGCATCCAGGACCGCGAAGCCGCCTGCTCCGTTGCCCTCCGCGTCGCCGAGCATGCTGACCACGACGTTGTCTCCAGGCATGCAGTGAACGGTGTGGGGCCGCGTATAGCCCGTTTCGCGCACGACGTCCTCCGGCTCGATCACCTTCTCGACGCGCGGACGGCGTGGATCGTCTGCGACGTTCACAACGTGGATGCGCGACGAGCGGAAACCGGGCACGATCAGATGCGAGCGCTCCGGTCCGTGGCAGGCCGAGCTGCACCGGTTCCAGCCATAGTGGTGAAGCTCATCGCCGACGTTCGGCATCGGCGTCTCATGGATGACTCGCCCATCTTCCGCATCGACTACTGCGAGGAAGTCGGGTGCGGCGACCCCGGTGCCCTCGTGCAGGCACCCGACGTACAAGAATTCCTCAGCGGGCGCCCCAAGCGCCTCTTCCGGTGAACCGTAGAACGAGGCTGGGCGGCTGTGCGGGTCGGTGTGATCGTGAGCCATCGTTCTCTCCTTCGGTCTCGAGACCCCGTGAGGAGTGGTCTAGACCCTCCAGCGGTTTCTGTCAATGGCCGAGCGGCAGTGATTTGAAATGCGGCAGCACCTCCGTGGCGAACAGCTCGATCTGCTCGTGTCGGCGGTCGCCCCAGAGCTCGAGCATCACGTGAGTGCAGCCTGCCTCGCGGTACTCCTCGATCGCAGCGATGCAGTCGGCGGGAGTGCCCGCGATCGGCTTGCATTTGTCGAGGATCTCGTCCGTCACCTTCGCCTTCGCGGCGAGCCGTCCGCCCTGCTCCATCGCGTCGGCGACGGGCTGGATCTCGTCCTGGGTCAGCCTAGCGAGGTCGAGCAGCGTATCGGCTGCTCCCTTGATGTTCTGCACCTTGTTCGCGAGGTACATGCCGGCGATCTCGCGCGCGCCGTCGCGGCCGGCGTCGCGATCGGTGGCGTGGATCGACGCGACAACGGTGCAGCCGATGTCGATGTCGGCAACGACGTTCTCGCGCGCGTAGCGGACGAAGGCGGGAGTCGTGATCGATGGCGTCAGGCAGCCGTCGGCGATCTCACCGGCGAGCGCCTGCATCTTCGGCGCGGTGGCCGCCACGTAGACGGGCGGTATGACGCGGGGCGTCTCTGCTTCAGCCTGGAGACCCGGCACGTCGGCGCTCCACGTGTCGCCCTCGTAGGTGAAGGGCTCGCCCGAGAGGACGCCGCGGACGATCGTGACAGCGTCACGCATCGGTCCAAGGGTGCGCTTGCCGTTCAGCCGCGCGTTGTTCAAAAAGATCTTCGAGGTGCCGAAGCCGAGCAGGAACCGTCCCGGGCCCGCTGCCTCCTGCACGACGCGCGCATCCATTGCCACCTGCACCGGGTGGCGCGTGAACGGCGAGATGATCCCCCAGCCGACGGTCAGGCGTTCCGTAGCGTGCGCGATCAAGCCCGAGACGACGGTCGACGAGCGCGCCTCCATCCCGTGCTTCCGCCACCAGGGGTAGGCCTCGGCGAGCCAGATCGTGTCCATGCCCGCCCGGTCCATGACCCGCGCCGACTCGAGCATCTCCTCGAGCGGCTCCATCGTCAACTGCATCACCCCGATACGAAAGGGCTGTGCCATCAGGGCGATCTTCGCACGCAGACAGCGTGCCTAGGAGCCTTCTGCCGACCCTTCTGTGGCGGGCTTTGCTTCCTGCACCTGCTTGTCGAGCGCTCCGAGCACCTGGGACACCTGCTGGTTCACGATCGGCTGCAGGACACGCTGACCCATCGACGCGACCGGGCCGAGGAGGTGCACCTCGGCCTCCCACTTCATGTTCGTGGCGCCGCCGGCATCGGTCAGGTGGAACGAGGTGTCCATGTTCAACACCGCCCCGACGCCGTTGCCCTTCGCGTGCAGCTTGGCGAATTCGGGCTCTCGCTCCTCCATCTTCTCGAAGTCGATCGACATGCGCAGGCCGCCGAGGCCAAGCGGGATCTTCACGTGCGCGCGCCAATGCCTGTCGTCCTGAATGTCGAACGACTCCACGCCGGGCATCGTCTTCGCCATCTGTGCCGGATCGTTCAGGACCTGCCACACCGTGTCCCGCGGCGCCTCGAACTGTCGTTCTCCGGTGACCTTCATCGGCTCTCCACGCTCACGAGCTTGCGCGTCTCCTCAGGCTTCCGCAGGAGATCCCACACACCCTCGTAGGGATTGCAGCTGCGCCAGACGATCGGCCCTTCGCCGTGGTGGCCAAGTGCGTTCTGCAGTGCTGCACAAACCGCGTGGATCCCGGCGCCGCCGCCCTCCCCCATGCCCTTGGCTCCGAGCGGCGTGAACGGCGACTCCGACTCGATGAACCCGGTCTTCATCGGTGGCATGTCGAGCGCGTGTGGCACGTGGTAGTCGTAGAAGTTCGGGGTGAGCAGGTTGCCCTCCTCGTCGTAGGTGAAGATCTCGTGGGTCGCGGCGCCAAGTGCCTGCGCGGTCGCGCCGTGCACCTGCCCCTCGACGATCTGTGGATGGATCCGGTTGCCGCAGTCGTCCACCGCCGCGTAGTCGACGATCTCGTACACCCCGGTCTCCGGGTCGATCTCGAGTGCGCAGGCGTGGATCTGCGTCGCGTAGGTGAGCGTGAGGTTGCCGAATTTGCGCTCGAGATCCGGTTTCTCGAATTGCGGCCTGTAGACATGCCGCACGTTGAGCGTGATGTCGAGGTCGGGCGGCAGCCCCGCGTTGTTCGCGTTGAGGATCGCGCCGAGAGCCATGAACGGCAGGGCGGCTTCGGGGTTGCCCTTGATCCGCGCCTGACTCTCGACCAGCTCGATGTCGTCGGGTGAGCAGCCGAAGACAGCAGCGGCGAGCTGCTTCATCTCGACGGCGAGCTTCTCGGTGGCGCCCTTGACCGCGCCGAGCCCCGTAACGGCGAACTGCGACGCATACGTTCCCGAGAACCCGGCGGTCGAGTTCCAGTACGTGTCGTGGCCGGCCCGGACATTGACGTCGTCCGGCGTGCAGCCGAGGATCTCGGCGACGACCTGCGCGGACGTCGTCTCGTGTCCCTGCCCCTGCGGCACCGTCCCGAGCGTGACGACCACCTCACCGAAGATGTCGAGCTTCACAGTCGCGACCTCGTTGTTGCCGGAGAACTGCAGCTCCGGGTTGAGGATCATCGACTGGCCGAAGTTGTTCGTTCCCGAGTCGAGCGTGGAGCCGATGCCGATGCCGAAGCGCTTGCCGCGCGCCTCGGCGTCGCTTCGCTTCTCCTCGAGGGAGTCGTAACCGATCAGGTCGAGCGCGATGTCGAGGCAGCGCGCGTAGTCGCCGGAGTCGTAGATACAGCCGTTCGGGGTCTCGTAGGGGAACTCTTCGTGCTTGACGTAGTTCTTCTTCCTCACCTCGATCGGGTCGAGGCCGAGCTCGCCGGCCACGATGTCGACGATCCGCTCGGTCAGCCAGAGATGCTGCATCCTGGAGTAACCACGGTTCGGCGCCACCGGCGACTTGTTGGTGCAGACCTGCGTGAAGTCGACGCGAATGTTGCGCCAGCGATAGCAGCCCGGCGTGACCTGCGCCCAGATGATGCAACCGAGGGGCTCGTAGCGCGGGAACGCACCACAATCGTCGATTGCGCGAACAGAGAAGCCCAGCATCGTCCCATCCGCCTTCACGGGAACGGTGACGTCGAGGAACGTGCGCTCGTTCCCATGGGTGTTCGCCGTGTGCTGATCGGTCCGCCACTCCGTCCACTGCACCGGCCGGTTGAGCTTGCGGGCGAGAAGACAGCAGGCCGTGTACTGAGGATGGAGCGTGATCTTGTTGCCGAAGCCGCCGCCGATGTCCTGGCTGACGAACCTGAGCTTGTCGATGCCGACGCGGAGCGCGGGCGCCATCCAGATCGCACCCACGCCGGGCATCTGGTGGTTCCCGTGGATCGTCCACTGGCCGGTGCCGCGGTTGAACTCGACGAGACAGCCGGAGCACTCGAGCGGCGTCGATGAGAAGCGGTCGAAATGCAGCCGTTCGATACGGACGACATGGTCGGCGTCCGCGAGGGCAGCGTCGAAGTCGCCCCAGTCGAAAACGCCGGACCAGACGGTGTTCGACCCTGCGTCCTCGTGCAGGACGACCTCGTCCTTGAGCGACTCCTCGCCGTCGAGAACGTGCGGCAGCGGCTCGTACTCGACCTCGACGAGCTCGGCTGCATCGCGCGCCAGCTCACGGGTGCGAGCGGCGACGGCGGCGACGGGGTCGCCGACGTGGCGCACGCGGCCGACCGCGAGCGCGTAGTCCTTGATGTTCGCCCCCGGCGGGGTCGAAAGCTCGAAGAACGGGTCGGTGAGGATCGCGACCTCGTCGCCCGTGAGCGTTCCGTAGACACCGTCGAGCTCGAGTGCCTTGGAGACGTCGACCGACTTGATCCGTGCATGGGCGTAGGGCGATCGCACGAAGTGGACGTAGCCCATCTCGTGACGTTTGACGTCGTCGAAGAAGACGCCTTCGCCCTGGACGAGACGCTTGTCCTCTTTGCGCGGCACGCTCTGGCCGATGAACCCCGGCTTGACGTCCCCTTCTTCGACGACGAGCGGGCGCTCGGGAGTGACGGTCGTCTCGGTCATTCGGCCGCCGCCTTGATCGCCTCGACGATGTTGACGTAACCGGTGCAGCGGCAGATGTTGCCCTGGATCGCCTTGCGGATCTCGTCCTCGCTGGGGCTTTTGTTCTGGCGCAGGAGCGCCGTGGCGCTCATCAGCATCCCAGGCGTGCAGTAGCCGCACTGAAGGCCGTGGTGGTCTGAGAACGCCTGCTGGAGGCCGTTCAGCTCCCCGCCGGCAGCGAGGCCCTCGACCGTCTCGATCTTGGCCCCGTCCGCCTGGACGGCGAGCAACATGCAGCTCTTCACGAGCGTGGCGTCGAGCAGCACGGAGCAGGCCCCGCAGTTCCCCGTGTCGCAGCCGATGTGGCTACCGGTCAGATCGAGATCGTCGCGGATGAAGTGGATCAACAGCCGGCGCGCATCGACCTCGCGCTCGTACTGCTCGCCGTTGACGTCGACGGTAATCGTTTTCCTCGAGACCGCTTCCAAGCTACTTCCTTCCTACTGCCTGGGCGACCGCACGTAGGGCGAGAACTTCTGCGAGGTGGCGCCGGTAGTCGGCCGAGGCATGCACGTCCCACGGCGGGTCGAGGTTGGCGCCCTGGACTGCCGAGCGCACAGCGCCGTCATCTGTCGACTCGGGTTTCAACAGGACCGGGATGGCGTCGACGCAGCCGATTGCGAGGCGCATCGCTCCACCGTCGAGCGACGCGGCGACGTTGACGATGCAGGTCCCGTCCTTACCGATCGGGACGGAGGCGAAGCCGTCGCTCTTGCCAGGTGGTACCGAGATCTTCGTCAGCAGCTCTCCCGGGCCGGCCGCAGTCATGTAGACGCCTAGGAAGAACTCCTCTGCAGGTACGGAACGTTCGCCGTCCTTGCCGACGATCGTCATCGTTGCGCCGATCGCGACGAGCAGCGGAGGTAGATGATTCGTCGGATCGTTCGAGCAGACGTTGCCGCCGATGGTGCCGCGGTTGCGAACCTGGACGTCGGCGATCTGATCGCAGACCTCGCCGAGAATCGGGCGCGCGCGCGCCTCTGCGGAGTCGATGATGTCGGAGTAGGTCGTCATCGCACCGAGCTCGAGCGTCCCGTCGGAGCCGAGCTCGATGCCACGCAACTCACCGATGTCCGCGAGGTCGACGAGGACGTCCGGCGAGGCGGCACGCGCCTTCATGACGTTGATCAGTGTCTGGCCCCCGGCGAGAGCACGAGCACCGTCGTTGGCGCCGAGAAGGCGCAGGGCTTCCTGAACGCTCGCGGGACGAGCGTACTCGACCTCCCTTAGGAGCATGCGCTATTCAGTGCAGAAAGCCCTGCTCAGGTCAAGAAACAACCCTTGGGTCACCACCCGCATGCCTTGCGGCGTTCGTCACAGAGAAAAGAGAGGCAACACACAACGGGGACGCTGGATTGAAACGATAGGCGAGGGTTCCCCTCGCCGCAGCTTCTACCGGTGACCCGCCGGAAAACATGCGCGAAGCGCGTTTTGCGGCGGTCAAGCTCCCCAGGTTGGACTCGAACCAACAACCCTCCGGTTAACAGCCGGATGCTCTGCCAATTGAGCTACTGGGGACAGCAGCGGCGCTAGTTTAGCCGTTGAAGTCGGGACTCGACTTCGCTCAAATAAGCGGGATCGCGTGCCTTGGCGCGTCCTCTCAGCGTCTCGTCGAGGCCCGCGCGAACCTCCCCGACGAGTGCGTCCAAAGGCAGGTCCTCGCCGCCGTCGTCCACAACGAAGACCTTGCGCGGCTCAGGCTCCGCGCCCCACGCTGCATGGAACGCGACCAGGTTCCGCCACCCGTACGCAGGCCAGACTGGAAGCACGCAGACATACAGGGAGGCGGGTTCGAGCGCGCGGGCGACATCCATAGCCACCTCGCGGCTTGCGAAGAGCGGCTGGGCGTCTCCCGCCGGAACGATGTCCAGCTCGCCGTTGTCGTCGAGCTCGCCCACGGCGAACAGAGGCTTTCCTGCAGTCGGCGTCCCAAGGGCGAGCGCATGTTCGAGCTCCTCCCGCTGGGACTCCGCCGGCCTGCGCCCCGTCAACAGTCGATGCGCATGCTGACGAGTGACCCCGAGCTGCGCGGCAAGATCGGTGACCGACAGTCCTTTACGACGCAGGAGCGCCTGCCAGACCTCGGATTCATCACGCATTTGGCGACGATCGTAACCTCAGCGCGAGAATGCTTGTGCGGCGGCCAATTCCTCGACCGTGGCGAGGATTTTGGCGAGTGAAGCTTGTAACTCCATCGTCCGAGCGGGATCCGCCTCGCTGAGTTCACGCCTGATCTGGCGTTCCCGGAGACGGAGCAAGAGCTCCTCGGCCGTCCGCGCGTCGATCCCTTCGGAAGTCGCGCGCGCGTCGAGCTCGGCGACGAGTCCCACCAGCTCTGCGTCCGGCTCGCCCCCGGACACCAGCTGGTCACGCAGTCGTCGATGCTCCTCGCGGTCGAAATGCTCGGGCCCGAGCTCGGCGAGCACCGGCACCAAGACAGGATGCGCGGCAACGCCCGCGAGCGCGTTCTGCTCGAGCCGCTCGCCCGCGTCGAGCAATCGCGCGGAAACGCTTCCGGTTGCGGACGCGGGACCTCGCGGCGCGAGCCCTTGCTGCGTCTCCTTCGGCAGGTCGAGCTTGTCGGCCGCATAGCGGATGGCGTCCTGTCGTTCGGGCGACTCCTCGAAACGCGAGAGCACCTCTCGCACTCGGACGAACGCTTCCTGCCGATCGGCGGCCCGCTCGATCTCGAGGCGAACGCGGTAGCCCAGATAGCTCTCGGCACGCGCGAGCCTCTGCTCGAACCCTTCCGCAAGATCGGCCGGATCGAAGCCCGCCGGCAGTGCGACGACTCGGACGTCGAGACCCTGAGCAAACGCGAGCTCCATCCCACGCAACGTTGCCGCCTCGCCTGCAGCGTCGCCGTCAAAGCACAGCCACACGCGCTTCGTCAGTCGCCCGAGCTCCTTTAGCTGCCGGTCGGTCAACGCGGTTCCCATCGACGCGACAACCGGCTCGATCCCCGCCTGGCTGAGCGCGAGGACGTCGGTGTTCCCCTCGACCACGACAGCACGCTCCTGCTTCGCCATCGCGGCTCGCGCGCGGTCGAGTCCGTAGAGCAGATCTCCTTTCCGGAACAGCTCACCTTCGGGCGAGTTGACGTACTTCGCCTTCAACGGATCGTCCTCGCGCAGTTTGCGCGCCTGGAAGCCGAGCACCCGGCCCCGCGCATCCGCGAGTGGAAAGAGCAGCCGCCCGAAGAAGTAGTCGTTGCCGCGCTTGTTCACCAGGCCGGCGGCAATCAGCTCCTCGCGGGTGAATCCCCGCTCGAGCGCCTTGCGTGTCAGCGTCGTTCCGCCGAGTGCGAGCCCGAGCCGGTACTCGCGACACACCTCCTCTTGAAGACCGCGACCGCCCAGGTAGTCGCGAGCAAGCGAGCCCGCCTGCGAGTCCCAGAGGTAGCGCTCGTAGAACGAGGCCGCAGCCTCCAGCAACTCGAACAGCCGCTCGCGCCGGCGTCGCCGTGCATCCTGCTGCGGGGACGTTTCCTCATACTCGATCTGGACGTTGAAGCGGTCGGCGAGCCACTCGATCGCTTCGGCGAAATCGAGCTGCTCAGTCTCGCGCACGAACGTGATCAGGTCGCCCTTCGCCCCGCAGCCGAAGCAGTAGTAGAACTTGTCCACTGCATTCACCGAGAAGCTCGGCGTCCGCTCCTCGTGGAACGGGCAACGCCCCATGTAGCGTGCGCCGGTTTTGCGGAGCTGAGTGCGCTCGGACACCACCGAGACCATGTCCGCGGCGGCTTTGACCTCCTCGACCGATGTGTCCTTGATCCGGGCCATCAACTGAGGTCGGCAACGTAGCTCAGCGCGAACCGGTCCGTCATGCCTGCGATGAACTCGACGATCTGCTCCGGCTCATCCCCACGCTCGGCAAGATGCTCGAAGATCCGCCGCACCGTTGCCCGGGCGCGCTCTTGCTCCGAGCGTGTCTGCGGGCCGAGGTACACCCGCTCGAACATGAACGTCCGCAGCGCGAGCATTGCCGCGCCGATCTCCTCGCTCTGCACGATGTCGCCGGCCCGCTCGGAGTTCTCGACCAGGTCGTGCACCAGGGTGTCGATGCGCCGCGAGCCCCGGTCGCCGAGGAGCGCAACCTCCTCGTGTGGCAGCTCCGCCGGATCGAGGATCCCGAAGCGGACGGCGTCGTCGATGTCATGGTTGATGTAGGCGACACGGTCGACGATCCGCACGATCTTGCCTTCGAGGGTCACCGGCTCTTGCGAGCCCGTATGCGTGAGGATTCCGTCCCGAACCTCCTCGGTCAGGTTCAACGACTCGGCGATCCGCAGCGATTGCTCGTTGTGCCGGAAATTCCGGCCGAAATGCTCGTGCAACGCCGCGTCGAGCGCCTCCTCGCCCGCATGGCCGAACGGCGTGTGCCCCATGTCGTGGCCGAGCCCGACCGCCTCGACAAGGTCTTCGTTGAGCCGCAGTGCGCGTGCAACGCCCCGTGCGATCCCCGTCGTCTCGAGCGTGTGGGTCATCCGCGTGCGGTAGTGATCGCCAGCGGGATCGATGAAGACCTGGGTCTTGCCCTTCAGTCGGCGGAAGGGTTTCGAGTGCAGGATTCGGTCGCGATCGCGCTGGAACGGAGTGCGCAGGCGGCAGTCGTCCTCCGCACGGAGGCGTCCACGCGTCTCGTAAGAGCGAACGGCCAGCGGCGACAACGACCTGTCTTCCTGTTCTCGCACCTGCGCCTCGAAGGCATCCGCGACTGTTCCCGCAAGTTCAGGCATGCGTTCCAGGCTAGATGATGATCGGGACGGTTCCGCCATCGGCGCTCCACGCGGAACCTGTCACGTAGGAAGCACGCTCCGAGCACAGAAAAGTGATGACAGAGGCGATTTCGTCGGGCTCGGCCAGCCGGCCCAGGGGACGGCCAGAGCCGACGGCTTCGAGCACTTGTAGACGCGTCTCAATAGAACGGGCCGCCTGTTGGTCTGCGAGACCTCCGTCGCCAAGCCAGGCCTGCGTCGCCGTCGGACCCGGCGCGACGGCGTTGCAACGGATGCCGTGCTTGGCATAGAGATCGGCCACGAGCCGCGAGAGCGAGAGCACCGCCGCCTTCGTCACCGAGTAGTTGGGCATTCCGGTGGACGGGCGCTTCCCCGCCGTCGACGAGACGTTCACGATCGCGCCCGCACCTGCGTCCTTCATTCCGGGCAGAACGGCTCGGATGCACCGGACGTAGCTCATGACGTTCAGCTGCCACATTGCGTTCCATTGCTCGTCGATCAGCTCCTCGAAGCCAACCTGGTAGGCCTCGCCAACGTTGTTCACCAGGCACTCGACCGGGCCGACGGCCGCAGCCGTCTCAGCGACGAGCTGCTCGGCGGCGGCGGGCTCCGACAGGTCGCAAGCGACTCCGAGTGCGGCGCCGACATCGGCACGAGCCTGCTCGACCCGATCGGCGTCCCGCCCGTTGACCACCACACGCGCGCCCTCCGCTGCGAGCAGCCGCGCGGTTTCGAGCCCGATGCCCGCAGTTGAGCCGCTGACGAGGCAGATCCGATCCTTGAGGCCAAGATCCATCGGCTGGGTAGCCTAGTTGGCGTGACCAAGCTCCTCCTGGTTCGCCACGGCGAGACGGATTGGAACCGCGACGGCCGCTGGCAAGGTGGCTCCGACACCCGGCTGAACGACCTGGGCCGCGAGCAGGCGCGAGCGCTCGCCGATCAGCTGGATGGAGACATCGACGTTCTTTATTCGAGCGACCTGGCCCGGGCGCGCGAGACTGCGGAGATCGTTGCTGCGAAGTTGGGCCTCGAGGTTCGCCTCGATCCGAGGCTTCGCGAGCGGAGGTTCGGCTCCTGGGAAGGGTTGACGATGCCGGAGATCGAGGAGCGCTTCGCCGAATCGCATCGCCGCTGGCGCGCCGGCGAGGGCCCGGGGGCGGACGATGCCGAGACCTTCGAGGACTTCTCCGCCCGTGTGAATGACTTCCTCGCAGACGTGCTTCGCCTTCACCCGGGCGATGAGGTCTTGGTGATCTCCCACGGTGGATCGATTCGGGTCATCCATGCCCTGGCCGCCGGCCTCGACTACGTCCGTGACCACCGGCTGATCCCCGGCGTGCCGAATTGCGCCGTGGCCGAATACGTGGTTAGGGACGGGAAACTGGCGCCGCTAGACTGAGGCCCCCGTGGAGGACTACACGAACAAATACAAGGGTGAGCAGGTCGAGGTGGCGCTCTTCGGCGGCGAATACCAGGAAGGTGTCCTGACGGCGTACTGCTACGTCGAGGATGTCGCGCACATCGAGCTGAACGGACACATCCTCGTCCCGCTCCAGAACATCGCCTCGCTCCATTGTTCGAGCCGCTGCGACGCACCCGACGACGACTGGCCTCCGCGCGGGCTCGAGCAGGAAAACGGCAACTAGCAAGGGGCACTAGGCCTTGGGCGGCCGGCTCGTCATCATTCGCAACGTTCTCAAGGCGTGGGCCTTACTGCTCGGCGCCTGCGCAGTGCTCGGCCTGATCGGCTGGGCGCTCGGCGGCTACCGACTGCTTTCGATCTTCGTCTTCTGCGGAGTGCTGCTGGCAGGCGCGCTCTACTGGTATGCAGACCGAGTCGCTCTTGGCCTCGTCGGGGCGCGCGAGCTCCCGATCGGAGCAGGGCCCGGGCTCCACTCCACGATCGAGCGCCTCGCGGCGCGTGCCGGGGTCGCGAAACCGCGCTTGTATCTCATCGACGACGGTCTCCCACGAGCGCTCGCCACTGGCCGCGGACCCCGCGGCTCAACGCTCGCAGTCAGCTCGGGACTTCTGTCCGCAGCATCTCCGGCGGAGCTCGAAGCGGTGCTGGCACATGAGCTCGCGCACGTTCGGCATCGGGACGTCGTGGTGCAGACGTCCGTCGTGGTGCTCGCTGCGACCCTGCTCGAGCTGAGCAGGGTCGGCGGCTGGTTCCAGCGTGTGCTGCTCTGGTTCCTCGGGCCGCTCGCCTCGGCCTTCGTTCATCTCCTCCTCTCGCCGAGGCGCGAGTTCCTCGCGGACAGAGCCGCCGCGGCGATCTGCGAGTCGCCACATCCGATGGCCGACGCCTTGGTGCGACTCGACCAAGCTGCCGAGCTCGTTTCGTTCAGCGGTAGTCCGGCCACCGAACCGCTCTACACGACCAACCCGTTTCTCGAGGAGGGTCTCGCTGCGCTGTTCGTGACGCATCCGCCGGTGGGGGAACGCGTCCGGCGGCTGCGCGAACTGGATCCAGACTGGCGGGAGAAGCTCCGCGCCGCATGACGCTCGCGATCCAGCAGTCCGAATACGAGGAGCGACTGGCAGGGTTAGCCGAACACCTGCTCGAGCACCGCCTGACCGGTGCGGTGCTCTTCGACCCCTACTACGTCCTCTACTACGCCGGCTTTGCGTTCGCGCCGACCGAGCGCCCGATCGCGTTCGTCCTGAATGCCGAAGGCAAAGGAGGCATGCTCGTCCCTCGGCTCGAGCGCGAGCACGCACAGGCGAACGCGAGTGTCGACCATGTCGCGGACTATCCGGAGTACCCGTCGGAGACGCACCCCACGGAATCGCTGCGCACCTTGCTGGCCGAGATGGGAGTCACCGGTTCGTTCGGGGCCGACCAGGATGGCTATCCGTGGGTGCTCGGCTACCGAGGGCCGTCGCTGACGGAGCTTACGGCCACGACACCACACAAGATCACCGCGTTCATCGAGGACCAGATGGCAATCAAGAGCCCGGCGGAGATCGAGCTGATCCGCGAGAGCTCGAAGTGGGGCAATCTCGCGCACGTTCTGCTGCAGCGGTACACCCGCCCCGGTTTGACCGAAAGCGAAGTATCTCGACGCGCGAGCACTGAGGCCTCACTCGCGATGCTCGACGCGATCGGCTCGATCTATCGCGCACAGAGCTTCTTCTTCGACGGGGCGAGCGCCGGTTACCGCGGACAGATCGGGCGCAACGCCGCCATCCCGCACGCGCTCGCCAACAACATCGTGTTCCAAGCGGGCGACGTGCTTGTCACCGGTGCGACGGCGCCGGTGTGGGGCTATCTCTCGGAGCTCGAGCGGACAATGATGATCGGCCCGCCTTCACCGGAGCAGCGTCGGATGTTCGACCACATGGTCGCGCTGCAGGACACGGCTTTCGAGGCGATCAAGCCCGGCGCGCGCTGCTCCGACGTCGACCGAGCGGTGCGCGCTTACTACGAGAAGCACGATCTGTGGGATTACTGGAAGCATCACGTCGGCCACTGCATCGGGCTCCGCTACCACGAAGGGCCGTTCCTCGACATCGGTGACGACACGGAGATCAAGCCCGGAATGGTGTTCACGGTCGAGCCCGGCTTGTATGCGGCCGGCCTCGGCGGCTTCCGGCACTCCGACACCGTGGCGGTGACGGACGACGGGGTCGAGTTCCTGACGTATTACCCGCGCGACCTCGAGAGCCTGACGCTGCCGGTCTAGACAAGCTCGCCCGGAAGGAGCGAGAACATCACGGAGTCGCGGCGGCGCCCATCTGGATGAAGCAGGTGGGAGCGCAGCACACCTTCGCGCTGAAAACCGACCTTCTCCGCGACGCGTTGCGAAGCGTGGTTGTCCGGATCGGTGATCAACTCGAGCCGCTCCAACCGGAGGTCGTCGAGTGCGTGTTTGCAGAGAAGCCGGAGCGCGCGAGTCGTCACACCTCGTCCGCGAACTTCGGCGGTGCACCAGTACCCGATGTGGCCTGTGCGTGAGTCATTGACGCCCATCCCGATCGATCCGACGACATGTCCACCTTTGGTGATCGCGTACTGCTCTCTCCCGAGTCCCGTGACCTCTCCCCTCACGAAGGCGCGCGCGTCCTCGTCGGTGTAAGGACGCGGGATGACGGGAATCCACTTTTGGATCTCGGCGTCGTTGCATGCGGCGACGATCGCCGGAACGTCGTCCACCGTCCAGGGACGCAGTTGGATGTCGCCGTCACGTAGCTTCATTGCATTAACCCTAGAACGACGAGAGGCCGCCATTGGCGGCCTCTCGCCCAAAAAATAATCGGCGGCTGCCTACTCTCCCGGGAGGTTGCCCTCCGAGTACCATCGGCGCAAGCAGGCTTAACTTCTCTGTTCGGAATGGGAAGAGGTGTTTCCCTGCCGCTATGACCGCCGAACTTTCAATGTCCTCCCGTGCCAGACTTCAGTCTGGCTTGGGCGTACAGCTTCGGGCGCTACGCGTTTCCGCGCACCCTCAAAACTCCATAGCTCCACACTCGGTGTTCTAAATCAAGACCTCGAGCAATTAGTACGGGTCCGCTAAACGCGTTGCCACGCTTGCACGTCCCGCCTATCAACGTGGTGGTCTCCCACGGCTCTTACTCCCTCTAGGGGATGGGAAGCCTCATCTCGAGGTGGGCTTCCCGCTTAGATGCTTTCAGCGGTTATCCCATCCAGACGTGGCTAAT
>DASWGR010000041.1:0-10504 GCA_036393535.1 Gaiellaceae bacterium | reverse complement strand
GATCAGGGGCTAACTCTTGGACGCGATGTCGCGTTGCTCGCCGGCATCCCGCAGTCCATTCCCGGCTTCGCGGTCGACCGCATGTGCGCCGGCGCGCTCACGGCGGTCACCGCCGGC
Source organism: Gaiellaceae bacterium (assembly GCA_036393535.1). Lineage (GTDB taxonomy): Bacteria > Actinomycetota > Thermoleophilia > Gaiellales > Gaiellaceae > 3-1-20CM-4-69-9. The sequence goes on along the minus strand of DASWGR010000041.1, from coordinate 10,387 downwards.
GCCGGTGAGATCGCGTACGGCGCGTGTGACATCGTGCTCGCCGGCGGCGTCGAACACATGGGACACCATCCGATGGGCGAGGACGTCGACTTCAATCCGCGCTTCGTGTCCGAACGTCTCGTCGACACGTCGGCGGTGACCATGGGCGCGACCGCCGAGAATCTGCACGACCGCTTCCCGCAGATCACTAAGGACGACGCGGACGCCTATGCGGTGCGGTCACAGCAACGTGCCGGGGCCGCCTGGACGAACGGCGTCATGCGCGAGACGGTCGTCCCGATGAGCGTCTTCACAGACGAAGGCTGGAAGCTCGCCGACAGCGACGAGTTTCTCCGCCCGGAAACGACGCTCGAAGCGCTTGCCGTTTTGCACACGCCGTTCCGCACCGGGGGTCGTGTCACAGCCGGGAACTCGGCAGGGCTCACCGATGGGGCAAGCGCGTCCTTCCTCGCCGCGGAGGAGACCGCGGCCGAGCTCGGGCTAGAGCCCAAGATGCGGCTCGTCGCCTTCGCGTTCGCGGGCGTCGAGCCGGAACTGATGGGCATCGGCCCGATCCCGGCGACGAAACGTGTGCTCGACCAGGCCGGTCTGACACTCGACGACGTCGGCCTCTTCGAGCTGAACGAGCCGTTCGCTGTGCAGGTGCTGACGTGGTGTGACGGCATGGGCGTCGACCCGGAGGACCCGCGCCTCAATCCGTACGGCGGCGCGATCGCATGCGGCCACCCGCTCGCTGCGACCGGCGTGCGGTTGATGGCGCAGCTCGCTTACGGCTTTCGTGAGCGGCCCGAGGTTCGCTTTGGATTGACCGCACTCTGCGTCGGGATGGGCATGGGCGCTGCTTTGCTGTGGGAGAACCTTGGCGCCCGTCACTGAGTTCAAGCTCACGCGGGCGGGCGACGTCGCGCTCGTGACGATCGACAACGGGGAGGACTGGACGAAGCCGACCTTCTTCGGCCAGGAAGCTCTCGAGTCATTGGACCGCTTGCTCGGAGAGCTCGAGGGGAGCGACTTTCGCGTTGCGGTGATCACCGGCAAGCCGTTCGTCTTTGCGGCGGGCGCGGACATCACCGAGTTCCCGGACATCACGCCCGAGCGTGCGAGCGAAGGCGCGCGGGCAGGACACGAGCTGTTCGGGCGACTCCGCGCGTTGCCGTTCCCGACTGTGGCTGCGATCAACGGCGCGTGTCTGGGGGGCGGTGTCGAGCTTGCGCTGCACTGCACGGCACGCACGATCTCCACCGGCGTCCGCCACCTCGCCTTTCCGGAAGTCTTCTTAGGGCTGTTCCCCGCCTGGGGCGGGACGCAGCTTCTGCCACGTCTCGTCGGCCCGGCGACCGCGATCAAGGTGATCGTGTCGAACCCGCTGCGTCAGAACCGAATGCTGACCGGCCCGCAGGCCGCGGAGCTCGGCATCGCCGACCGGCTGCTCGAGCCCGCAGAGTTCGTCGACGAGTCGCTGGCCTTCGCGCGAGAGCTGGCCGAGCAGCCACTCGAGCGGCCCGAGCCCGACTGGTCCGACGCTGAGACGATCTTCCGCCGAGCCCGCACGTCCGTGGACGACACGGTCCATGGCGCCGCGCCGGCACCGTACACCGCTCTCGATCTGATCGAAGGAGCGCAGCGTTGGACGATCGAGGAGGGCTACGAGCGAGAGCAAGAAGCAATCGGCGAGCTCCTCCCCGGCCCGCAGGCACAGGCGTCGCTCTACGCATTCCAGCTGGTCGAGCTCCGCGCGAAGAAGCATCCCGCTCGTCCGACCGCGCCGCCGCTGAAGGTGAGCAAGGTCGGCATCGTCGGCGCGGGCCTGATGGCGCGGCAGATCGCGACGCTGTTCCTGCGCCGCCTCGAGGTGCCGATCGTGATCCGCGACGTGAAGCAGGAGATCGTCGACGAGGCGCTTGCCGACATCCGCGGGGACATTGACGGCCAGGTCGCGAAGGGCCGCTACGAGGAAGGCAAAGGGCGTTTCCTGTCTTCACTCGTGTCGGGGAGCACGGATTACGACGGCTTCACCGACTGCGACCTCGTGCTCGAGGCGGTGTTCGAGGAGCTCGAGGTGAAGAAGCAGGTGTTCGCCGAGGTCGAGCAGGTGGTGCGGGACGACTGTGTGCTCGCGACGAACACTTCTGCTCTTTCCATCACAGATATGGCTACCGACCTGCGCCGGCCCGAACGCGTCGCCGGCATGCACTTCTTCAATCCTGTCGCGGTGATGCCGCTCCTCGAGGTCGTGCGCGCCGCCGAGACGGGCGACGTGGCGCTCGCGACGGTGTGGGACGTCGGCGAGAGGCTCCGCAAGCGACCCATCCTCGTCAACGACGCGCCGGGCTTCGTCGTCAACCGGGTGCTGACACGCATGACGCGCGTGATCATGGACGCCGTCGAGCACGGGACTCCGGTCGAGGAGGTGGACGAGGCGGTCATGTCGCTCGGCATGCCGATGGCCCCCTCCGTCCTGCTGCAGATGGTCGGCCCGCGCGTGGCCAATCACGTGCTCGAGCGGATGCACGACGCGTTCCCGGAGCGCTTCCCTCTCTCGCCTGCGCTGGCGGCGATCGCCGACGGCGGCGAACCGGTCGTCCTCGAAGACGCGCCGCGAACGCGCGGACAGATCGTCGAGGACGTCCTCGAGGCCGTCGCCGACGAGATCCACCTCCTGCTCGAGGAAGGCGTCGTCACCGAAGCGGCCGATGTCGACACGGGCCTACTGCTCGGGGGCGGCTGGCCGTTTTTCCTCGGCGGGATCACGAAGCACCTGGACCAGATCGGCCTGTCGGAGCGTCTGTTCGGCCATACCTTTGCCGACCTGGCGGCTGCGGCCCCCGCCTAGGCGGACCGTACCGGTGCCAGGCACGGGTACGAACCTGTGACGAGAGCCGCGCGAAAGTAGGCTCCCGGCATGGCGCACGACGACGACTGGCGAATTCGAATCGAGCTTCCTGACGAGGGAGGTGCGCAGGACTTGCTCGGCCGGCTCGGGTTGCGACAGAGCGGCGCGGAGGAGCTCGCCGACGAGCTGCGCGAGCACCGGCTCGCGGTGTCGCAGGACGGCGACACGGTGTTCGTCTACGCGGCTACCGGCATGCAGGCCGAGCAGGCGGCCCGCATCGTCGAGAGCGAGCTGGCCGACCTGGGGCTGACACCGTCCCGCTTTGTGACCGAGCGTTGGCTCCGCGACGAGGAGCGCTGGAACGACGACCCCGAGCAGCCGGACGTGGAGGAGGAGCTCCTGCGACGGGGTTACGCGCCGTGGGAGGTGCGGGTCGAGGCGGACAGCCTCCGGGAGGCCCACGACCTCGCCGAACAGCTCCGGAGCGAGGGCTACGACGTCTCTCGCACGTTCACGTACGTGATCGTCGGGGCCGGGAGCCGCGAGGAGGCCGTCGAGCTCGCCCGCAGGATCCATGGCGCGGTCGAGCCGGGCGGGGAGCTGGTCTACGAGGTGCAACCTCGGAACCCCTTTGCCGTCTTCGGGGGTCTCGGCACCTAGGCCTCCAGTCGATATACTGGGCATACGACGCCCGCCCTGGAGATTCGCGGGGTCGCCTTTTCTTACAAGTGCAGCGCTTTTAGACGCTGCGTCCATGCAGGAGATCAAAGAGCAGCCGACTACAGAGTCGGAGGCGACGGACGGCCTGATGGCCGACGCCCTCCGAGCCGAAGCCTGGGCGGGCGAGCCCTTCATTCGTGAGGGCGAGAATCCCGCCAAGGTCCTGGCGCCGCGGACCTCCCGCCGGCGCGCACTCGACGACGCCCTCACGGAGATCGAGGGAGGACGTCGCACGCCCTCATCCGGCTGGAAGGTCGAGTACGGCCTCATGCTCGGTCTCGAGCGGGTGCTTGCCGAGGAGAAACCGCACCTCGCTTCCGGAACCGAGCTTCGCCGTCACCAGATCGATGCGCTCGCGGGCATGCTCACCGAGCTGATCGCGTCGCACGAGAAGGAAGCGGAGCCGAACGGCAACGGCGCGGTTGTCGAGATCGTCGAGGCTGAAGCCGACGACGACGAGGAGCTGCCGGAAGACTCCACCGAGGACGCTCTCGACCAGGAGATCGAAGAGGACGAGCACTACACGGGCCCGGACCCGGGCGCGGTCCGCCGCTACCGGTTCCGCCACCCGACCGCGTCGGGCAAGACGATTGCCGCGGCCGGTTTCGTTGAAGCCGCGCGCACCCTCGGCGTCTTGATCCTCACACACCGCCGGCTACTCGTCTCGCAGTTCCAGCGCGATCTCACCGACGAGGGTTACAGCGACCGGTTCGCTGCGGCAATCGAGCGCGGCAAGGAACCGGTGCGAGACACGAGCCCGCTCACCATCCAGACCTACGCGTGGTTCGCGCGCCACCAGGACTCGATCTCGCGCGAGGCGTACCAGCTCGTCATCTGCGACGAGGCTCACACCGCCCTAGGCGAGAAGACGAGCGCAGCGATCCGCTCGTTCCCGGAGCCGCTCTACATCGGCATGACTGCGACGGAACAGCTGATCGCGAAGCAGGTGTCGGACGTGTTCCCTGCTTCGGTCGACGATCTGCCGCTGCAGGACGCAGCACGGCGCGGGCTGATCGCACCGCTGCGCGACCTGCGGGTGCCGCCCGTTGCCGCAATCAACCAGGTGCCGATCGTCGGCGGCGACTTCGACCAGGAGGTCCTAGCCAAGACACTCGATCATCAGGCGCTGAACCAGGCGGCGGCGTCCCTGTATCGCGAGCGCTTCGACAACACGCCGGGCATCGTCTACGCGGCCGGCGTGGACCACGCCTACAACCTCGCCAAGGAGTTCCGCGCGGTAGGCCTCAAAGCCGAGGCCGTCTCGGGCCGCACACCGCCCGTGCGACTCGCGGAGACTCTGGCCGCCTACGAGCGCGGCGAGATCAACGTCCTCATCAACGCGATGCTGCTCGCCGAGGGTTGGAACTCTCCACGCGCGACCATCTGCATGCATCTCGCGCCGACAGCCTCGCGACGCGTCTATCAGCAACGGATCGGCCGGATCATGCGCACCCATCCACGGAAGGAGGCCGGGATCGTCGTCGACTTCGTCCCGAAGGCGGCGACGCACAACGAGCGCGTGATCTCGCTGCACTCGTTGCTCGACGCCGATTTCTACCGCGAGGGCGCCCGTGTCACACCTGCGCCGCGCCGCAGGGTCCAACGACGGGCGCGCCGCAAGCTCACTCCGGCTCCGTGGCTCGTTCCAGTGACCCCCGACGTGCGGCGCCGACTCGCCGTGATCACACGAGAGTGGCAGCGCGTCGACCCGAAGTATCTCGACGAGGACGAGCAGCGCTACTGGGCGACGATCGCCGGACGTCAGATCCGCTTCGACGAGCGCGCCGCGTTCGTCGAGAAGCTGACGGCACGCGGTGCATCGAAGGCGTGCCTCGAGCAATTCCTCGCAACGTGCGCTGCGGAGAACCCGAACCGCCGCCTCCGCATCATCGCTCTCTCGGACCGCGTGTCGATGACCGTCGAGCGCGCCGACTTCGACGATCTCGTCACGCTCGTCACGCAGGCGCCGACGTGGGAGAAGGACCGTATGGGCGGTGTCCGGGTCCTCCTGCGCGCGATCGCAGAAGGCAAGGCCGACGCACCGGACCAGATTCTGGAGCGTTGGACGTGGCGCCTCGCGCGCGCCTCGCGCAAAGTGCAGGACCGCCGCGCGAGTGCGGAGTTCCCGGAAGCGAAGCGGCTGCTTGGTGCGTTGGCGAACTCACGTGGTCACCGGCACGAGGAGAACGCGGCAAAGCTGGTCAACGCGGCGCTCGAGTTGCCGGTTGCCGTCGGCGCCGCCCTGCTCGCGTCAGCCGAGGGGTACACGCCGCGAGCAACGCAGCTGATCGAGGCGGCGCGGGAGCGGCTGGGCACGGTGCAGGAGGTCGCCGGCGCGCTGGCGGAGAATCTGCCACAGCCGAAGGTGACGTCGGGGCGCTCCCGGCGCCGCAAGCGACGCAAGCGCAAGAAGAGCGGCGCGCCGCAGCAGCAGGCACAGGCGCCACAGGGGCAGGAGCAGCAGGTCGAGCACGCGGAGGAGAAGCCGAAACCGCGGCCCAGGAAGAAACCCGCCCCCAAGGCCAAGCCGGCATCCGCTGAAACGCCTGCCGCGTAAGAACGACTAACCAAGGTGCTCATCCTCGTCCCGATCGCGTTCGCGGCGGGCGTTATCACCGCCTGCACGCCCTGCATCCTTCCCGTGCTGCCGATCGTGCTGGCCGGTGGCGGCGGGGGAACGAAGAGACGCCCGTACGCGATCGCCGCCGGCCTCGTCACGACGTTCACGGCGTTTTTGCTCGCCGGGGCATGGTTGTGGGGACTCATCGGGATCAGCGCGAAGCACCAGATCCAGATTGGCGCAAGCCTGCTCCTCCTGCTCGCCGTGACGTTGATCGTGCCGAGGGCCGGCGAGTTCGTGGAGCGCCCGTTCCTCGTCCTCACGCGCCGTCGCGCGGGCGACCTGGGCGGCGGCTTCCTGCTTGGTGCCAGTCTCGGCCTCGTGTTCGTCCCGTGCGGGGGTCCGGTGCTCGCCGCACTAACGGCGAACGTCGCGACAGATCGCGTCGGCTGGTGGATCGTCGCGATCGCGATCGCGTACGCACTCGGTGCGGCACTCCCGATGCTGGCGATCGCACTCGGAAGCCGCCGTCTGGCCGAGCGGTTCAGGGAGCGCGCACAGACGATTCGCACCGCAGGTGGCGTTCTCATGGCCGCGGCCGCAGTCGTGATCTATCAGGGCTGGGCAGAGAACCTCCAGACGAAGGTGCCAGGCTATGCGCATTGGGCGCAGGACGCGATTGAGGGCACCTCGGCGGCGAGGAACCGGCTCGACCGGCTGGGAGGGAAGACCAAACCGGCCTTCGTTGCGCGCGGGCAGCAGCTGGCATCGCAGCTCGGCAAGGTGCCGCTGAAGGACTACGGCGCCGCGCCCGACGTCCACGACATCTCAGCGTGGATCAACTCGCGCCCGCTCAGCCTCCCCGGCCTTCGCGGCAAGGTGGTGCTCGTCGACTTCTGGACGTACTCGTGCATCAATTGCCTGCGCACGCTCCCGTATCTGAAAGCGTGGGATGCGCGCTACCGCTCGAAGGGACTCGTCATCCTCGGCGTGCACACGCCGGAGTTCGCATTCGAGCACGATCTCGGCAACGTCCGCGCAGCGGTCAAGCGCCTGGGTGTTCGCTACCCGGTTGCGCTCGACAACAGCTACGGGACCTGGAAGGCGTACGCGAACAACTACTGGCCTGCGGACTACCTGGTCGACCAGGCAGGACGAGTACGTCACATCCATTTCGGCGAAGGGGACTATGCAGAGACCGAGCGGAACATCCGTCTCTTGCTCGAAGCGGGCCACGCCGGTCAGCTGCCTCAGGCCGGACGCGACACCGACCGCACGCCACTGGAAATCAGGACGCCCGAGTCATATCTCGGTTACCTGCGCATCGGCAACTACATGGGCTCGCGTCTCCGAACCGATCGGCCGGCCGCGTATCGCTTCCCGGCGTCGCTGACGCAAGACTCATACGCGTACGCCGGAACATGGAAGGTCGAAGGAGAGCGGATCATCGCCGGGGACAATGCGCGCCTCCGCCTGAACTTCACGGCGCGCACGGTGCACCTCGTGCTCACCGGTCGGGGCCTCGTGACGGTCAAGTTGAACGGCAAGCCGCAGGCGACGGTCCGAGTGAACGGTGACCGCCTCTACACGCTCGTCACACAGAAGCGCGCCGCGGACGGCTTGCTCGAACTCCGCTTCACGCGAGGCCTGGCGGCGTACGCTTTCACGTTTGGCTAAGGCTGTTCCGACGGACCACGTTCGGGTCCGCCGTTGCCGCGCTCGCGCTCGCGCAGGAAACGCGTGAGCTCGGCCGCGAGTGACTCGCCGGAGGGGATGTCCTCTTCTTCTTCGAGCATCTCGGCACGCTGTTCGAGCTCCTCGACGTACGCCGAGGTCTCCTCGTCGGATGAGACCGCCTCACTCACCTGCTCGCTGTAGCGCTCCGAGGCCTCTTCGAGCTCGGCCGTGTCGATCTGGGTCCCGAGAACGTCGCCCAGCCGCTGACACAGCGCGAGCGCAGCGCGCGGGCTCGGCGCCAGCGAAACATAGTGAGGAACTGCGGCCCAGAGGCTCACCGACGGAATGCTCGCCCGGTTGCAAGCATCGTGTAACACGCCCACGATGCCGGTCGGCCCTTCGTAGCGTGAGCGCTGCAGGCCGAGACGCTCGATCAGTTCCTGATCCGTCGCTCCCCCGGTCACCGGCGAGGGTCTGGTGTGCGGCACATCGGCGAGCAACGACCCGAGCGTGACCATCATCTCGACGCCGAGCTCGCGTGCAAGGTCGACGATCATGCCGGTGAAGGTCTGCCAGCGGAGATTCGGCTCGATCCCGAGCAGCAAGACGGCGTCGCGATCGACACCGGGAATCGGCGCGTGGTAAAAGGCGTTCTCCGGCCATTCGATGTGCCGCGTCTGACCGTCGACGAGCGAGACGTGCGGGCGGGTGGCCTGGAAGTCGAAGAAGCTCTCCGGCTCGACGTCTGCGAACCGGTCCGCTTCCCAGATCTTGGCGAGATAGCCGCCCGCGAGCGAAGCGCCCTGGCCGCCGTCGTTCCAGCCGCGAAAAGCTGCAATCAGAACCGGCTCGCGCAGGCTCGGACGGTTGACGATGCGGAGTTCCTTAGCGATCGGCGAAGTCTACGTTCGGCCGGAAGAACAGCGTCGCAAGTGCGACCGTGCCCACCCAGACCGTGGCCGCCAGGAAGACGTGCGCGAGCACGAGCCCCCACGGGAGATGCGTCCGCCACTGCAGCTCCCCCAGGCCCATCTGAGCGAGCAGCAGCACGAACACGGCTACACCGAGCTTGAAGAGGCGTGGCGCGCGATCGCGGCGCGCGGCGAGGTAGCCCAGGCTGAAGATGAAGGTCAGCAGGAAGATCCCGACGACGACGGCGTGGATGTAGACGATCGGCTGCAGCCGTCCGAGCCGGTCGATCTTGTCCGCCGCGCCGCCGCCGGAGTGCGGCCCGGACGCCGTTGCGAGCGCTCCGCTAACGATCAGCAGGAAGCCGGCGCTCACGAACGCGAGGGCGAGCCGTCGCAACTCCGGAGGAACGAGCGGCTCGACGCGGCCAACGGCCTCCGCGCGGATCTCGATCACGAGAATCGTCGCGCCCGCGAGCAATGCGATCGACAGCAGCAAGTGGACCATGACGATCGGCCAGCGCAGATCCGTCGCGATCGCAAGGAGACCGATCGGCGCCTGCGCCAGTGTCCCGAGAAACACGGCAAGTGCAATGCGCCGAACCCACAGTTTCAGCCCGGGTATGCGTCGGACGGCGAGCCAGGCGAGTAGCGTCACGACGATCGTCACGCCGCCGACGAGACGGTTGCCAAACTCGACGAACGCGTGCGCGTTCTTCGCCGGCAGCGGATGCCCCTCTTCGCAGCCGGGCCACGCCCGGCAGCCCAGGCCCGAGTCGGTGAGCCGCACCGCGGCCCCAGTGCCAACGATCAGCCAGAGCGCGCCGAGTTGCGCGAGCACGAGTGGATAGATCTGGGCAGGAGTGAGAACGAGCGCCCGAAGCCGAGCGAGCGCCGTGGGCTGGGCGTACACGGCTTCGAGTCTATTCAGAGAGGATCGAGAATCGCCGGGTAGCCGTCCGCGCCGTCGAACGGCGTCGGGCGCGAGCCGAGGAACAGCGGGCGGTCGGCGGCGTTCAGGAGCACGGGCATCATGTCCGGGCCGCGCAACTGACCGAGGATCCCCTCGGCGCAGGTCGACTCTCCGAACTCACTCACGCGGTCTGCGCGCACTCCCGGGCCTGAGACGACGAAGGGAACCGGATCGCCGGAGTGGATCACGTCCGGGGAGGCGGGTGTTGCGTGGTCGCCGGTCAGGCAGACGATCGCACGGTCGGTCGGAAGATCGCCAAGCACGCCGTCGAGAATCTCGATCATTTCCTGCTTCTGCCGCGGGTCCTTCGTGTGCCCCGCAGCATCTGCGCTCTTCACGTGACAGAAGACGAACGTGTCGCCCGCATCGAGCCGCTCCCGCGCGAGCGCAACTCGACCATGCAGATCCGCCGCAGCATCGGCGGTCTCGGGCTCCTCACGCGCAGCGAGGCCGACTGCGAGCGCAAGGCCCCGCAGGAACGCGGAGCTCGCAATGAACGTCCCGCGGAGACCGTGCCGTTGCTCGAAGGTCGGGACATCGCGCGGCCTGCCCCACCACTTCAGCGTGATCACGTTGAAGCGTTCGCCTTCCAAGCGTCGCATCACTTCGCGGCTCCACTCTTCCGCGGCCCGCGCCGTTCGCTCCGCTTCGGGAACGAGCGCCTGCGGACGCAGCACGGGATGACGGTCGCGGAAGAAGGCGTCGCTGTCGGTCAC
>DASWGR010000040.1:0-8453 GCA_036393535.1 Gaiellaceae bacterium | reverse complement strand
TGCATCCATTCGCGCCGGAACTTGTCCCCGTAGCCGTAAAAGAAGACGTCGTGCTCCTTCTCCACGGGGGCGGGCTGGAACAGCTCCGGATCCGCCGCCCAGAAGACCGCTTCCGCGCGCCGTGCGCCCAGCGCGCGCAGGCGGTCGAGCCCACCCTCGGAGTTCGAGAGCACGAGGTCGTACTCGGACGGATCGGCGCCGTGGTAGTAGTTGAACCCCGTGTCCATGCCGCCGAACTCCGGGAGGCTCATGGGCACGTCGCCGTCATAGAACACGACCGGCACGTCGTAGCGCTCGCGCAGCCGCGTCGGGATGCCACGCAGGTGCGCCATCGGCACGGTGAAGACGATCACGGCTGCGACATCGCTTTCCTGCTCGAGAATGCGCTCGAGGTGCCGCTGCCAGCGTGGGGTGACGTAGCGCCAGATCGCCTCGCGGGTGAGCCTGTCTCCCATCGTGTCTTCCGGGTTGTCCTCTCCGCGCCGAAGCAGCGTGTCCCCTTTCAGGCGGGCGGCGATCCCGCGGGCACCTGCGAACAGCTCGGCCTCGCGGTAGAGGGGATTGGGCGCCGTCCGCCACCACGGCGATTCGATCGCCCGGCCGCGGTACGGCGTGACGATGAGATCCACGCCCACCTCGTAAAGGCCCTTCCAGATCTGCCACCAGGCCGGGGTGCAGCCGTAGCGGAAGTCCAGGTCGGCCGCCGAGGCGACGGCCAGAAGCTTGGGCGGGGCCATTCGGGCCTCAGTATGGCTAAGGGCCGTGTCGTCACCTCCGGCCTTCCCTCGAGAGCCCTTGGGCCCCCGCCGTATCCACTCTGGGCAGCAAGCCGTTGACAGTCGTGAGCACAGGCATCGACGAAGGGAGACGACGATGTTTCAAGCAGTCCGCGTTGCGGGGGCGCTCACCCTTGCCGCGACATACCTCGCCCTGGCGGGCCCGGCCAACGCCGCCACGGTCACCATGACCGGCGAGACCCTGAATACCGCGCCGCTTGCCAGCACCGTGACCGTGCAGTGCGGCGCGACCCCGTCGGATACGTCAACCGTCGAGTACTTCGCCACCGGCGCCGCAGCGGGGCCCTATCCCGGCACCTTCACGGAGCACGGCCTCCTCACGTTTCACGGAAACACCGGCGACAGCTACACCGCCGACTTCACGATCACCTCGGGCGCCACGACCATCACGGGAACGAAGCACCTGGCCCCGGTCTCGCAGAGCGTCAACTGCGGGCCCTTCCCTCCATTTGTCGACGGAGCCACCGTCGTCCTCACCGAGGTGTACGAGGCGACGGTCTCGGGCCCGCTGGGCACCTTCACCGAGAGCGGCCGAGCGACGACGGCTCTGAACGCCTACAACACGTTCGAGGGGACGTCGGCCATCGGGATGCAGCAAGGCTTCGAGTCAGGCGGCCCGCCCGGTGTGACGGTCACGGTCAGTCCCGTCACCGCGACCAATCCGGTCGGAACGACGCACACGGTCACGATCACGGTCCGGGATGCGACCGGCGAAGTCGTCCAGGGAGAACACGTGCTGATCACAGTGGCGGGCAGCACCAACCAAGGTTCGCAGTGCACGACGGACGCGAACGGCCAGTGCAACTACACGTACCAGGGGCCGGACCGCCCGGGAGCAGACGAGATCACCGCGTGTGCCGACACCAACGCCAACGGAACCACGGACGCGGGCGAGCCCTGCGCTGCAGCCTCGAAGGCATGGTCCCCGGCCGCTGCGACGCCGGGAGGGGCGCACGGTGGTGGCTACATCCGCGACTCGGAGGTCGCCTTCGGGTTCTCGACGCAAGCGCAGAGCCCGACAGCTCCTGTTTCCGGGGCGTGCAGCGTCATCGATCGCATCCAAGGCGTCCACATCAGGTGCACGGACATCACATCGCAGGTGCTCACACCAGGCCATGTGACGTTCTTCGGCACGTGCATGCAGGACGGCGTGGCGACCAACTACAGGATCGACGCGGCCGACCTGACGAACCTCGGCGCGCCTGACACCTTCACGATCCAGACCGACCTCGGCTTCGTGGCGGGTGGCCCCCTCACCGGAGGAAACGTCATCGTCAGTCCGTGACGATTGGCCGGAGGGACGGCGCACAAGCGCCGTCCCTCCTCCTTCAGTAGGCGCCTCGGCGCGCCAGTACGGCCGGCAACGTCCGGGCGAGAATCGTGATGTCGAGCCAGATCGACCAGTTCTCGATGTAGTAGAAGTCGAGCCGAACGAGGTCGTCGAAGCTCAGGTCGATTCGGCCGGAGACCTGCCAGAGACCGGTCATTCCCGGCAGCACGAGGTAGCGCTTGCGGTGCCACGGCAGGAGCTGCTCGTAGTCGCGGATCGGCAGGGGCCGCGGGCCGACCAGCGACATCTCGCCCCAGAGGACGTTGAGGACCTGCGGCATCTCGTCGAGCGAGAAGCGGCGCAGGAACCGCCCGAGAGGCGTGACGCGAGGATCGTCCTTGATCTTGAAGAGCGGGCCAGAGGCTTCGTTGTCCATCTCGAGCGAAGCCTGGCGCTCGGCAGCGTCGGCGTACATCGTCCGGAACTTCATCATCCCGAACGCCTGCTCTCCCAGCCCGATGCGCCGGTCGCGATAGAACACGGGCCCGCGCGAGCTGAGCTTGACCGCACCGGCGACGGCGAGCCAGAGCGGCAAGCCGGCGACGATGACGAAGCTCGACACGACGAGGTCGAAGCCGCGCTTCAACGCCCACTCCGATCCCGCGAGTGCGGGCGGGCGCAACTCGAATAGCGGCGCACCTTCGCCGGGGATGTACTCGGCCCGTTGCAGGAGCAGCTCGGTCGTGCGCGGAGCGATTTTGACCTTCGCTCCGAAGCGATGTGCCTCCTCGACGAGCTCGAGCAGCTCGCGCTCGGCGAAACCACCGTCAGTGACGATGAGCTCGTGGACGTCGTGTTCGCGCAGGATGCGCGGCACCGCCTCGAGGCCGCCCAGCATGGGTAGGTCACCCGCGTCCCCGCCGGGAGCGATCGCGCCGAGGAACTCGTAGCGAATCCCGCTCCGGTCTGCACCCAGCGTGCGGCGCAGAGCCGCGAGCTGCTCGCCCTCGCCAACCAGCACCGTTCGCCGCCTCACACCGGTGAGGCGCAGGACGTCACGCGTGAGCACCTCGTAGCTCGAGCGCAGGATCCCGATGAAGAACGTCGTCGTGACAACCGCCGTCGGCGTCAAGCCGTACGTCGTGAAGTGGTAGCCCGTTCCAAGGCCGAAGGCGAGCGTGATCACGGCTACGAGAACCATCGAGAGCACGATCTGACCAACGCCGGCACGGAGCTCACGCCGCCGGTAGAGACCGCCCACCCAGAACACGAGCACCGTGATCACCGTGAGGAAAGGAAGCCAATTGCTCTCCGTCTCCCAGACGATTCCCCACAACGGCGGCCACTGGCCGATATAGAGCTCGCGGAAGATGAGCGCCACCCAGACGCCCAGGACGAGGCCGGCCAGGTCGAGCGTCACCAGGGCGGCAACACTGGCGAGGCGCCGGGCGACGGCAAGAAGCGTGGTGCGCGAGAGGAGGTAGGGCCGACCCGAGCGGATGTCTTCGACCGGCGCCGGCCGGGGCTCGGCCGGCACGGCTGGCTTCGTGCTCACCGGCAGCAGTCTACTTCCGCCGCCGTGAAGGGCCTCGCTAGGCTGCCGCCGCGTGAGTCGGCGCCGCTCGTACGTACTGCTTGCAGCGATCGTGGCTGGGCCGCGGATCGTCGCGCTTGCCTACGAGCGTAACGACATCCTGACGTCGTTCACCGACAAGAGCGACGACTTTGCCCGCACCTTCCTGGCCTCCGGAACGTACGGGTTCGTCGCCGGTCACCCTTCTGCCTACACACAGCCGCTCTACGGATTCTTTCTGCTGCCGCTCTACTGGATCTTCGGCCGGCACTGGGAGGTCGTCGGACTCGCGCACATCGCTGTGGCCGTCGCGACAGCGTTCCTCGTCTACGAGATCGGAAGGCGAGTCGCATCGCGACGAGTCGGCCTGATCGGCGCCGCGATCGCGTCGCTACATCCGTATCTCATCTGGCACGACATTCACATGAACCGGGAAATCCTCGATCACTTCCTGGCCGCGGCGATCGTGCTCTTGACGCTCATGTCGGCCGATCGTCCGAATGTGCGCATTACCGCCCTGCTCGGACTCGCGCTCGGACTCGGAGTTCTCGGCAACGTCCGCCTCGCCGCACTTCCGCTCGTCGTCGCCGGCTTCCTGCTCTGGCGTCAGGGGATCGCGAAGAAAACCGTAGGCTTCGCGCTCCTCCTGCTCGCCGTCACGGCGGTCACGATCACGCCGTGGATCGTCCGGAACCGGGTCTCGGTCGGGTGCTACGCCGTGACGACGGACGCACGCGCTCTCTGGAAGGCGAACAATGTGAACACGTACGACACGCTCACACACGGCGGGTGGATCGACGCCGTCCCACGGTATCCAGGGTCGCCGCCGACGCCGGAAGACGTCTACCAACGCTATCTCGCAACCGGGGTCTACATCCCCGTCGACGAGTGCGCGCAAATGCGCTTCTTCCAGCACAAGACGCATGACTTCTGGCTCCACCATTCGGGAGAGAAGGCAAAGCTCGCGCTGCTCTCCGCACAGATGCTCTGGCAGCCGTCTGTCGTGGAGACCGGCGGCCGGCCCGGTGAAGGAACGTGGCTCGACACCTTGCGATCGTCGAGCGAGCCGCTTTTCATGATTCCGCTCTATTGCCTCGCGCTCGCTGGACTCTTCTTCGTTCCTCGCGCGTTCGCAGTGCTCTGCGCATTACTCCTGGCGTATCAGACCGCCGTCGCGATGATCTTCGTCGGGGTCACCCGGTACCGTGTGCCCTGGGACTTCCTCCTCGCGCTGCTGGCCGCCGCCGCGCTCGTCGCGCTGGCGCGTCGCCTGCGTGACGCCCGACTGGCCGGACAACCCAGATCCGAATCATGAGCCTCGAGCAACTGAGCGACCGTTACGCCGAGCACAACCGCGTCGAGCGCGGTGTCGGCTTCGTCTTCGCGGGCCCGGAGCGCGTCGCGCTCTTTCGCCGCTACGTCGGCGGGCCAGGGCGGCACGTGCTCGACCTCGGCTGCCGTGACGGCGCGCTCACGCAGGCCTACGCCGGCGGGAACGAGATCGTCGGCGTCGACGCCGACCGTGAAGCGCTCGCCGAAGCGCAGAATCTCGGGATCGAGACCCGCTGGGCCGACCTCGACGATGCACTGCCGTTCGAGGACGGATCCTTCGACGTCGTCGTCGCCGGCGAGCTCCTCGAGCATCTGCGGGATCCAGGAAGCGTCGCCTCCGAGGTGCTGCGGGTACTCCGACCCGGCGGCACGCTCGTCGGCTCCGTGCCGAACGCCTACCGCCTCAAGAACAGGCTCCGCTTTCTACGAGGGCACAAGCCCGAGAACGATCCAACGCACCTGCAGATGTTCGCGCCGAACGACGTGCGCGCGCTGCTCAATGGCTTCGACGACGTGCACCTGCACCTGATCGCGGGACGGCTCGTGCCGCTTCATGCACGGCTGTTTGCGAACGACATCGTCTTTTCGGGCCGCAAGCCGCGCTGAAGCTCATCGAGGTCCGTCACGGTCCTCTTCAGTCCGAGGAAGCGAAGGCCGACGCGCAGAGCCGCCGCGCGCCGGCGGTCGAGCAAATCGGTGTCGTGAAAGTAGGCGTGCACGACCTGCCTGCGGAAAGGGCCGAGCAAGCCGCGCGCGAGCATGCCGATCGAGTGCGTCGTCGGCACCTCGAGCAGCCGCCGGCCGTCGCCGAGCTCGAGCCACGCCGGTTCGTCGAGCTGCAGGTGCGGCGCTCCCGGCTCGAGATAGCCGGGCCGGAAGGCGGTCGCCGTGCAGTCGCTGTAACCGAGATCGGCGACCGCCGCAGCAACGCCTTCGTCGAGGTACCAGCCACCGCCGCAGAAGATTGTCGGCCTGAGACCCACCGACTCGAGCCAGCTTCCCTGCTCGCGCACCAGCGCAGCCGGGTCACCCGCCGTCGGCCGCGCGTGATCCGGCGCGGTCCAGTGCGTATGTAGGCCAAAGGGCGCTCGCTCCTGGGCCTCCCGCGCCCGCTCGAGCCAGCGTTCCCCGTTTTCTCCCTCGGCCGGTGGACGCATCAGGGCAGCGATCACAAACCCACCCGGCCTGAGCTCCTGAAGCGCGCTGAAGCGCCTCCAGACGTCTTCGTCCAATGGCCTCTCCACATGACACGAGACGACCGCGTACCGCCCATGCAGTATGTGTCCCGTGTGCGGCATCGTCGGACTCTATTCGCCCGCGGGCGCGCCGAACCCCGAGCTCGTGGACGCGATGCGCGCTGCGCTCGTTCACCGCGGGCCCGACGAGGGATCGACGGACGCCTTCGGCCACTGCGTGCTCGGTCACCAGCGACTGAAGGTCATCGACCTCGATACCGGCTACCAGCCGGTCTCGAACGAGGCGGGCGACGTCGTCGCCGTGTTCAACGGCGAGGCTTACAACTTCATGTCGCTGCGCGACCAACTGGGTGGACACGAAGTGCGGGGCACCGGCGACACGCCGATCTTGCCGCATCTTTACGAGGAAGGAGGTCCGCATTTCGTCGAGCGGCTGCACGGCATGTTTGCCCTGGCGCTCTGGGACGCGGGGCGCGAACGCCTCGTCCTGGCACGCGACCGGCTCGGCAAGAAGCCGCTCCTCTGGGCACGCCTTCCGGACGGCACGCTTGCGTTCGCGTCGGAGCTGAAGGCGCTGCTGCGCCTGCCGCAGCTCTCCCGGGAGATCGACCTCGACGCAGTCGACGCGTACCTGGCGCTGCAGTACGTCCCGGGCGACAGGACCGCGCTGCGCGGCATCCACAAGCTCGCGCCCGGACACGTGCTCGTCGCCGAGGGAGCGACCGAGCGTATCGAGCGGTACTGGCAGCCGGAACCGGCAGACCCGAGCGCAAACGAAGGCGAATGGCTCGAACGCGTCCGTGCGACGGTGGGCGAAGCCGTGCGCAAACGTCTCGTCGCGGACGTGCCGCTCGGAGCTCTGCTCTCCGGCGGGATCGACTCCAGCATTGTCGTCGCACTGATGGCGCAGGCATCGTCACAGCCGGTACGCACCTTCACGGTCGGGTTTCCGGACGTGCGCTACGACGAGCGTGCATATGCGCGTGCGGTCGCCTCGCTGTACGGAACGCTGCATGAGGAAGTGGAGATCGAAGAAGACGTCGCATCGACACTGCCGCGGCTTGCAGCAACCTTCGACGAGCCGCTCGGCGACGAGGCCGCGTTCCCGACCTTCTTGATCGCCGAAGAGGCGCGGCGGCATGTCACCGTCGCGCTCGCGGGCGACGGCGGAGACGAATCGTTCGCCGGCTACGAGCGCTACATCGCGCACCGCCTGGCCGAACGCATTCCGGCGCGCGTGGCGCAGGGAGGTGCAGCGGCGTTGCGGCTCCTGCCGGCCGCCCGGCGTGAGCCGCGGTCCTCGCTCTTCCGGGCGACGCGCTTCCTCGACGTTGCGTCCGCGCCCGCCGGTCAGCGATACACGCGCCTGATGGAGGTCTTTCCCGTCGAGCTGCGCCGCGAGCTCTGGACCGACAGGCGGCTGGCGCAGCAGGTGCGGCTCGCACCGGCGCGGCCCGGTGTCGCGGGCCTGCAACTGCTCGACATCGAGACGTACCTGCCAGGCGATCTGTTGCTGAAGGCGGACCTCGCGTCGATGGCCCACTCCCTGGAGCTGCGGTCACCGTTTCTCGACCACGACGTCGTCGCGCTCGGCCTCGCACTCCCCGACTCGCTGAAGACGCGCGGCCGGGAAGGAAAGGTGGCCCTGCGTCGGGCGTTTGCCGCGGATCTGCCGCCCGAGGTCGCCGGCCGCGGCAAGACCGGCTTCGGCGTTCCGCTCGGACGCTGGTTCCGGTCCGACCTGCGCGACGCGACGCACGATCTCCTGTCAGGTGACCGCGGCTGGTTCCGGCCGGAGACCGTGCGACGGCTCCTCGACGAGCACGAGTCCGGGCGTGCGGATCACGGGCACCGGCTCTGGTGCCTGTTGATGCTCGAGCTCTGGGTACGCGAGCACGTGGAAGCGCCCGTCCTCATCTCCGCCGCGTGAAACGCGGCCACCTCTGGTTGATCGCCCTTGCGGCGATCGCCCCGCGCCTGACTGTTCTCCTACACGAGCGCGGGCGCATCCTCACGGCCTTCACCGACAAGAGCGATGACTTCGCGCAGACGTTCGTTCATCACGGGACGTTCGGCTTCATCCCTGGTGAGCCGTCCGCGTACACGCAGCCGCTGGACGGCTTCTTCCTGATCCCGATCTACTGGATCTTCGGGCGTAACTGGTGGGCCGTCGGCGGAGCCCAGATCACTGTGGCGACCGCGACCGCGTTCCTCGTCTATGCAATCGGCGCCCGCGTGCTGTCGCGGCGCATGGGCACGATCGCAGCGATCGTCGCGACCCTGAA
>DASWGR010000039.1:0-5164 GCA_036393535.1 Gaiellaceae bacterium | reverse complement strand
GCAGGATCTGCTCCGCAACGTCGCGATCGGCCTGCTCTTGGTCCTGGCCGCGACGCTGGTCTTTCCGCGGCTGGCGATCCTGCTCGAGCGGCCGTTCGCGTTCCTCTCGCGTCGCCGCGGCGGCGACCTCGGCGGCGGCTTCCTGCTCGGGACAAGCCTTGGTCTCGTCTTCGTGCCCTGTGCGGGCCCCGTGCTGGCGACGGTGACGGTGCTCGGCGCCCAGCACCGTGTTGGTCTCGACACCGTTCTGCTGACGCTCGCCTATGCGGTCGGCGTGGCGATCCCGATGCTGCTGGTCGCGCTCGGTGGTCAGCGAGCCTCGCGGCGTTTGCGCGCCGGAGGTCCGGCGTTTCGGCGCGTGATGGGGGTCGTTCTGGCGGCTGCGGCCGTTGCGATCGTGTTCAACTTCGACCGGAGCTTGCAGACACGCCTCGGCGGCTACACGAACGTGTTGCAAAAGCACGTCGAGCTGACGAAGGGGACGCAGAAACGCCTGCACGAGCTGCGGGGCGGCGGCAGTGCCTTCGCCGCGCAGACCGTGACCGGCTCGAGGCTGCCCGACCTCGGGCGTGCGCCGGACTTCCGCGGCATTTCCCACTGGCTCAACACTCCCGGAAACCGACCGCTGACGCTTGCCGGTCTGAAGGGCAAGGTCGTGCTGGTCGACTTCTGGACCTACTCCTGCATCAACTGCATCCGCACGCTGCCGCACCTACGCGCCTGGTATGCCGCCTACCACAGGGACGGGTTCGAGATCGTGGGCGTGCACACGCCGGAGTTCGCCTTCGAGCACGTGCTCTCCAACGTCCGCCAGGCGGCGCGCGATCTGCACGTCAGCTGGCCGGTCGCGCTCGACAACGAGTACAAGACCTGGAACGCGTATTCCAACGAGTACTGGCCGGCCGAATACTTCATCGACCGGCTCGGCCATGTGCGCCGCGCCCACTTCGGGGAGGGTGAATACGGGCAGTCCGAACGAACGATCCGGCGGCTCCTGGCCGAGAACGGAGCCTCCGTTCCGAAGCGAACGACCGACGTCGCCGACGCGACTCCGACCGAAGTCGTCACGCCGGAGTCATACCTTGGCTATGTGCGGCTGGATCCAAGCCGCTACCGCGGCACGTCGCTTCGTCCGAACGTGGCGCGGGCCTACGCGTTTCCCCACGTGCTGCCGCAGAACGCGCTCTCCTACGCCGGGGTCTGGAAGATCGGCGACCAGCGCGCGCTCGCGGTCGCCGGCGCACGGTTGCGCCTGCACTTCCATGCGCGCAACGTCTACCTTGTCCTCGGCGGCCACGGCCATGTGCAGACCTTCCTCGACGGGAAAGGAGCAGGCTCCGTCCGCGTCGACGCCGATCGCCTCTATACGTTCGTCAGCGGCCGCCGGCTCCACGACGCGATCCTCGAGCTTCGCTTCTCTCCAGGCGTGAACGCGTATGCCTTCACCTTCGGCTAGCGCCGGCCTACAGCCGCGGCGACACTGGATGCACAATCCAGTTGTGGCCACCGTGCTCGTCGTCGATGACGACCCGATCGTCCTGGACGTCGTTGTCCGCTACCTGGAGCGGGACGGCTTCCGCACACTCACTGCAGCGGACGGCGACGCGGCACGCGCGATGCTCGAGCGGGAGAGGCCGAGCCTCGTCGTCCTTGACGTGATGCTGCCGGGGATCGACGGGCTCTCGCTCTGTCGCTGGATCCGGGCCAACTCCGATCTGCCCGTGATCCTGCTGACTGCCCGCGGCGAGGAGGCCGACCGGATCGTCGGGCTCGAGCTCGGCGCCGACGACTACGTCACGAAGCCGTTCTCGCCACGGGAGCTGGCGACGCGCGTACGCACGGTGCTTCGGCGCACGTCTTCGGCGCCGCCACGGGCCGAGCAGCTCAGGATCGGGGAGTTGGCGCTCAACGCATCCACGCGTGAGGTGCATCGAAACGGCGAGCTCCTGAAGTTGACCGTCAAGGAATTCGACTTGCTCTGGTTCCTTGCCTCTAACCCGAACCACGTCTTCTCCCGCGACCAGCTGATGGACCGAATCTGGGGCTACGCCGCAGCGTTCGACACCGGGACGATCACCGTGCACATCCGCCGGTTGCGAGAGAAGATCGAGCACGACCCCTCAGAGCCACAGCTGCTCGAGACCGTCTGGGGCGTCGGCTACCGGTTGCGCGCATGATCGAGGTCGCGGTCATCCTCGGACTCGGGACGCTTGCGGCGGGGCTCGCAGCTGCGGTCGTCTTGCGCCTCCTCCCGTCATTGCGCCTGCAGCTTGCCGGGCTCGCGCTGGTGGCTGTGATCCTGCCGCTCGCCGCCGTGCTCACCTCCGGCTGGGTGATGTTCCACATGCACGACGACGTCAAAATCCTCAGCGTCTCAGCGGCAGCGGCGCTCTCGGCCGTGATCGGCGCACTGCTCCTCGGCGGCTGGATCCTCCGGCCACTCGAGCGCCTGCGCAACGCCTCGAGTCGACTCGCCGGCGGCGACCTCAAGGCACGGGCGCCGCTCGAGGGACCGCGCGAGGTCGCAGACGTCGGCCGGTCGTTCAACGAGATGGCGGCGAGCATCGAAGAGCTCTTTGATGCCAGGCGTCAGCTCGTCGCCTGGGCAAGTCATGATCTGCGCACTCCGCTCGCGTCGCTGCGGGCGATGCTCGAGGCGCTCGAAGACGGACTCGCCGAGCCCGGGGAGTATCTGCCCGCAATCGGCGAGCAGGTACAGACACTTTCCTTGCTCGTGGACGATCTCTTCGAGCTGGCGCGGATCGATGCGGGCGTCCTGAGGCTCGAGCTGCGCGATGCGTCACTGCGCAGCGTCGTTGAGTCCTGCGTCCGCGCCCTCGAGGCCGAGGCGCGGGCGCGCAAGATCCACCTCGAGGCTCGAATCGACCCGGCTGTCTCACAGGTCTGGATGGCCCCGGAGAAGGTGGAGCGGGTCCTGCTCAACCTCCTGACGAACGCTCTCCGTCACACCCCGAGCGACGGGGCGGTGGCCGTCGTGGTCGAGCCGCGAGACGGCCGGGTGGTTGTCGCTGTCGACGACAGTGGTGAGGGACTGACACCGGCCGCGGCGCGCCGGATGTTCGAGCGCTTCTGGCGTGGCGACGACGCACGAACGCCTGCGACCGGCGGCGCCGGACTCGGACTCGCGATCGCCCAAGGTCTCGTCGAGGCACACGGCGGCGAGATCTGGGCCGAGAATCGGGCCGTCGGTGGCGCACGCATTGCGTTCACGCTTCCGCTTAGCGGCCGAGACACCACTTGAGTACGCGGAATCTTGCGCGGCCGTTTACGGTCAGCGCACCCGGCTGAACGCTACAACGTGGCAGTCACATGACGACAGATCTGGGGCGGGCATCGTGAAACACTTGCGCCCATACCTCGTCGCCGCTCTCGTTGTTGCCGGTGGCCGCGGGGTCTATCGACTTCTCGCGAGTGGCTCGCTCACACTCGATGTCGGGATAGGCCGTCGAGTACGACCTCTCGGGCCGTTGACCTGGCGGATTGCGGCTCCTCCAGAGATCGTGTTCGATGTGATCGCAGATCCATACCTCGGCAGAACGCCGCGCGCGCTCGAAGGCAAACTTCAAGTTTGGGAGCGCGCCCCGGACATGGTCTTGGCGGCGCATTTCACCCCGGTGAAATGCGGTACGACAACGACTGTGGAGACAGTTCGGTTCGAGCGGCCCCGCCGGGTCGATTTCCGGGTCGTCCGCGGCCCGGTCCCGCACGTCCTCGAGTCGTTTGCGCTGGCGGCGGTGGAAGATGGGACGGAACTCCGCTGGGAAGGCGAGCTAGGCACCGACCTATGGGCCGTGGGAGCCTGGTGGGGCGACCGCGTCGCACTCGCCTGGGAAAAGGCGGTTCGCAACTCAATCGAAGCCGTAACGGCAGAATCGCAGCGCCGTGCTCGCACCTGACGGTAAGCACATGGCCGTCCGTGCTCTAACCGCTGGCTCAAGCCGGGAGCCATCCTCGGCTGCGGTTCGAGCAGTGGCTGGCTCCGAGCGCGGTCTGCGGCTCACATGGTATGTCCGCCTCGCACTTGCGATCGATCGACGTCGATCAGGAATTGCGGCAGCACGGCATGACTCGGGAACCGCCCTAGCCGGAGTAGTCGAATTCGCGCGTGAAGGCGCACGTGCCGTGTAGTTCGAACTCCAACGGCGCGTCGTCGACGACGACCTCGTCGTTGATCAGCTCGGTGCCTGGGCGCGTGTCCGGGCACCTCGACCGAAGCGGTCGGCTTGCGCACACCCACGGCATTAGCCTGCCGGCGCGACGACCGCTCCGAAGCTCCACAACTCCTGCCATAGGTGAAGGGACTGTCGCTCTTTGGCGGAAACACGACAACGACTCGAGGTGCCATGCCGGTCGTTATGGAAAGAAGCGCGCGTCTTCGAGCGAGAACGGCAGCCCGCAGCGTGCTGCACCGATCCGAGACTCGGCGGGTCTGCGGGCGTCGAGCACGTCGGAGCGACATGCTGAGGTGCTTAGGCTCTGGCGATGCGGGCCGGCGACCCTCCTCGCACACGACTCGTCCTTCGCCTGATCGCGATCGAACGCTCCCTGCGCGGCGTGCTCCTCCTCGCCGCCGGTCACCTACCTTCTCTTCCATCTCTCCACCGACTTCGGCCAGCTCGCCGAGCGAATCATCCGCAGCATCGATATCGACCCTCGCCAGCACTTCCTCCATCGGCTCGTCACGCGCCTGCATCGCCTCCACGCACACGAACTGCGGATCGCCGGCCTGGCCGCACTCGGCTACGGCGCGCTCGAGCTGGTCGAGGGTGTCGGCCTCTGGCTCGACCAGCTGTGGGCCGAGTACCTGACCGTCATCGCCACCTCGTTGCTGATCCCCTTCGAGCTTTATGAGCTCGCTATCCGTCCCAGCTTCTGGAAGGCGGTCGGAATCATCGTCAATGTGCTGATCGTCGTCTATCTCGTTTCAGCACTGCGGCGACGGCTCGCCGCGGGCCGCCGCTGACACCCGACCGCTACGCAGTGCACCGTCGTGCGGGTGGGTCGGTGAGGACGCGGTCGGCGTAGGTGCTCAGACGCGTCAACCTTGCGCACGCGTAACAGAAGAAGGCCGTGGCTGACCGCATCTTTAAGAACTCGTTTCAAAATGGAGCCGGTCTTGCGCGGTGGAGGGGGCCTTCTGGGA
>DASWGR010000038.1:0-32035 GCA_036393535.1 Gaiellaceae bacterium | reverse complement strand
GAGTCGGTGCGCGGCTGGGACGAGTTCGAGCTCGAGGTCGTGCGCGACCGCAAGGACAACGTGGTGATCGTCTGCTCGATCGAGAACATCGATCCGATGGGTGTCCACACCGGGGACTCCGTGACGGTCGCGCCGCAGATGACGCTGTCGGATCACGCGTATCAGGAGCTGCGCGACGCTGCCGCGGCCGTGGTGCGGGCGGTCGGCGTCGAGTGCGGCGGCTCGAACATCCAGTTCGCGCGCGAGCGCGACACCGGAGAGCTCCGTGTGATCGAGATGAACCCCCGCGTCTCCCGCTCGTCAGCACTCGCCTCGAAGGCGACCGGCTACCCGATCGCGAAGGTGGCCGCGAAGCTCGCGGTCGGCTACACCCTCGACGAGATACCGAACGACCTCACCGGCACGACTCCCGCGAGCTTCGAGCCGACGCTCGACTACGTCGTCGTCAAGTTCCCGCGCTTCGCGTTCGAGAAGTTTCCCGGCGCCGACACGACGCTCGGAACGCAGATGAAGTCGGTCGGCGAGGCGATGGGCATCGGGCGCACGTTCATCGAAGCGTTCCGCAAGGCGCGGCGCTCGCGCGAGCTCGACGGCGAGGAGATCTGGCAGCTCGACGACAACGCGCATCCGTGGTTCGCTGTCGAGCTCGCTAACGAGCTCGACGAACTGAGGTTGGAGGATCTCGTCGCTGATGACTTCGTGCGCATCAAGCGGGCGGGCTTCTCCGACGCGGACATCGCCTTGCGTTGCGGAACCACGGAAGAGGATGTGCGCGCCAAGCGTCGGGCCTGGGGCGTGCGGCCGTCATATCGCCGGGTCGACTCGTGCGCCGGTGAGGTCGAGGCGGCCTCGACGTACTACTACTCGACCTGGGGCGAGACGGACGAATCGCCGCCGCACGGCGAGAAGCCGCGGGTGGTCATCCTCGGCTCCGGTCCAAACCGCATCGGTCAGGGCATCGAGTTCGACTACTGCTGCGTACACGCGGCGCAGAGCTTCCGGGCGCTGGGCTACGAGGCCGTGATGGTGAATTGCAATCCGGAGACGGTCTCGACGGACTACGACACCTCCGACCGCCTCTACTTCGAGCCGCTCGGGCTGGAGGAGGTGCTCGCAGTGTGCGAGCGGGAGCAGCCCAAGGGCGTCGCGATCCAGTTCGGCGGCCAGACACCGCTGAAGCTCGCGCGCGGACTCGAAGCCGCGGGCTACCCGATCATCGGGACGCCGTTCGACGCCGTCGACCTCGCCGAGGATCGCGAGCGCTTCGGCGCACTCCTCGACCGTCTCGGCATCCGGTGTCCGGAGTGGGGGATCGCACGCACGACCGCGGAGGCGAGAACGATCGCGGAGCGGATCGGCTTCCCGATCTTGATCCGCCCCTCATATGTGCTTGGCGGTCGCGCGATGCGCGTCTGCTACTCCCCGGACGATCTCGGCGCGATCGAGAGCCCCGTGCTGATCGACCGCTTCATCGAGAGCGCGCTGGAAATTGACGTCGACGCGGTCTCGGACGGGCTCGAGACGTACGTCGGCGCAGTCATGCAGCACGTCGAGGAGGCAGGTGTGCACTCGGGTGATTCGGCCTGTGTGCTGCCGGCGCCCTCGCTCAGCCCGGCCCGTGACGCCGAGATCCGTTCGGTTGTCCGAACCGTCGCGCAGGCACTCGGCGTGGTCGGTCTTCTCAACGTGCAGCTCGCAGTCGTCGAAGGAAGCGTGTACGTGCTCGAGGCGAATCCACGCGCGTCGCGCACGGTTCCCTTCGCCTCGAAGGCGACGGGTGTCAACCTCGTCGAGGCCGCGTGCCGCGTCATGGCCGGTGCTCTTGTGTCGGAACTGGACCTGTTCGAGGGACAGTCCCTGGGACATGTCTCGGTGAAGGCTGCGGTGCTCCCGTTCGCCCGCTTCCCCGGCGCGGACCCGGTGCTCGGGCCCGAGATGCGCGCGACGGGAGAGGTGATGGCGAGCGCCGCCGATCTCCCAACTGCGTTTGCGAAGGCGGAGCGTGCAGCAGGCCGACCGCTACCGGTCGCCGGAACGGCGTTCCTCTCGGTGCGCGACGCAGACAAGCGGGCGGTGGTCCAGGTCGCCGGCGGGCTCGCCGAGCTCGGGTTCAAGTTGCTCGCGACCGCGGGTACCGCCGACACGCTCGCCTCGGCGGGGCTCGAGGTGGAACGCGTGCGCAAGGTGACGGAGGAGGGTGCAGGCCCGACGGTCGTCGACCTCATCCGCCGCGGTCGTTGCAATCTCGTCGTCAACACCCCACAAGGATCGGGCGCGCGGACCGACGGGTATCTGATCCGCGAGGCTGCCCTCGTGGCGCGCGTGCCGTGCATCACGACGCTGTCCGGCGCGGCGGCCGCAGTCCATGCGATCGCCAATGCGCGCAGCGAGGAATCGCTCTCGCTGCAGGAGCTCCAGGAACGAATCGAGCATGAGACGCGAGCGGCTTAGCGTCGTCGCGAACGAGCAGGTCGGGCCGTACACGCTGCTGCGGGTCGCGCGCGGCGGCATCGAGCCGGGCGTTCCCGGACAGTTCTTCATGCTCGAGGCGCCCGGCCGCCTGCTGCCTCGGCCGATGAGCCTGTGCCTCGCGCCTCGCGGCGAGCTCGCGTTCCTGATCGATGCGATCGGGCCGGGAACAGCGGCACTCTGCGAGCTAGAGCGCGACGAGGCGCTCCATGTGTTCGGCCCCCTTGGGAACGGCTTCGCCCTCGACCTGGAGCGGCCGCTGCTCGTCGGCGGCGGCATCGGGATCGCTCCGCTGCCCTACCTCTCGGAAGCGCTCGGGCGGCCGCCCGCCGTGCTCGGTTTCCGCTCCGACCTGCACGCCCAGGCTGCCGAGCTGGTGCCGAACGCCCAGGCGTGCGTCGAGCCGACCCTCGTGACCCAGCTGATCCCGGAGGGGATGGACGTCCTGGCCTGCGGGCCCGAGCCGATGTTGCAAGCCGTTCGAGCTCTGGCGCCAACCGCTCAATTGGCCTGGGAGGCACCGATGGCCTGCGGCTACGGGGCCTGCTACGGGTGTGCGGTGGAGATCGACGGCGAGCTGAGGCGCCTGTGCGTCGAGGGACCGGTGCTCCGTGCTGCTTAACGCCTCGGGATGTCTGGACGCACTCACCGCGCCCGACATCGCGCGCGGTCTCGACGCCTTCGTTACGAAGACAGTCACGCCGCTGCCACGCGACGGGAACACGCCGGTCCGGATCGCGGAGACCGAGGTCGGGATGCTCAACTCGATCGGGCTTGCAAATCCCGGCATCGATCGCTTCCTCACGCGCAACCTTCGAGCGCTCGGCGAGCTCGGCGTGCCGGTGTGGGTGTCGGTCGGCGGGTTCGAGACCGACGACTACGCCGAGATCTGCTCGCGGCTGGACGATCACGCCGAGGTGAGTGCGATCGAGCTGAACGTGTCCTGCCCGAACGTCGAGGCGCCGGCGGAGAGCGCGGCCCAGATCGTCAGCGCCTCGCGGCTGGCGACGCGAAAACCGTTGTGGGCCAAGCTCTCACCGGCGGTGCCCGACATCGCGGAAGTCGCGCGGGCCGCGCAGGCGGCGGGCGCCGACGGGCTCTCGCTCGTGAACACGATTCGCGGACTGAAGCTCGACAGCAAGACGCTCAGACCCGCGCTCGGCCCTGGGCAAGGCGGCCTCTCCGGCCCTGCGCTCAAGCCGATCGCGCTGGCCGCCGTCGCGACGTGCTATCAGGCGACACAGATGCCGATCGTCGGTATGGGCGGCGTGCAGACTGGTCTCGACGCACTCGAGCTCATCGCGGCGGGGGCTCGGCACGTCGCGCTCGGGACGGTGCTCTTCGCGGATCCCGACGCACCGGCACGCGTACGCGCGGAACTGCACGCTGCCGCCGCCGAGCGTGGCTGGAACGCATATGATGATGCATATGCAGTCGCTCATGAAGATGTGTTGTCCTCCGGGACAACTCTCGACGAAAGGTCGAGTGTCTAACGGTTAAAAAGCCTGCTCAGAAGGCCAAACATACTCGCTTGACCGGCGCAGGTCGCTTGTTAGACTCCCGCGCTCATGGTGTCGTCCAAGACCCAAGCCGAGGCACCGATCCGTTCGCTTGATCAACGCATGGAGGCGCTGAAGAGGGCGAATGACATCCGTGTCAGACGAGCCAGGCTGAAGAAGGACCTCAAGGACGGACGCGTCCAGATCGAGCAGATCCTCAGCAACCCTCCGGAGTACGTGTCGACGGCGAAGGTGTTCGACATGCTGATGGCCGTCCCGAAGTTCGGACGGGTGAAGGCGGCACGCTTCCTGAACATGTGCCGGATCAGTCAGTCGAAGACGGTGGGAGGCCTCTCCGACCGGCAACGGTCTGAGCTGATTGGCCTCTTCCACCGCTAAGCCGCTGGTCCTCGTCGTCACCGGCACGTCTGGCGCCGGCAAAGGCACGCTCGAGAAGATTCTGCTCGAGCGGATGCCGGAGATCGAGCTGGCGGTTTCCGCGACGACCCGTGAGCAGAGGCCGGGCGAGCAGAACGGACGGGAGTACTGGTTCATCACGCCCGAGAAGTTCGAGCGGCTCGTGGAGGAAGGGGAGTTCCTCGAGTATGTCGACCTGCCGTGGGGCGCGCGGTCGGGCACGTTGCGTTCCGAGATCGACCGCATCCAGGCGCACGGCAAGGTGCCGCTGCTCGACCTCGAAACCGACGGAGCGTTGCGTGTGCAGGAGTCGATTCCGGGATCGGTCACGATCTTCGTCGACGCGCCGACGTTCGCCGAGCTCGAACGACGTCTACGCGAGCGGGCGACCGAGAGTTCCGGCGAGATCCAGGTCCGACTCGACCTTGCTCGCAAGCAACAAACCCTCAAGGGACGTTTCGATTACGCGATCGTCAACGACGACGTGGAGCGGGCTGCACAGGAGCTGACGGAAATCGTCCGCCGGGAACTCCAGACCGCAGGTACCATGAGCCGCCCATGATCCATCCACGCATCGATGAGCTCCTCGAAAACGTCGACTCGCGCTATGCGCTCGTCATCGTCGCCGCCAAGAGGGCCCGCCAGATCAACGACTACCACCACCAGCTCGGTGAGGGCATCGGCTTCGACCAGGCTCCGCCGCCACTGGTGGAATCACGCTCGAAGAACTACTTGACCATGGCCCTCGAGGAAGTCGCAGAGGGCAAGCTCAAGTACAAGTACCCGAAGTAGGGGTACGTCGAGAGCCTAGTCTCGTTTGCCTGGGATACGAACCTAGGTTTCTGGTTTAGACGGACGAGCGGGCAAAGCCCGCCCGTCCTTTAAGGGCGTCGACGAGCGACGCCCCGTCCGACCTGTTGCCACCTCTGCCGAAAGGGCAGAATTCCGGCATGGCTCGGGTGCTGGTCGGAATCACCGGTGGAATCGCCGCCTATAAGGCTTGCGACCTGGTTCGCCTGTTCGTGAAAGGGGGACACGAGGTCGTGCCGCTGGTCACACCCGGTGCGGAGCGCTTCGTCAGGGCAGAGACGTTCTTCGCTCTGGCCCGGCAGTCGCCGGCTGAGGACCTCTACATTCACCTGACGCGGGCCGACCTGCTGGTCGTCGCGCCGCTCACCGCGAATACGCTCGCCAAGCTCGCGCACGGGCTTGCGGACAACCTCGTCACCGAAGCGGCGCTGGCCCACCGCGGCCCGGTTCTGCTCGCCCCGGCAATGAATCCGCGCATGTGGGCGAGCCCGGTCACCCAGGCGAACGTCGACGTCGTTCGCTCGCGTGGCGCGGTGTTCGTCGGGCCTGACGAAGGGGAGACGTCGGAGGGCGAATGGGGCGTGGGCCGGATGGCGGAGCCCGAGGAGATCTTCCGCCGCAGCCGCGAGTTGCTCGGCGAGACCGATTCGCTCGCCGGCCGCCGCGTGCTCGTCAGCGCAGGCGGGACCCGTGAGCCGCTCGACACGGTGCGGTTCGTCGGGAATCGCTCCTCGGGGCGGATGGGCGTGGCGCTCGCAGAGGAGGCACGGAAGCGCGGTGCCGAGGTGACCTTGCTCGCGGCGAATCTTGCAGTACCACCGCCAAGCGGCATCGAGGTCGTCGAGACCCCCACCGCCGCGGCGATGCTGGATGAGGTCTTGGCGCATGGTGATGCAGACGTGGTCCTGATGGCAGCGGCCGTCGCCGACTACCGGCCGGCGGAGCCCGCTCCCGAGAAACGCCCCAAGGACGGGCTGGCGTGGCAGGTGACACTCGAGCCGACCATCGACGTCTTGCGTACCCTTGGCGAACGGCGCACCAACGGCCAGGTGCTGATCGGCTTCGCCGCCGACCACGGAGAGCAAGGCCTTGCGCGCGCGCGCGAGAAACTGGAACGCAAGCGCGTCGACCTCGTCGTCTACAACGACGTCTCGCGCAGCGACATCGGCTTCGACGCCGGTGACAACGAGGTCGTCCTCATCACTGCCGCGGGGGAACGCCGAGTCGCGAAAGCCCCGAAAGACCGAATCGCGGTGACGATCGTAGATACAGCCGAGGAACTCTTACGTGAGCGAGCCCGGTAGCCAGCGGGTAGAGAGTGCGACGGCGGCCGAGACGATCCGCGCGATCGTCGACAACCTCGCACGGGTTGTGCATGCGCCAGACGAGACGCTGCGCCTGTGCGTCCTCTGCCTCGTCAGCGAGGGCCACCTGATCCTCGAGGACTTTCCCGGGGTGGGGAAGACGATGCTCGCCAAGGCGCTCGCACGTTCGCTGGACGTATCGTTTTCGCGCATGCAATTCACGCCCGACCTGCTGCCGTCGGACGTCACCGGCGTCAACGTCTTCAACCAGCGTTCGAACGAGTTCGAGTTCAGGCCGGGACCCGTGTTCGCAAACCTGCTGCTCGTCGACGAGATCAACCGTGCGTCGCCGAAGACGCAGGCAGCCCTGCTGGAGTGTATGCAGGAACAGCAGGTGACCACCGACGGCGTCACGAACCAGCTGGCCCGGCCGTTCATGGTGATGGCGACCCAGAACCCGATCGAGTACGAGGGGACGTATCCCCTGCCCGAGGCGCAGCTCGACCGGTTCACGATGCGCATCGCCATCGGCTACCCGCCGCTGTCCGAGGAGGCGAAGATGCTCACCGAGCAGACGGCTGACCCGCCGCTCGACGCGCTCGAGCCCGTAGCCAACGCAGCGGATGCGGTCGCGCTGGCCGACGAGGCGAGGGAGATCTTCGTCGAGGAGAGCCTCAACCGCTACGTCGTCGCGCTCCTGCGGGCGACCCGCGGCGACTCGCGGCTCTACCTGGGCGCGAGTCCTCGCGCGGGCATTGCGCTGCTGAGAGTTGCGAAGGCGCGCGCGCTCGCCGACAGCCGCAGCTACCTCGAGCCCGACGACATCAAAGCGGTAGCGGTCGCGGTGCTCGCGCACCGGCTCATCCTCGCCCCCGAGGCCCGCTCGACGGGGCTGACCGGCGAGCAGATCGTCGTGGAGACGCTCGACAAGACACCAGTCCCCGTCTAAATGCTGACTCGGCGCGGACGTGTGATCTTCGCGCTGGGCTTCGGGGTCTACCTTGCCGCCTGGGGCTTCGGCTCCAAGCCGCTCTATCCGGTCGCAACCGGCCTGCTCCTGGTCGTCGGCGTAGCCTGGGTCTGGGTGGGCCTCTCGGACCGCCCGTTCCGCGTGAGACGTGGGTGGGGCGATCGCGAGCACGTCGAGGGCGACAACGTGCCCGTGGTGGCCGAGCTCGATCCGACCGGCAGCATCCTGCCCGCGTCCGTGACGCTGAGCGAACGGGTCGGCCGGCTTGGAGAGCAGCGGCACGTCCTGAGGCGAAACGGGCGACGCTTGAGTGTCCGCTACGTCCTCGAGAACGTTCCGCGCGGACGCTACGCCTTCGAGAACGTGCAAGCCGAGCTCACCGATCCGTTTGGGCTCGAGCAGGCAATCGTGCAGTTGCCGGCGCCGGGCGCGCTGCTCGTGTATCCGCGGCTTGTGCGCCTCGGGCCGCTGTTCACGGAATCGGGAACGCGCTCACATGACGGCCAGCGACTGCTGCTGCGGCGGCACAGCGGCTTCGAGCTGCACAGCGTGCGCGAGTACGAGCAGGGCGAATCCTTGCGCCGCGTGCACTGGCCGTCCACGGCTCGCCGCGGACAGTTGATGGTCAAGGAGCTCGAGGACTCACCGCGTGACGAGATCGCCGTCCTGCTCGACGCCGACGCCAAGGCTGTCGTGGGAGAGAGCTTCGAGGTGCAAGTACGCGCGGCAGGGTCGATTCTCGACGCGTACGTGCGGCGCGGGCGTCGAGGAGTGCTGGTGCTCAACTCCGAGCAGCGCGAGGTTCAACAGGTGCACTCGCCGGCGGCGGACTGGCGTCGCGCGCTCGAGCTGCTCGCGGCCGTCGAGGCGACGGGGAACAGGCCCGTCGCTCGGCTGCTCGCAGAGGAGGACAGTCCTGCCGCGCGCGCGCTCGAGCTGGTCGTCGTGACGGCGAGGCTCGAGCCCGCGCTCGTCGACCGGCTGATCCAGCGGGCACTCTCCCGACGCAAGGTGTCGGTCGTGTTCGTCGACGCTGCGAGTTTCAACGGCGCCGCACGGCGTCCCGAACCCGCACTGCTGCGCCTGCAGGTTGCGGGCATCCCGGTCGCGGTGGTCCGCGCGGGCGATGACCTGGCGGCGTGCCTGTCGGGCGAGCCCGCGACCGAGAGCGCACATGCTTAAGACGGCATTGCTTTCGGGCGCGGCGGCGATCGTGATCGCGGTCGACTGGATGCGGTTCGAGGAGCCGCGGTCCGGGGGAGGCCGCCCGTCCCTCGTCGCGGTCATCGCCGTGGCAGCGGTGCTGCTGCGCCCGCTCTGGCTCCGGCTGACGGCGATCGCGGTGTCGGCATTGCTCGCCAGCTGGATCGCCTTCTCCCTTCCCCCGTGGGCGGTCTGGCCGGGCGGAGAAGGTTTCTTCGGACCCCTCGGCTCCCGGTTTTCGCGCGGCTTCCTGGACTTCTACGACTATCGCCTGCCGATCGATCCGGCGACGCATCCCCAGATGCACGCCGTTATCTTGATTGCGATCTTCGGCTTCACCCTTGCCGTCGCGCTTGCGGTCGCCGCGCGCAGGGCGCTCCTGGCGGTCGTGCTCTTCTTCCTCGGCGCGGGCTGGCCCGCGACGCTGCTTTCCGGCGGCAACGAGCTCGGCCGCGGGCTCGCCATCCTGGCGGTCGCGCTCGCGCTGCTCGCCGGTATGACGGAACGGCCGAGCCGGCTGGCGCTGATCGCGGCAGGCGCTGTACTCGGCGGCGCGTTGGCGCTCTCGAGCTCGCCGGCTGTCGCGAAGAGCGCATTCCTCGACTGGCAGCACTGGGATTTCTACACACGCCCACAAAAGGCGGTGAGTGTCCACTACGTCTGGGATGCCAACTACGGAGGCGTGCGTTTCCCGAAGACGAAGACAACGGTGCTCACGATCCGTGCGCCGCACCGCTCGTACTACTGGCGTGCAACGGTGCTCGACCGATTCGACGGCACGCGCTGGCTGGAACATGTGTGGCCAGAGACTGCGCGGCAGCGACTCGAGCTGACGCCTGCGTCGGCGCGGAAGCGGTCGAACCTCCTCCGTCAGGAGGTCACGGTCGCCGCCCTCCGAGACGACCACGTGATCGGGGCAAGCCTCCCCATTTTCAATGACCTGCATACGGCGGCGGCCTACGAGGGACAAGGTGTTGCCCGCGTGATCGGCGGTCTGCGGCGGGACGAGCACTACGCCGTCTGGAGCTACGCGCCGCGACCGACGCCGGAGGAGCTCGTCCGGGTCGCGCCTTCGTATCCAAAGGCGCTGACAAGACCGGGGAGGGAGCTGGACCTTGCACCCGGCGTGACAGCGCCACCGTTCGGCACGCCTGGACGCGACGCTCGCCTGTTGAAACCGTTGACCGGACGCCTGCTCCCGTACGCGGCGCTGTACGAGCGCGCGGAGCAGGTAGCGGGGCAGACGAGCTCGCCGTATGCAGCGGTCGTCGCGCTCGAGACCTGGTTCCGGTCGACCGGAGGCTTCACGTACTCCGAACAGCCCGGCCCGACACCGGGGCTACCGCCGCTCGTAGGCTTCGTCGCCGACACGAAGACGGGGTACTGCCAGCACTTCGCTGGTGCGATGGCGTTGATGCTCCGTCTCCTTGGGATCCCGGCCCGCGTCGCGGCGGGTTTCCTCCCCGGGAGTTACCACGGTGATTTCTGGCAGGTCACCGACCACGACGCCCATACCTGGGTCGAAGTCTGGTTCCGCGGATTCGGCTGGCTACCGTTCGATCCGACACCGGGGCGCGGGCATCTGAGCGGGACCTACAGTTCGACGTCGCTCGGCTTCAACGCCGCAGGTGCGGCAAAGCTGCTGGCCGGGCTCGTCAAAGGCGGGGAGGTGTTCGGCAGCGGTGGCACCGCGCGGATCGCACACCTTCAGCGTCGGAATCCGCGCTCGGGAGACCTTCCCCTTGGCATCGGCAGTCCGGTCACAGCCCAGCCGAAGAAGGGGACACCAAGCCTGCTGTTCTTCCTGTTCCTCCTCGCGGCCGGAGTGGCGGCGGCGATCGTCCTTCTGAAGCTGGGACGACGCAAGGCGCGCTACCTGACGCGCGATCCGCGGCGGATCGCGGTCGCATGCGCGCGCGAGTTGGCG
Organism: Gaiellaceae bacterium; assembly: GCA_036393535.1. Taxonomy (GTDB): domain Bacteria; phylum Actinomycetota; class Thermoleophilia; order Gaiellales; family Gaiellaceae; genus 3-1-20CM-4-69-9. The sequence goes on along the minus strand of DASWGR010000038.1, from coordinate 21,436 downwards.
GAGTACCTACACGATCAGCGCCTGCCCTCCGCCGCCGCGGTGACCTTCCGCGAGCTGGGCGGCACGGTCCGAGAGCGGCTCGGAGTCGATGCGAGCAGCTTCGCTCAAGCAGCGACCGCTGCTCGTTACGGCCCGCCCGAAGGTGCGCGGCAGGCGGCGGGGTCCGCGCGCAAGGAGTTGCGGGAGTTGAAGCGTCACCTGCGCAGGAGCCTTGCCAGGTCAGACCGTGCCCGCGGTCTCCTGTCTGTCCGCTCACTCGGGCTCGGCTAACGATGGAAGCCGTCGTCATGGCGGCGGGCGAGGGAACGAGACTCCGCCCGCTCACCGCACAGTGGCCCAAGCCCGTGCTGCCGATCGACGGGAGGCCGGTGCTCTCGGTCCTCCTGCGAGAGCTCGCGGCCGCCGAGCTCCGACGCGTCTGGCTCGTCACCGGTCACCTCGCCGAGCAGGTCGAGCGGCTTGCCGGCGACGGCTCGGCGTTCGGGCTCGAGCTCACCTTCGTGCGCCAGCCGGGCGTGCTCGGTTCCGCGGACGCGGTCCAGCGGGCGTTGGACAGCGGCGCGGCGACGCCGGTGCTCGTCTCGGCGGCGGACACCGTCTACCGTCGCGGCGACGTGGCCCGCTTCGCTGCCGAATTCGCCGCCTCCGCTGCCGCGGGGGCACTTGCGGTCCGCACCGACCCTCCTCCCGGGCCCGGCCGTCGGGCCATCCGCCGCAACGGCGCCCGGATCGAGGCCATCCGTGACGAGGATCCAGAGAATCCGTGGTCGGCTGCGCCCCTCTGGGCGGTCGGACCGGCCGTTGCCGAGCGCCTCTGCCTCGACAATCCGCCCTACGAGCTGGAGCACGCCTTTCAGTCGGCGATCGATGCGGGGGAGACGGTTATGGCTGTGGAGATCGGGAAAACACGGGATTTGACCTATCCGGTTGACTTGGTGGAGGAGAACTTTCCCTACCTGCGAGCGACATGAGCGAGACCTACGACCTCTACCAGCAAGGACGGGCCCACCTGAAGAAGGGTCGGGCCGCTCAGGCGACCGTCGCACTCGAGAAAGCGAAGCGCCGCGAGCCGGAGAAGGCGTCGATTCGGGAAGCGCTTGGGATCGCCTACCTGCGGATTCAGCGCTATGAAGAAGCCGAGCAGGAATTCCGAGTCATGCTCGAGCTGTCGCCGGCCGACCACTACGCCCACTACGGGCTCGGGCGAGCGCTCGAGAGGCAGGGCAAGCAATCGGAGGCAAACGGCCACTACAAGCTGGCGAGCTCGTTGCGACCCCAGAACGAGCATTACGCCTCGCGCATCCTCGATCTCGACCAGGAGGGCGACGAGCTCAACGAGCCCGACGAATCCGGGGAGCTCAACGAGTCCGGCGAGGCCGACGGGCCCAACGCCGACGCCTCGAGTACCTGACACAGATCTGGCGCTCTTTCGTTGCAGACGTGCGCGCCATTCGCCTGTAGCGTCGAACGCAGTGGGTGGTGGGTGACAAACCCCCACCCTGGGTGGGGACGCGCGCGCGCGTAACTAGAGGAGGCAGCGGGCGCCGGGCTGAGATGATGGGCTCCCGATGCGGGCGGTTTGCCAGCGAGTCTCCGAAGCCCGCGTCACGGTCGACGGTGTGGTGACCGGCGCGATCGGCGCAGGTCTGCTCGTACTGCTTGGGATCGAGCGCAAGGACGAGCCCCCCGAGGCGGGGCGGTTCGCGCGGAAGGTGGCGCAGCTGCGGATCTTCGAGGACGAGGACGGCAAGTTCGCCCAGAGCCTGCTCGACACGGCCGGGTCCGCACTGGTCGTGAGCCAATTCACGCTCGTCGCTGACACGCGCAAGGGCAACCGCCCGAGCTTCGCGAACGCCGCACCCCCCGAACAGGCCGAACCTCTCTACGAGGAGTTCTGCGCGGCCCTCGCAGCGGAGGGCGTCCCGGTCGAACGAGGTATTTTCGGCGCCCGGATGGCGGTCGCGCTCGTAAACGCGGGCCCCGTGACGATCGTCCTCGACTAGCCCCGCTTTGCGGGGCTGGAGGGCTTTTTCCCGAGCAAAGCGGGAAAATCGGTGTGCTCGAAGCCGGTTAGCTTGCTATCCTGCTGACACCACATTTCGAGCTGTTCGCGAAGTGGGCCTGCGGGCCCATTTTTTGTGACAGGAGCAAGGGCAATGGCAGCCACACACGACAAGGAGAAGCAACTGACGCGGGAGATAGCACCGAAGGTCGAGAAGGCGCTTCCGGGCACCGAGGTGCTCGCGGTCGAGCTCACGAGCCCTGGGCGGTTCACGGTGTTTGTGGACCACGTCCAGGGCGTCGACCACGCGCTTTGCGCGCGCGTCACGAACGTGCTGCGAGACTATCTCGGCGAGTACTCCGTCGACGTCTCGTCGCCTGGTCTCGAGCGGCCTGTCCGGAAGCCTGCACACTTTCGCGCCGCCGTCGGTCGCCGCGTTGCGCTGCGCACCAGGGAGCGAAACCGAGTGCGCGGTGAGGTCGTCGCGGCGGACGAGCGCACCGTCACCGTCAAGACGGAAGCCGAGTCCGTGGACATCCCGTATGAGGCCATCGTGCGGGGCAATCTGATCGAGGAAGCGGGGAAGAGATGAGTCAGGAAATCGTCGAGGCCGTTCGAGACATCGAGCGGGAGAAGGGAATCGAGAGCGGCACGCTCGTCGCGGCGCTCGAGGATGCCCTCCTTGCCGCCTACAAGAAGATGCCCGGAGCCGCGCGCCACGCGATCGTCGAGATCGACGAGCTGGGCGATTTCCGCGTCTTCGCCGTCGAGCTGCCCCCGGACATCGAGGAGCGCCTGATCGAGGAAGCACGCGAGCGCAAGCTCGAGGAGCTCGAGGCGCTCGAGGTCGAGACGGGAGAGCGCTCGCACACGCTCATCTCCGACACAGACCTCGACGTCGACTGGTCCGACGTGCCGGAGCACCTGATCAAACGCGAGGACGTCACTCCCGAGAACTTCGGCCGCATCGCCGCGCAAACTGCGAAGCAGGTCATCCTGCAGCGCATCCGCGAGGCCGAGCGCGCGATGATGTACGACGAGTACGTCGACCGCGTCAGCGAGGTCGTGACGGGAATCGTCCAGCAGGCCGGAGACCGCAACAACGTGCTCGTCGACCTCGGGAAAGTCGAGGCGCTGCTGCCACGCTCGGAGCAGGTCGACGGCGAGCGCTACGAGCAGGGCTCGCGGATCAAGGCCGTCATCACCGAAGTCCGCTCGGGCACGAAGGGACCGCAGGTGATTCTCTCGCGGCGTGATCCCGAACTGATCAAGACACTCTTCGAGCTGGAGGTCCCGGAGATCGCAGACGGGCTCGTCGAGATCCGCGGCGTCGCCCGCGAGCCCGGCTACCGATCGAAGATCGCCGTCGAGTCACACGCGCAGGGTGTCGACCCGGTCGGCGCCTGCGTCGGCCCGCGCGGCTCGCGCGTGCGCATGGTCGTGTCGGAGCTCCGCGGCGAGAAGATCGACATCATCCCGTGGAACCCCGAGCCGGCGCGGTTCGTCGCGAAGGCGCTGTCTCCCGCACGGGTGCGCGAGGTCTTCGTCGACGACGAGACCAAAGAGGCGACCGTCATCGTTCCAGATGATCAGCTTGCGCTCGCGATCGGCAAGGAAGGATTGAACGCACGCCTGGCCGCGCGCCTCACCGGCTGGAAGGTGGACATCCAGTCGGACACCGAGTTCGCTCAGGCGGAAGCCGCCGCAGCTTACGGCGGAGCGAACGAGGGCGAGGAGTTCACCGGCCGCTGCTCGGCGGTGCTGTCGAACGGCAAGCGCTGTCCGAACGAGGCGCTCCCCGGCTCGCGCTACTGCGGCCTGCCGGCGCATCAGGAGCTTGCGCTCCAGGACGGCAACGGCACAGAGCCGGCCACCGCGCCGGTGGTGGTCGAGGAAGCACCTGTTGCCGCCGCCGTAGACGAAGTCGTCGCGGAGGTTGAAGGCGGCGGCGCAGAGGAGCAGGCGGAGGTCGCCGAACCCGTTGAGGTTCCTCCGCTCGCAGAAGTCGAGCAGGTGCCCGCGGGGATCCCGGTCGAACAAACGTCCGGCGACGGCGACACCGAGGAGCATCCGCCGGCTGCGTGACCGAGCCGATCAGAAGCTGCATCGGCTGCGGGCGGAAAGCTCCCCAGGGGCAGCTTCTGCGCTTTGCGGCGGTGGACGGCCAGCTCGTTCCGGGCGGAGGCATGCCCGGTCGCGGGGCCTATACCTGCCGCCGGCTCGCGTGCTTCGAGCGAGCGGTCTCACGCCGCGCGTTCAATCGCACGCTGCGGAAGACCGTGCGGGTCGATCAGGAACTGGCATCCCTCTACACTTGAACACTCATGGCTAACGAATCCGGCTCGAATAGACCAAATCGCCCGATGCGGCCCCGCCAGGGCGGTGCGGGCTCCCGACGCAAGCGCCGCGTCGTGATCGACAACGCGGCTGCCCGCCCGCGCGACGCGCGCCAGCAGCAGCGCGAACGCGAGGCGTCACGACCGAAGACGCCGCGCGAGGTGGTGGCCCCGACCGGGCCGATCACCGTGCCGTCGGGCGTCACCGTCCGAGACCTCTCGCAGGCACTCGGGGTTCCAGCGCCCAAGATCATCATGTTCATGATGGGTCTCGGCAAGGCCGTAACGATCACGCAGACCCTGGCCGACGACGAGGTCCAGTTGATTGCGGCCGAGTTGGCGCCGGAGCGCGAGTTCACGATCAAGCACGCAGCGGATGAGGACGAGGAGCCGGAGAGCTACGAGGACAGCGACGCCGATCTTGCGCCGCGCCCTCCTGTGGTCACGATCATGGGTCACGTCGACCATGGCAAGACCACGCTTCTCGATGCGATTCGCAAGACCTCGGTCGTCGCCACGGAAGCCGGTGGGATCACGCAACACATCGGTGCGTACCAGGCCGAGCACAACGGTCGCAGAATCACGTTCCTCGACACGCCGGGCCACGAAGCCTTCACGGCGATGCGTGCCCGCGGCGCAAAGGTCACGGACATTGCCGTGCTCGTCGTCGCAGCCGACGACGGCGTGATGCCGCAGACGAAAGAGTCGATCTCCCACGCGCGGGCGGCCGAAGTGCCGATCGTCGTCGCGGTGAACAAGATCGACGTCCCGGACGCCGATCCGAATCGCGTGCGCAGCGAGCTGTCGACGGAGGGGCTGCAGCCCGAGGAGTGGGGAGGGACGACGCAGTTCTCGGACGTCTCCGCAAGAGAGTCCCAGAACCTGGACGATCTCTTGGAGAAAGTCTTGCTCGTTGCCGACGCCGAGCTCGAGCTGACTGCGAACCCAACTGCAGAGGCCTCCGGTCCGATCATCGAGTCGCGTCTCGACGTCGGTCGAGGGCCGGCCGCGACGATGCTCATCCACCGCGGCACGCTCCATGTTGGAGATGCGATCGTCGCCGGAGACGCCTGGGGGAAGGTGCGTGCCCTCTACGACTTCCGCGGCGACAAGGTGAAGGAGGCGCGCCCGGGTGACCCGGTCGAGATCCTCGGGTTCGACAAGCCGCCTCCCGCCGGGGAGATCGGACGCGTCGTCGAGAACGAGCGGCGCGCGCGCGAGCTTGCAAACGCGCGCGGCGAGCGGCTGCGCCGCGAGCAGCTCGCGCAAGGGTCGCGAGGCGTCTCGATGGAGAGTTTGTTCGAGCAGATCGAGGCAGGCGCGGTACAGGACCTCAACCTCGTCCTCAAGGGCGACGTGGTCGGCTCTGTCGAGGCAGCCGTCTCCGAGCTCAGCAAGATCCAGCACTCGGAGGTGCGCGTGAACGTCATCCACCAGGGGGTGGGCGGCATCACCGAGGGCGACATCATGCTCGCCTCGGCCTCCGGCGCGACCGTCGTCGGATTCAACGTCCGGCCGAATGCCGAAGCGCGCACGCTGGCCGAGCGTGAAGGCGTCGAGATCCGCACGTACCGCGTCATCTACCAGTTGACCGAGGACATCGAGCAGGCGCTCGTCGGCATGTTGAAGCCCGTCGAGAAGGAGGAGACGCTCGGCGAGGCCGAGGTCCGTGCGCTCTTCAAAGTCTCGCGCCTCGGGACGATTGCGGGGTGCATGGTCACGAGCGGCGTCATCCGTCGCTCGGCGCAGGCGCGGGTCATTCGCGACGGCACGGTGATCATCGAGACGACGATCTCTCAGCTCAAGCGCTTCAAAGACGATGCCCGTGAAGTCGCCGAAGGCTTCGAGTGCGGAATCCTCCTCGACGGCTTCAACGACGTCAAAGAAGGCGACGTGATCGAGGCATTCGAGACTCGCGAGATCGAGCGGACGACGCTCGACCAGCCGCCGGCGCCCGCCGTCTCCTCCTCCTAGCTGATCAGAGCCCGGACTTGAGCGCGGGCTACATCGGCATCCTGAGCGTCGAGCTGCATTTTCCCGAGGCGGGCTCGCTGAAGGGCAAGCGGAAGTACGTCAAGTCGGCGAAGGCTCAGCTCCAGAACCGCTTCGGGGCGTCGGTGGCCGAGGTCGATCATCACGAGCTCTGGCAGCGGGCACGGCTCACGCTCTCCTGCGTCACAAGGGAGTACCGCGAGGCCGAGCAACTCCTCGACCAGGCCGAGCGCTACCTGGCGGGACAGGACTTCGAGCTCGTTCGCGCTGAGCGCGACGTGGTCACGCTCGACTAGAGAGTGCCCTGCAGGATCATGGCGATACCGGCGACGAGCAAGACGAGCCCGACGGCGCGGAGCAGCTGCCGTTCGTCCAGTCGACCCGTGAGCCGCGCGCCGAGGATCGCACCCGGTACCGAGGTCGCAGCACCGACGCCGAGCAGGAGCCAGTCGACACCTCCGGGGAGGTGGCCGAACACGCCGGCAACGCCGAGACAAAAGCCGACGGCGGCATTGGTGCCCACGGCCCGAAAAGGGTCGGCGCCGACGAACCGCAGAAGCGCCGGGAGCCTCAACGCGCCGAGAATGAGGCCGACGAAACCGCCGAGCAGCCCGATCAGTGCTCCGCTCAAGATCGCTGCCCGTGCGCTCATACGACCCGCGTCACCCTGCCGCTCGCCCGGCTTCGGGCGAAGAAGGTCGACCCCGAAGGCGAGCAGCGTCACGCCGATCACTGTGAGCAGGGCGTTTCCTGCAACCACACCGGACAGGAGGCCTCCGAGCACCGCCCCGACCATCGACGGCGGCGCCATCCAGGCAAAGAGGCGCCAGTCGATTCGGCCTGCACGAACGTGGGCGACCGCCGCAGCGAGGGCCGCAACGGCGGAGACACCGATATTTGCGCCGGCACCCGCCGCCGGGCTCGAGGCGACGAGAACGAGCACCGGCAGCCGGATGTTTCCCAGTACCAGGCCCACGAGGCCGCCCGCGAGAGCGGTGACAAAGCACCAGAGACCGACTGCGACGAGGAGGAGAGCGTGCAAGCGCTTGAATATCCCGCATGCCTGATCGGATGCGCCGAGTCAACGAGTCGGTTCGCCAAGTCCTGTCGGAAGCGATCGGGCAGTTGAAGGACCCCCGGATCGGCTTCGTCACGATCACGGGAGTGGAAACCTCGGCCGACCTCCGGCACGCACGGGTCTACGTGTCCGTCCTCGGCGCCGAACGAAAGCGGGCGCAGACGATCGACCGCCTCCAGGCCGCCCATTCGTTGCTGCAGGCCCAGCTTGCGCGCGAGTTGCGCATGAAACGCACTCCGCAACTTGCGTTCGAGTACGATCCGTCGGTCGAACGTGGGGTCCGCATGACAAAGCTGATCGATGAGCTCGCCCCAGACGACAGCGAGTGACCTGACTGCGGTCGCGGACGCAATTCGCGAACACGACCGCTTTGTCCTCACGACGCACGAAAACCCCGATGGCGATGCCCTCGGCTCGCTGCTTGCTGCGAATCTCGCACTCGAGCAGCTCGGCAAGGACACCATCATGGTGCTGCACGGCGACGCGCCGCTGCCAGTCGAGTATGGGTTCATGCCGCTCGGGGACCTCCAACGACGCTGGCCGGACGACGTTGCCGAGCGGGTCCTCCTCGCCGTCGACTGCGCAAACGAGAGCCGGATCGCGGACCCGGAAGTGCTCGGAAGGGTCCTGCTCTCGATCAACGTCGACCACCACCACGACAACACGCGCTTTGGCCGGATCAACCTGGTCGTCGCGGATGCATCATCCAGCGGCGAGGTGCTGCGCGATCTCTTCCGCGAGCTCGACGTCGAGCTGACGCCCGACATCGCCGAGGCTCTCTATATCGCCCTCGTCACCGATACGGGCCGGTTCCAGTACACGAACACGACGCCCAAGGCCCTGCGCCTGGCGGCCGAGCTAGTGGAGGCCGGCGCAGATGTCCACCGTGTGTTTCAGGGTGTCTACGAATCTGTGCAGTTCGCAAAGCTCAAGCTGCTCGCACGTGCTCTCGAGCGGGCACAGGTCTTCGAAGGTGGACGCATCGTCGTTTCCTATCTCGTGCGCACGGACTTCACCGAGGTCGGGGCCCCCGAGGCCTACTCGGAGGGAATCATCGACCCGCTGCGTTCGGTCGAGGGCGCCGACATGGCTGTGCTCATCCGCGAGCCTCCCCGCCAGGACGGCCCGGCCAGGCGCGTCAGCCTGCGGGCGAGCATCGACGAGCTCGATGTATCGGCGATCGCCCGCAAATCGGGCGGCGGCGGGCACCGTCAGGCCGCAGGTTTCTCCAGCGAGGCGTCGATCGAGGAGATCACGGACTTCGTGCGCCGAGAGTTCCTTGCCTCCTCGCGCGCTTAATCCGACGGGGATCGTCCTCGTGGACAAGCCGGCCGGCCCTTCTTCGTTTGCGATCGTGTCGGATCTCCGGCGCCGGACCGGGGCGCGCACCGGCCATGCCGGAACGCTCGACCCTTTTGCGACGGGGCTGTTGCTCCTGTTGTCCGGTTCGGCAACTAAACTCGCCTCGTGCTTCGTTGGGCTCGACAAGCGCTACGTGACGGACGTCGACCTGACGGCGCGGACCTCCACGGGGGATCCGGAGGGAGAGGTCGCCGAACGTCGCGAGGCGCCGAGCCAGGCAGAGCTCGAACGGCGGCTCGCGGGCCTCCGCGGTGAGATCGAACTGCCGATCCCGGCCGCGTCGGCCGTGAAGATCGGCGGGGAGCGCGCGTACAAGCTTGCCCGTCGCGGCATCGAGGTGCAGATGCCGATGCGGAGCTCGCTTGTCGAGACGCTCGACGTCATCTCGTATACCGGCGAGGAGGTGCGGCTCGACCTTCGCGTCAGCTCCGGGACCTACGTGCGGTCGATCGCAGATGCCCTGGGCGGCCACTGCCGCACATTGCGTCGACTCGAGATCGGCCCGTTCTCGGTCGACGAAGCTGATCCCGCTCGCTTCATCCCCGCCGACGAGGCACTCGCGCGACTGTGAAGGTTGCTCACCGTCCCGAGGAGCTCACCGCCGATGAATGTGTTGCAGCGATCGGCAGCTTCGACGGCGTGCATCGCGGGCACCGCCGAGTATTGAAGACCGCCCGTGCTGCGGGGGCGCCCGTCACGGTCGTGACCTTCTGGCCACACCCGCGGCTGGTGCTCGGAAACAGGGTGGAGCTGCTCTCGACCCTGGAACGCCGCCTCGAGCTCCTGGAGGAGGCGAGCGTCGACGAGGTCCTCGTCGTCGAGTTCACGCCCGAGCTCGCTGCGCGCGAGCCCGCGGAGTTCGCCGAATCGGTCTTGCGGCAGATCGGCGCGAAGGTCATTGTCGTCGGCGAAAGCTTCCGCTTCGGGCGCGCGGCCGCCGGTGATCCTGCCCTGCTCCAGCGGCTCGGTTTCGACGTGCGAATGGTGCCGACGCTCGAAGGCGTTTCCTCGACCAACGTCCGCAGCCTGCTCCGTGCCGGGGACGTCGTCGGAGCCGCGCACCTACTGGGCCGTCCGCCGGAGCTCGAGGGAACTGTCGTCCTCGGAGACCAACGCGGTGGCACGCTCGGCTATCCCACGGCGAACCTCTCCGTTCCGGCCGAGCTGCTCGTGCCGGCGTACGGCATCTATGCCGGCTCCGCATTCGACCACCGCGCCGCGATCTCCATCGGCGTGAATCCCCACTACGGGGGCGACGAGCGCCGGATCGAACCGCATTTGCTCGACTTCGAAGGAGACCTCTACGGCCGGCGCCTCATCGTGGAGCTGTGGCGGCGGCTGCGGGAAGAGCGGGCGTTCTCGAGCGAGGACGAGCTGGTGGCTCAGATCACCCGTGACGTGGAGGAGACGCGCGCGGCCGAGCGTCCCACCTAAGCGGAACACAAGTTTCAATCCTCATCGATATCCTCTTGAAGGTGGATCGAGAATCCGCGGCGTCGTCGCGCCAGTAATTCTTCCTGCCACGAGCGGTTCGCAAGTTTCCGCAAAGAGCGGAGTCTTCTTGCACGTGACCTCGGATTCGGACGCCGCACCCAAGTTGACCGTGCTCGAAAGCGTGCAGTGCCTTGAGTGCGGCGCGGTGTACGCCAAACCCACCGGCGGCGGCACAGTCCAGGCGAATCCCGGCTGCCCCGACTGCGGGTACGTGGGGTGGGTCGGCACTCGTGTCGGGGCCTTCAACGAGTCGTGGCTGCCGCGCCACTCCGACGCGGGTCACCAGCCGCACCCGCGCGGCTGACGACGCTGACGCCGCCGAAGTAGTGGTGCGGGGCAGGCCAGCGCCTGACCATCAGTCCACGCCTCTCGAGCTCGTCCAGCGCGGCTTCATCCACGCCGGGCTCCGCGTTGACCAGGTCGGGAGCGGCGTGGAAGCGCGCGCGCGCCACAGCAGCTCCCGCGGTTATGCCTTCGTCGAGGATGCCGGCGACGACAGTCAGGAGCGCGGTCCTGAGTCGCGTCCCTCCGGCCGCGCCCGCCGCGAGTGACAGGCCGTCTCCGTCGAAAGCCAACAGCGGCGCCATCATGCTTTGCATTCGCGCTCCCGGTTCGAGCCGGCCCCGCAGCAGGTCGGTTTCGCCCAGCATGCTGTTGAGGTGAAGGTCGAGGCCCGGGATGAAGTCCCCGGAGCCGAGCCCGAGACTGGACGTGAAGGCGCACGCGTTGCCGTCTCGATCCACGACCGACACGTTCGTCGTGTCACCGTGCAGGTCGACCGGCGCGCCGAAGGTGTCGACAAGCGCAAGGACGCGCTCCGTCTCGTCGAGGCCGTGCAGGCGCGGCAACCGCGGCACCGTCTCCGGGACCGCCGACAGACCGCCCCGCGTCACGAGACGATCGCCCGCATATCCGACCTCGACGGGATCGGTCCAGCGCGCTTCGTACGCGTCGAAGTCCGCGCGGGTGAGGAGACCGCCACGCTCCGCGGAGAGGGTGAGCAACTCGGTGCCGATTTCCCCGCGGTAGACCGTCGAAGCGTCGTCCGCGAGCGCTTCGAGCGCCGCGACTAATCCCGGCTGCACGAGCCGGTCGCCGGCCTGCAGCAGCTCGCCGCCAGGGGCGTAGATCGCGGCGCCTTCGTTCATGGTCATCACTGGCGCGAGCATCGCGAGGCACGCGGCGTGCGCCGGCGGGAAGTCGACACCGTCGCGGGCAAGCCGCAGCGCAGGTTCCACGAGCCGCCGCCACGGCAGCCGTCCGTGTTCGCGCGACAGTGCCTCGAGGCCGGCGGGTAGTCCAGGGACGGCGCACGACGCTGGACCGACGGCGTAATGAACGAGCTCCGCGCCGAACGGGACGTCGAGGTGGATCAGTTCGGCGTCGCGCGGCTCGTCTCCCAAGCCGGGCACGGCGACGAAGCAATCGAGATTGCGAACGCGCCCGCTCGCGGCCTCGTAATAGACCGCGTGACCGCCTCCCAGAAGTCCCGTCATCACCGTCTCGGTGACACATGACGCGAGCGACGCAGCGACTGCGGCATCGGCCGCGTTGCCACCGTCCTCTAACACCGTTATACCCACTGCCACCGTCGCCGGATGGCCGCCAGCTACACCCGCTTGCATCGCGCAAGAAACTATCGCGCCGCCGCCGCGTGCGGCCGGTAAGTTGAAGAAGTGGTCGATGCAGCCGTACAGCTGCCGCTGGTGCATGCCCGCGGATTGGTCAAGAGTTTCGGTGAGCTCGTAGCCGTCGACGGCGTCGACTTCGACGTCGAACGTGGCGAGGCTTTCGGTTTCCTCGGGCCCAACGGCGCCGGCAAGACGTCCACGATGCGGATGATCGGGTGTGTCTCGCCGCCATCGGGTGGAACGCTGAGCATTCTCGGCCTCGATCCGGTCACGCATGGCGCCGACATCCGTGCTCGACTCGGCGTCGTCCCGCAGCAGGACACGCTCGACATGGAGCTGACGGTCCGCGAGAACATCATCATCTACGGCCGTTATTTCGGTCTGCCGCGCGCCGACCTCGGCAGGCGGGCCGACGAGCTGATCGACTTCGTCCAGCTCACCGAACGGGCGAACGACAAGGTCGAACCGCTGTCGGGCGGCATGAAACGCCGGCTGACGATCGCGCGCTCGCTCGTGAACGATCCGGAGGTCCTGCTCCTGGACGAACCCACGACCGGGCTCGACCCCCAGGCGCGCCACACCGTCTGGGATCGACTCTTCCGGCTGAAACAGCGCGGCGTCACGCTGATCCTCACGACGCACTACATGGACGAGGCCGAACAGCTCTGCGACCGACTCGTCGTCATGGACAAGGGAAAAATCGCCGCCGAAGGCTCGCCGCAAGAGCTCATCCAGCGGTATTCCACCCGCGAGGTCGTCGAGCTTCGCTTTCGCGGGGAGAACCGTCCAGAGGAAGTCGCGGCCGAGCTCACCTCGCGCCAGGATGGCTTCGTCCGCAGGCTCGAGGCGCTTCCGGACCGGCTGCTGCTCTACACGGACGATGGCGACGCCACCGCCTCGCACCTGCACGAGCTCGGTCTACAGCCCGAGAGCGTGCTCGTCCGCCGCTCGACCCTCGAGGATGTCTTCCTTCACTTGACGGGGCGAACCCTGGTGGACGATTGAACAGCCTGGCGCTGCCGCTCCGAGTCTTCGAGTACTGGCTGATGGTGTACCGCCGCGTCTGGCGCGGCACGGGGATCACGAGCATCGTCAACCCGGTGTTTTATCTCGGCGCCCTGGGCGTCGGGCTGGGGACGCTCGTGAACAAGTCTGCGGGTAACTCTCTCGGGGTCCCGTACATCGACTTCGTTGCGCCCGGAATGCTCGCGGCAACGGCGATGACGATCGCCGCAGGTGAGGCCTCGTGGCCGGTGGTCGCGTCGATCAAGTGGACACGACAGTACTTCGCAATGCTCGCGACTCCAATCGGAACGCGAGACATCGTGCTCGGCCATCAACTGTGGATGACCGCGCGCGTCGCGTCGACCAGCGCTGTCTACCTCGGGGTAATTACGGCCTTTGGCGGAGTCAATTCGGCGTTCGGAATCCTGGCGCTACCTGCGGCCGTCCTGCTCGGCGCGGCCTTCACGATGCCGTTCGCGGCATATGCAGCGACGGTGGATTCGGACGCCGCTTTCGTCCCGGTCAACCGTTTCATCGTCGTCCCGATGTTTCTCTTTTCGGGCACCTTCTTTCCGGTATCGCGTCTCCCGCTGCCGCTCGAATGGCTTGCTTACGCAACGCCCCTCTGGCACGGGGTCGAGCTGTGCCGCATGTTTACGCTCGGCGACGTGCACGCTGTGCGGGCTCTAGGGCAAGCGGCCTATCTCTTGCTCTTCGTCGTGATCGGCTTCATGTGGGCGCAGCGGACCTATGCGAAGAGGCTGCTGAAGTGACCACCGTCGCGTTTGCCGGGAGCCGCGGCCGCCTGCTCTTCGAGCGCAATCTGATGGTCTACCGCCGCTCGTGGATGGTCATCTTCTCGGGCGTCTTCGAGCCGCTCTTCTACCTCTTCTCGTTGGGCATCGGACTGGGGCACTTCGTCGGCAAGGTTCCTGGACCGGGTGGCGGGCTCGTCGACTATTCGAGCTTCATCTCACCGGCATTGCTCGCATCTGCGGCCATGAACGGCGCGATCTACGACTCGACGAACGTGTTCTGGAAGCTGAAGTACGCGCGGACGTACGACGCAGTGCTGTCGACGCCGATCGGTCCGGCGGATGTGGCGGTCGGTGAGACGGCCTGGGCGCTGTTCCGGGGTTTCCTCTACGCGCTTTCGTTCATGGCCGTAGCCGGCGCCCTCCGCCTGATCGAATCGCCGTGGGGCCTGCTCGCGTTGCCGGGCGCGGTGGTGATCGGCTTCGCGTTCGCGGGTCTCGGCGTGGCGGCGACGACCTTCATGCGCACCTGGCAGGACTTCGAGTTGGTCGCCCTCGTTCAGCTCCCGATGTTCCTGTTCTCGGCGACGTTCTTCCCGATCACGACGTATCCGGATGCGATCCAGTGGGTCGTTCGTTTCTCCCCGCTCTACCACGCGATCGCGCTCCTGCGGGCGCTCAACTTCGGAACGGTCGGCTGGGCCCAGCTCGTGAACGTCGGTTATCTCCTCGTTCTAGGCTGCTTCGGCCTGTTTCTCGCTCAGCGGCGGATCGCCAAGCTCCTGATCAAGTAGTCCTGCCCGTTGCTACCCTGTCGGCCGACCGCAGCCGCGGCTTTCCGCCCACTTCCGGCGGTTTGCTGGGACTGACGATACGGAGGTGAGATGGGCCTTACGAAGGAAGTCAAACAGGAGATCGTCCAGCAGCATGGGGCGAGCCATACAGACACGGGCTCGACCAAGGTGCAGGTCGCGCTCCTGACGAAGCGCATCAACGATCTGACGGAGCACCTGCGCGCACACCCGAAGGATCACTACTCGCGCCGCGGGCTACTCAAGCTCGTCGGGCGAAGACGGCGCTTCCTGACCTATCTTCAGAAACACGACCTGGAGGGATACCGGGCACTGATCAAGGAACTGGGCCTACGCAGGTAGTCCCGAGAAAAGGTACGCCCAAGCCAGGCTAAACCCTGGCACGGGATAAACGTGGAAGGGTGGAGATTCGAGCGAGCGCCGCTCCCCGACGCTGACTCGAGTCCCCACTCTCCCGCAAAGCAGAGTGGAGGACAACCGATGGCAATTGCCACTGAGCGCCGGGCCGACGTCAGCGTGACGATCGGCGGGCGCGAGATTACGTTTGAAACCGGCAAGCTGGCGAAGCAGGCGGATGGTTCCGTCGTCGTCCGCTCCGGCGACACGATGGTGCTGGCGACGGCGCAGGGCCGGATGGAGCCGCGCGAGGGTGCGGACTTCTTCCCACTCACCGTCGACGTCGAGGAGCGCATGTACGCGGCCGGGAAGATTCCCGGCGGCTTCTTCAAGCGCGAGGGCCGTCCGACGGAGCGGGCGATCCTGACCGCACGCATGATCGACCGGCCGATTCGGCCCCTCTGGCCCAAGGGCTACAAGAACGAGACCCAGGTGATCTGCACGGTGCTGAGCGCCGACCTGATCACCGCACACGACATCCTCTGTATCAACGGTGCCTCAGCAGCGCTGATGCTCTCGCCGATGCCGTTCATCGGTCCGGTCGGGGCCGTGCGGATCGCGATCATCGACGGCGAGCTCGTCGTCAATCCGACGCTGCCGGAAGTAGCAGAGCACAGGGAGCTCGACCTGATCGTCGTCGCATCACCCGAGGCGCTGACGATGGTCGAGGCGGGTGCAAACCAGGTCAGCGAGGAAAAGCTGCTCGAGGCGCTCGACCTCGCGCAGGCGGAGATCAACAAGATCTGCGAGGCGCAGGTCGATCTCCAGCGCCAAGCCGGCAAGGCGAAGTGGCTCGATTCGAGTGTGACGGAAGAGGTCGAGCGGGAGTCCGGCGACAAGATCCGCGAGCGGATCAGCGCCGAAGGCCTGCGTGCGGCCGACGCCGTCATCGAGGAGGCACTGGGCGAGCTGAGCATGGACTCGACCGAGGAGGACGTGCTCCGACAGGTGCAGCGCAAGATGAGCCTGGCGACAGTGCTCGAGCAGATCCGGCTCCAGACGGTGTTGCAGCCGGTGCGCGAGCAGTTCGAGAACGACCTGCGGGCGCTGACCGACGCAGAGCAGGACTCGAAGGAGTTGAAGTCCGCGAAGCGTCAGCTGCTCTTCGACCGCATCATCGACACGGTCCAGCTTCCGTTCCCGGTCGGCCCGTCAGTCGGCGAGGGTGACGCGGCGACCGCGAAGGACTCGATGACGAAGAACTACGTCAAGAAGGCGGCCGAGGCTGTGTACAAGGAACTTGTCCGCCGCAAGATCGCGGTCGACAAGCACCGCCCCGACGGCCGCAGTCCGGAGGAGATCCGTCCGATCGAGTGCGAGGTCGGCGTTTCGCCGCGCGTGCACGGCTCGGGCCTCTTCACGCGTGGGCAGACGCAGATCATGTCGCTGCTGACGCTCGGCACGGCGAAGGAAGGCCAGCGGATCGACGACCTCTCACTCGAGACCGACCGCCGCTTCATGCACCACTACAACTTCCCGCCCTACTCGGTCGGGGAGACCGGGTTCATGCGCGGGCCGAAACGCCGCGACATCGGCCACGGTGCACTGGCGCAGCGCTCGCTCGAACCGGTGATCCCGTCAACGGACGAGTTTCCGTACACGATCCGCATCGTCTCCGAGACGCTCGAGTCGAACGGCTCGTCGTCGATGGGCTCGGTGTGCGGCTCGACGCTCGCGCTGATGGACGCCGGCGTGCCGATCAAGGCGCCTGTTTCCGGCATCGCCATGGGCCTCGTCAAGGAGCGCGACGACTACGTCATCCTCACCGACATCCAGGGGGCAGAGGACCATCTCGGTGACATGGACTTCAAGGTCGCCGGCACTCGCGAAGGCATCACCGGCCTGCAGATGGACATCAAGATCACCGGCGTGACGCGGGAGATCATGCAGGCCGCGCTCGAGCAGGCGAAGCGGGCGCGCGAGATCATCCTTGACAAGATGCTCGAGGCGATCCCGGAGTCGCGATCGGAGCTGAACCAAAACGCACCGCGGATCTCGACCGTGAAGATCGACCCCGAGAAGATCGGCATGGTGATCGGCAAGGGCGGCGAGACGATCCGCGCGCTCGAGTCCGATCACGAAGTGCAGATCGACATCGAAGAAGACGGCACGATCCTCATCTACGCGACCGACGGCCAGAAGGCGGAGTCGGCGATCGCTGCCGTCCAGGCACTGACGAAGGAGCCCGAAGTCGGCGACGAGTTCCGTAATGCGAAGGTCGTGAAGACCACGCAGTTCGGCGCGTTCGTCGAGCTGAAGAAGGGCACCGACGGTCTGCTGCACGTCTCGAACGTCGGCCCGGGCCGGGTCGGCCACATCGAGGACGTGATCAACCGCGGCGACATCCTGGACGTGCTCGTGCAGGAAGTCGACAAGGCACGCGGGCGGATCGGCCTGAAGCTGATCCAGAAGCACGAGAACGGCAACACGGTCAGCCCCGAGGAGCTGATCGAGCGGGCGAAGGACGCTCCGCCTCGAGAGCGCGAGGAGCGACCGCCGCGCGACGGCGACCGCCGCGGTGGTCGCGGGGGCCGCGATCGCGAGCGGCGCTAGGCTCGCACCGACAAGCAGACCTGACGAGGGCGGCCTTACGGCCGCCCTCGTCAGCTATGCAGACGTTCTCTGCCGCGACTTGGCCGAACGTGGCACGGAGCTGGCACAGGCATGCGCGAATTCGGCCGGTATCGTCGACCGCGAGGGCGGCGGGTGTTCACCCCACCCTGAGGGTGGGGGTGCGCGTGCTCTGCTCGGAATTGCGGCTTAGGATGCACCCGTGCTTCGCCTGGAACACGTCACGTTCTCCTGCGACGACCCGGCGCGTCTCGCCGAGTTCTGGGGACAGTTGCTGGACTACGAGACGGCTGCCGCGGGCGGCAGTTGGCTGGCGACCGATCCGCGCGGTGAGGGCACCCGCCTTCTCTTCAACCGCATGCCGAAGTCGCCGACGATCGAGTTGCCGATCCACGTCGACGTGAACGTTCCGGACCGCGAGGCTGAGCTGGCGCGAGTGCTCGAGCTCGGCGGACATCTCGTCGAGACGAGATCGCACAGCGTGGGCGACCTCGAAGAGAAGTGGACCGTGATGCGCGACCCCGAGGGCAACGGGTTCTGCATCCAGTCGCCGCCGAATGCTCTGCCACACCGCTACATCGGCAACGTCACGTTCTCCTCCGCCGAGCCGAGGGAGCTGGGGCGGTTCTGGGCAAACGCCCTCGGCTGGCCCGACGAGGAGATCGACGAGGGCTTTCTGCAGCAGCTCCGCGCTGCGGGCGTGGGCGAGCGGGAGCTCACGGGCTTCTACGTCACGCGACCGCCGGACGGCGGCCGCCCGCGTTTTCTGTTTCAGCGCCGCGAGAAGTCCCGGCCTGCGTCGTATCCGATCCACCTCGACTTCGGCACCGAGGACCGTGAGGCAGAGATCGAGCGGCTCATGTCCGCCGGTGCGTCGGTCGTCGAGACGAAGGTCGGCACGAACATCACCTTCACCATCATGCGCGACCCAGAGGGCAATCCTTTCTGCGTCGGGTAGCTCCCGCGGCTGCAACTGCGACTTAGGATGCACCCGTGCTTCGCCTGGAACACGTCACTTTCTCCTGCGACGACTCGGCGCGTCTCGCCGAGTTCTGGGGACAGTTGCTGGACTACGAGACTGCCGCGGCGGGCGACAGTTGGCTGGCGACCGATCCCCGCGGTGAGGGCACCCGCCTTCTCTTCAACCGCATGCCGAGGTCACCGACGATCGAGTTGCCGATCCATCTCGACGTGAACGTTCCGGACCGCGAGGCGGAGCTGGCTCGGGTGCTCGAGCTTGGCGGACATCTCGTCATGACGAAATCGCACAGCGCGGGGGAGCTCGAATGGCAGTGGACCGTGATGCGCGACCCCGAGGGCAACGGTTTCTGCATCCAGTCGCCGCCCAAAGCGGAGCCGCACCGCTACATCGGTGACGTCACGTTCGCGTGTGCCGACCCGCGGGGGCTTGGGCGGTTCTGGGCGAACGCCCTCGGCTGGCCCGACGAGGACGTCGACGCGGGACTCCTGCAAAAACTCCGCGCTGCCGGCATGTACGAGGGCGAGCTGACCGGCTTCTGGGTCACGCGAGCGCCGGACGGCAGCCGCCCGCGTTTTCTCTTTCAACGCCGCGAGAAGTCCCGGCCCGCGTCGTATCCGATCCACCTCGACTTCGGCACCGAGGATCGTGAGGCAGAGATCGAGCGGCTCACGTCCGCCGGTGCGTCGGTTGTCGAGACGAAGGTCGGCACGAACATCACCTTCACGATCATGCGCGACCCGGAAGGGAATCCTTTCTGCGTCGGCTAGCTGTAGCCCCCGCAGACGCCTCGACGATCCAGCCCTGAGCCCCCGCTCGCTCGAGCGTCCCCCGGAGAACAGCGTCGGCGTCCTCGCGCTTCGCAACCGCGACCACCGAGCCGCCGAAGCCGCCCCCGGTCATCCGCGCGCCGACTGCTCCGGCGTCGAGTGCCGCCGCGACGACTGCGTTGAGCGTAGGGGTCGAGACCTCGTAGTCATCGCGGAGGCTGGCGTGACTCGCGAGCAAGAGGGAGCCGAGCGCCTGCAGGTCACTCTGCTCGAGCGCGTCGACCAGCTCCAGGACGCGTTCGTTTTCGCTGACGACATGCCGGACGCGCCGAGGATCGCCCGCCTCGAGCTCGGCACGGCGGTCGGCAAAGCCGGACGCCTCGAGCGAGTGCCGCTCGCCTGAGTCGACAACGAAAATCGCGAGCTGGCGCGGAAGCTCGACCCAGCGCCGCTCGAGCGTCCCGCAGTCGAGGAGGAGCGCGTGTCCTTGGCGCCCGAGGAGCGATGAAGCCTGGTCGAGGATCCCCGAGGGCACGCCGACCGCTCGTTGCTCGGCGCGCTGACAGGCTTGCGCGAGCTCGAGTGGCTCGAGCTCGAAGTCCGCGACCGCGCAGAGCGCTAGTGCCACGACCACCTCCACGGCTCCCGAAGAGCCGAGGCCGGCGCCGCGGGGCAGATCCGAGGCCAAGACTCCCTCGAGCCCGACCGGCGGACGGCCGAGCTCGGCCAGCTCCTTCGCAACTGCGGCGACGTAGCGGCCCCAGCCCTGGGCGTCACCGGCGCCGTCCGCCGATAGCTCCACGGCTTCGCCCTCGGAGACGAGGGAGATGCGCTCCTCGGGCCCTGCGGACAGCTCGATCCCCAGGTGGATCGCGACAGGCAGGACGAGGCCGCCGCTGTAGTCCGTGTGCTCCCCGATGAGGTTGACGCGCCCGGGGGCCCAGAAAGTCGCCATCATGCGATCCTCAACCTAGTGAAGGTCGCCTTCATCGGTGCCGGCTCGACGGTCTTCGCAAAAACGCTGATCGCTGACCTGATCAGCTACCCGGAGCTGGCCGACGGCTTGACGATCGCGCTGATGGACATCGACGAAGAACGGCTCGCGACCTCGGAGCTCGTCGCGCAAAGGATCCTGGAGACGTCCGGAGTGAGTGCTCGCATCGAAGCGAGCCGCGACCGCCGCACTGTGCTGGACGGCGCGGACTACGTTCTCACGATGATGCAGGTCGGCGGCTACCGGCCGGCGACGGTGACGGACTTCGAGGTGCCGAAGGACTTCGGCCTGCGGCAAACGATCGGCGACACCCTCGGCATCGGCGGAATCATGCGTGGGCTGCGGACGATTCCCGTCATCCTCGACGTCTGCCGCGACATGGAGGAGCTGTGTCCCGAGGCATTGCTCCTGCAGTACGTGAATCCGATGGCGATGCTGTGCTGGGCGGTCGCCCGCACCAACTCCATCGCCATGATCGGCCTCTGTCACTCGGTGCAAGGCACCGCCGGCGATCTTGAACGAGATCTCGGGCTTCCGCCCGGCGAGCTCGAGTACGTCTGCGCCGGAATCAACCACCTCTCGTTCTACCTCGAGCTCGTGCACGCCGGTCGCGACATGTATCCCGACCTGCGGGCGAAGGAGGACGTCCCCGACTGGAATCGCGTTCGCTACGAGGTCCTGCGTCACTTCGGCTACTTCTGCACCGAATCATCCGAACATCTCGCCGAATACGTCCCGTGGTTCATCAAACAGGCTCGACCCGAGCTCATCGACGAGTTCGGCGTCCCGCTCGACGAATATCCCCGCCGCTGCGAGGCGCAGATCGCGGAGTGGGAGGAGCTGCGCCGCTCCCTCGAGGACGGCAAAGCGCCGGCCATGACGAGAAGCAACGAGTACGGCGCCCACATCGTGCATGCGCTCGAGACCGGCGAACCGTTCACGTTCAACGGGAACGTCATGAACGATGGGCTGATCGACAACCTGCCCGAGTGCTGTGTGGAGGTGCCTTGTGTCGCGGACGCGAGCGGCGTCTCCCCTCAGCCCGTCGGCGCCTTGCCGCCGCAGCTCGCCGGGCTGATCCAGACGAACGTCAACGTGCAGGCCTTGACCGTCGAGGCGGCGCTGACAGGCAAGCGGGAGCACGTCTACCACGCGGCCATGATGGATCCCCACACGGCCGCGGAGCTCTCCCTGGCCGAGATCCACGAGCTGGTCGACCGCCTGCTCGAGGCCCACGGCGAGCTCGTCCCGGTTCTCAG
>DASWGR010000037.1:0-4775 GCA_036393535.1 Gaiellaceae bacterium | reverse complement strand
GGCGCGGCGGCCGCTTCGGGCGGCCGCCGCGGCAAGACGAGAGGCTTCGCACGGAATCGCTCAGTCGCAAAGCGGCCACCCCGACAGGCACTCCGTCCGGCCGCGAGAGCGAGCGGGACCCTGCCGACGCGCCCGCCGTCGAGCTGGTCGGCATCACCAAGCAATTTCCCGGGGTCCTTGCGAATGACGACATCTCGTTGACGGTGCGGCGCGGCGAGGTGCACTGCCTCCTGGGCGAGAACGGCGCCGGGAAATCGACTCTGATCAGCATTCTGTCCGGGATGGTCCGGCCGGATGCCGGTGAGATCCGGGTGGGTGGGCAGGTCGCACGGATCGATTCGCCCCGCGCGGCGCTCGAGCTGGGCGTCGGCACCGTCTATCAGCACTCGACGCTCGTGCGGGCACTGACCGTACTCGAGAATCTTCTACTGGGCGAGACCCGCGGCTTGAGGCTGAACGTCGACGCGGCCCGAGCCCGACTCGCGGAGGTGGCCGCGACACTCGGGGTCGAGATCGACGCGGACGCCCCCGCCGGCGAGCTCGCGCTCGGGCGTCAGCAGCAAGTCGAGATCGTCAAAGCGCTCTGGCGCGGCTCGCGGGTGCTCATCCTCGACGAGCCGACGTCGATGCTCACTCCCCAGGGCGTGGCCGAGCTGCAGAAGGTCCTGCGCCGGCTCAAGGAGACGGGGATCTCGATCATCTTCATCACGCACAAGCTGCATGAAGCGCTCGCCGTGGCGGACCGGATCACGATCCTGAGGGCCGGCCGGGTCGTCGGCACCCTCGAAACGGCTGAGCTCGAAGGGAGCTCGGCCGAAGAGGTGCAGGCGCGCATCGTCCGGCTGATGTTCGGCGAGGACTCTCGCGCGGTCGCCGATGTGGCCGAGCTGCGGACCGATCTCGAGGGCGAGCAAGCGCCGGTGGACGAGCAGCCGTCGGACGCCGGCGCGCTGCTGGCGCTCTCGCGTGTGTCGGCGCGGCCCGTCGGCGGCTTCGATCCGGGCCTCGAGGACGTCTCCCTGGAGCTCGCCGAGGGCGAGATCCTCGGTGTCGCAGGGATGGACGGGAATGGACAGCGTTCGCTGGCCGAAGTGATCGCGGGAGAAAGGGCGCTATCCGCGGGCGAGATCCGTCTCTACGGCGCGCGCGTCGAACGCCTTGACGTCTCCGCTCGACAGAAGCTCGGCCTCCGGTACGTCACCGACGACCGGCTGGGCGAGGGCATCGTGAGCTCTCTCCCGGTCAGCTTGAACCTGTTCCTGAAGCGGATCGGCCAGCGGCCGTTCTGGCGGCACGGGCGGATCGAAAGGCGTTCGGTCGAGCGTGAGGCGCAGTCGCTCGTCGAGGCCTTCGACGTCCGCACGCCGAGCGTCTCCACACGCGCCGGCGCGCTTTCCGGTGGCAACGCCCAAAAGGTCGTGCTCGCCCGCGAGCTCTCCTTCGACCCGAAGGTCGTCGTCTTCAACAAGCCGACGTACGGGCTCGACCTGCGGACCACGAGCACCGTGCGCGAGATGATCCGGGGCCTTTCGCGCGGCGGCGGTGCCGCACTTGTGATCTCCACGGATCTCGACGAGCTGCTGGATCTCTGCGGGCGCATCCTCGTGCTCTCACGTGGCCGGGTCGTGGGCGAGGTCGAGAACGGTCCGAACGCGGGAGAGAGGGTAGGCGAGCTGATGGTCGGAGCCGGGGACGTCGCCGCCGCATGACAGGAGCCACGACGGACACCGCCCTTTCACCTGAGACGCGACCACTCGAGCCGGTCGCGCCGTCACGCCGGTTCGTCACCGACGCGCTCGACGTCGTCGTCCGCTCGATCGTGCCCGTGCTGCTGGCACTCGGCGCGGGCGCCATCCTCCTGCTCGCGCTCGGCCGCGACCCGATCACGTTCTACGCGAACGTGTGGAAAGGCGGGATCCAGCTGACCGCCTGGCAGGACAGCGCGATCCGAGCGGCGCCGCTCCTGCTCATCGCCGTCGGCCTGGTAGTCGTGTTCAGGGCGAACATCTGGAACCTCGGCTACAACGGCCAATTTCTGCTGGGCGCGGCCCTCATCTCGGGCCTGGGGCCTCACCTTGTCGCCAGTGAGCCGCGTTGGTTCGCACTCCTCGTGCTGTTTCTCGTTGCCGGCGGCGCGGGCGCAGCGTGGACACTGGTGCCCGCCCTGCTCAAGGCCCGCTACGAGACGAACGAGATCATCACGACGCTGATGATGTCCTTCATCGGGGTCGGTGTCGCGAACATTCTGATCAAGGGACCGTTTCAGGACCCGACCGTGAACATCCCGCAAACGCGCGTGCTCCCGCTGAACAAGATGCTGCCGTCGATTCCGGGCACACGCATTCACATCGGGGTGCTCGTCGCACTCGCGGCTGCACTGCTCGTTCATTTCGTGCTCACGCGTACGTCCTTCGGTCTTCGCCTGCAGATATTGGGAGCGAACCCGCGCGCCGCGAGGCACATCGGCGTCAAGGTGCCGCGTCTGATCGTCATGAGCTTCCTCGTCAGCGGTCTGCTGGTCGGCATGGCCGCCGCCGCGGACATCCTCGGGACCTGGGGCTACGTTCGGGCGAACTGGAACCCGGCCTACGGCGATACCGTCATCCCGTTCGTCTTTCTCGCGCGGCTGAATGCTCTCGCCCTCATCCCGTTCGTCGTCTTCTACGCCGTGCTCTCGACCGGCGGCGACCTCGCGACCCAGCAGGCGAACCTGTCGACGGACTTCTTGCTCGTGCTCGTTGCGCTGATTCTGCTCTTCATGACGGTGATCGAGTACCTGGGCCGCCGTCGCGCGCTCGGGGCTAGCTACCTCACTCCCGGCCTCCGGCAGGCGCTCCGTTCTTCGAGACTCCGACGCAAGACGAGCGCATGAGCGAGCTCCTCACTCGCACCTTCTTGACGGCACTCATTTCGGGTGGACTGATTGCGGGCGTCTCGCTCATGTTCACCGCCCTCGGCGAGACGATCTCCGAGCGCTCGGGCGTGCTGAACATCGGTCTCGAGGGGATGATGCTCGTTGGCGCGTACATCGGGTTCGTAGGTGCCTATTACGGCCACTCCTTCTGGGTCGGGTTTGCCGCGGGGATCGCCGGCGGCGCCTTCGCGTCTCTCTTCATGGTCGTTCTCTGCGTCCGTTTGGGCCTCGATCAGATCGTTGTCGGAATCGCGATCACGCTGGCGGGCGAGGGGATCACGAGTGTCTTGCAGGACACGCAATTCGGGTCGACCTATCCGCGCCTGGGCGCTCCGCCGACGGTGGCGATCCCGCTCCTCTCCGACATCCCGGTCCTGGGGAAGAGCGTGTTCGACCAGCCGCTGATCGTGTATCTGGGCCTTGCCGGCGTCGGGGCCGTCTCCTGGATCTTCCGCAGGACCAACGCAGGTCTCAACCTGCGCGCGGCGGGCGAGAAGCCGGAAGCGCTCGATGCAGCGGGCGTCAGCGTCGTCGCGACGCGGAGTTACGCCGCTCTCTGCACCGGCGCTCTCGCCGGCCTCGGCGGTGCGTACCTCTCGATCGTCGGCGCCGGCACGTTCACACCGTTCATGACCCAGGGACAGGGTTTCATGGCGATCGTGATCGCGATGCTCGCACGCGGCAAGCCGCTCTGGGTCGTGATGGGCTCTTTCCTCTTTGGGATCTCGCTGTCGGTGGCGACCGCACTCCAGCTCGCGGGGATCAACATCTCGACCGACGTCGTCAACCTGCTCCCCTTCATCGCGATCATGGTCGCGCTGGTCGCATTTGCGCGCCGCTCCTACCTTCCGCCGGCACTGGCGCTTCCTTACATCCGTGGTGCTCGGTAGATGGAGATCGCCACGACCTTCACGATTCTGCTGCCTGCGGACGAGGCGTATCGCTTTCTCCTCGACCTCGAACAGGTCGCTCCGTGCGTTCCAGGCGGCGAGCTCGGGCCCGCCGCCGCCGACGGCACGTACCCGGCGAACGTGACCGTGCGGCTGGGGCCGATGCGCCTCGGGTACCGCGGCTCCCTCTGGATCTCGGAGCAGGACGATTCGACCAGGCGCGCTGTCCTGCGGGCGAAGGCGCACGAGGCCGGCTCGCAGGGCTCGCTCGATGCGTCGTTGACCATGCACGTGACACCCAACGGAGAGGGATCGCGGGTCGACGTCCTCACCGAGCTGGCGCTCGCCGGTAGGGCGGCCAAGCTGGGGCGCGGGATCGTGGACGACGTCGCGCGGCGCCTCGTCGCGGAAATGGCGGCGTGTCTCGAGCAGCGCCTCGGGGACGAGAGCAGAGGGCAGGAAGCGCAGGCGGCAGCCGCACCGCAGATTTCGGGAATCAAGCTGCTCCTCCGCGTGGTCGCAGAGCGACTCGGGAGGATCGGACGGAAAGGAGACCGATGAACGACCCCGACTTCACGTTGAGTGCAGGACCGGTGACCGCCTCGGCGCGGACACTCGCCGCGCTTGGCTCGCCGATCACTTACCACTACGACCCAGCGTTCCTCGACTGCTTCCGTCGCACCGAGCGGAAGGTGGCGCAGATCCTGCAGACGGCTGCGGACGTCGTGCTGATGCAGGGCGAGGCCGTGCTCGGGCTCGAGGCGGCCGCACGTGCCCTCGTACGTCCCGGGACGCCGGTGCTGAACCTCGTGTCCGGCATCTTCGGCAAGGGGATGGGCCATTGGCTCCGAGACTTCGGTGCCGACGTCCACGAGCTGGAAGTGGCGTACAACGACGCGGTCGATGCCGCCGAGGTCGAACGGTTCCTCGAGGGCCACCCGCAGATCGAGGTCGTCGCGGTCGTCCACTGC
>DASWGR010000036.1:0-3297 GCA_036393535.1 Gaiellaceae bacterium | reverse complement strand
GGTTGACTTGAGAAACCAGCCGGTCGCGCTGGAGGTCGCGGCCGGGCGGCAGGTCATCCAGGATGACTGTGCGCAGGCGTTCGACGATCCCGCCTTCCACCGGATGCGCGAGACCTACGGCGGGCTCGCAGCGCAGATCGTAACGCCCGTGCTGTTCGACGGGCGCGTCGCCGGGATCGTTTCCCTGCACCAGCTCGGCTCGCCGCGGCACTGGACCGAGGAGGAGATCGAGGCCTGCCGTGCCGCGGCAACCCGGGTCGGGGCACTGCTCTGATGCACAACCGCTGGCATCCGGACATCCCGCCGGTCGCCGAGGTCGCGCCCGGCGAGGACGTCAGGCTCGAGACCGAGGAGGGGCTCGGGGGCGAGCTGACGCGTGAGAGCTCGCACGCCGACGCCGGCCGCCTGAACCTGGGCCTCGGCCATCCCCTCGCCGGGCCGCTGCACATCGCCGGCGCGAAACCGGGCGACGTGCTCGAGGTCGAGCTCGTGTCCTACGAGTCGGCCGACTTCGGCGTCACCGCGGTCATCCCCGGCTTCGGCTTCCTCGCCGACCTCTTTCCGGAGCCGTACCTCGTCAAGTGGGAGATCGCGGGCGGGCTCGCGGGATCGGAGGAGCTGCCGGGGGTGGCGGTACCGGAGGAGATGTTCGCCGGCGTCGTCGGCGTCGCGCCCTCGGGCGAGCGTCTGGAAGCGTTCCGGAAGCGTGAGGAGGTCCTCCGGGCGCGCGGTCAGGCGGTCGCCGACCCGTTCCCCGAGGCAGCGGTGCCGCCGGAGGCGGCGGACGGCCTGCGGACGATCCCGCCGCGCGAGACCGGAGGGAACCTGGACGTCCGTCAGCTCGTCGCGGGCAGCCGCATGTGGATGCCGGTCGAGGTGCCGGGCGCGCTGTTCTCGATCGGCGACCTCCACTTCGCGCAGGGCGATGGCGAGGTTTGCGGAACGGCGATCGAGGTGGCGGGCGCGGTGACCGTCCGCTTCGCAGTGCACGAGGACCGCGGCCATCGGCTTCGCTTTCCCTCCTACGAGACGCCGGGCCGGCCCGGGCGGCGCTCGTTCGCGACGATTGGCATCCCGGTCGACGACGGCATGGACCTGAACGCCGCCGCGCGAGAGGCGCTGCTCGAGATGATCGACCACCTCGAGGCGACCTACGGCTTCGAGCGCGCGGCCGCCTACGCGCTCTGCAGCGCTGCCGTCGACCTTCGGATCTCCGAGGTTGTCGACGTGCCCTACCCGGTCGTCTCGGCCCTGCTCCCGCTCGACGTCTTCGAGGCCTCGCCTACGGCCGCTGCTTGACCATCCCGTCGCTCAGGCTTTGAGCGGCACCGCGTAGGACGGCATCGGCGCGCCGGTCGCGCCCCGCAACTTGAGAGGGAAGCCAAGGAAGGCGAACTCGTACTGCTTCTGAGCCGCGATCTCCTCCATGTTCACGACCTCGATGATCTGGCAGCCGGCCGTCGCGAACATGTAGGCATGGACGGGCAAGAAGACGTTCGGCTCCTCCGACGGCAGCACCTCGAGGGCGATCGTGTCGGCGGCGATGCACATCGCGCCCACCTCCTCGCAGAGCCACTTCGCCGACGCGAGCGAGATCCCCGGCGTGCTGTCGAGGTAGCCGTGGAAGTCCGGCCAGACGGTCATGCGGCCCGTGCGCACGAGCACGACGTCCCCCTTGCGCAGCTTGACACCCTGCTTCCTCGCCGAGCTCTGCAGGTCCCTGGGCGAGACCGCGTAGCTGTCCGGCAGGCAGTCGACGCCCTTCATCGCCGCCACGTCGAGCATGACGCCGTGGGCGATCACGGGCGGATAGTTCTCGGGACCTCCCTTGGTCCAGACGCGGCTGCCGAGCTCCTTGTCGGCAGTCCACCCGTTCCAGAACTTCCCGTAGAAGCCCAGATGGTTCAGCGTGTCGATATGCGTGCCGCAGTGGGTGTACAGGTGGATCGAGTCGCCGCAGTAGGAGTACTTCTTGTGTACGGCGGATCCGACGCCGGAGAGGTTGTCGTTGACCGAGCCCTGCGGCGTGTGCGTCATCCAGATCCCGTACGGTGGGTCGCCTGCCGCTACCCAGGACGGCATGCCGATGAAGTACTCGACGTTGAGGTCGAACACGTGGCGGCCGTCGAGGTGCTCGAGGATCGCCCGGTTGGTGTCGCGGGTGATCCAGTTCAGGCGACCAATCTCGTCCCGCGGTCCCCAAGGACTCTTCGAGACTTTCACCCCGCCCCGATTCAGGATCGCGTCGGGGACGAGTTCCTTGTCAGCTGCCATCGACTCCTCCTTAGGTCTTGACGGCCTGCGTCTCTTCGACGATGGCGCCGTAGAGCTCCGGCCGCCTGTGGCCGAAGAGATAGAGCTCATACTCCCCGGGGATGACGTAGTCCTTGTCACGCGCCTTCTCGACGTCGACATCCGCGACGAGCAGGGCCTCCTCCGTCTCGCCCGCCTCGGCCAGGCGCGTGCCGTACGGGTCGACGATCTGGCTCCAGCCGCAAAACTCGCCCGAGCGCTCCTTGCCGACGCGGTTCGCGGTCAGGAGGTAGATGCGGTTCTCCGCCGCTCGCGCGACCGTGATCAGCTCGGTCTGGAGCTTCGCGGCGATCGGGAAGTTCGTCGGGTGCGCCACGATGTCCGCGCCCCTGAGCGCGAGCGTCCGCGTGACCTCCGGGAAGCGCAGGTCATAACAGATCTCGACGCCGATCCTGCCGAGGGGCGTGTCGTAGACGGTCAGCTCGTCGCCGGGGAAGACGAAGCGGTCGACGCCGAGGAAGGGCAGGTGCGTCTTCCGGTAGGTGCCGACGAGGCCGTCGGGCCCGACCAGGACCGCGGCGTTGCGAAGCGTGTCGCCGTCCCTCTCGAGGAGGCCGCACACGACGTGCATCCCGAGCCTCCGGCTCTCCCGCTCCAGCACCTCGCTCGAAGGGCCTGGAACCTCCTCGGCGAAGGGCAGCGCCTCCTCCGCGCTCTCGAACATGTACCCGGGGATCGCACACTCGGGCAGGACGAGGAGCTCGGCTCCCGCAGCCGCCGCCTCCTCCAGCCTGGCCAGGCACGCCTCGAGATTCCGCTCCGGCTCGGCAAGCTTCGGCTCGATCTGCGCCGCAGCAACCAGCATCTCGGGGCGAGTCTAATAGTCTGACATTCGATGCGAAAGATCCGCTTCTACTACGACGTCGTCTGTCCCTACTCGTACATGGAGACGCATGCCCTCGAGGCCGCCGAGGACGCCGGGGCGGTCGACATCGAGTGGTTGCCATTCGAGCTTCGGCCCGCCCCAAGACCCCTCCTCGACCC
>DASWGR010000035.1:0-31488 GCA_036393535.1 Gaiellaceae bacterium | reverse complement strand
ACCGGGCTCACGTCGTCGATAGTAGTGCGGCGCTACAACCCTAGGCCGGGTCGCGGCCAAACCGAGCGGAGCCGCTCCCCGCAGCGCGTGGGGCGGCTCCGCTACCAAGAGCTTTACTTCGTGATCTTGTCGAAGTAGACGTTCGCGTCTCGCGAGCGTGCGTTGATCAGCGACGGCGGATTCGTTGTCGGATCCGCGTCCTCGGCCGCGTTCGCAGTCGGGTTGTCGTCCCGGTTGTCCGTCCAGACCGCGTACGCGCTGGTGGCGTCCGCCACGAGACCGACGTAGTCGCCGATGAACGGTGTGATCGCCTTGATCGAGCCCCACAGGTTGGGGTTGAACGACTGGTCGGTGACCCGCAGCTCGTTTCCGAACGTCAGCGCGCCCGCCGCGGTCGTATCGGCCTGGTTGTAGAAGACGTCCATGCCGGTGCACTCCGCACCTGTCGTCGCGCCCGATGGGCACTGCCCGGTGACGGGTCCGCTCGCGGTGAAAGCGGGCTCACTGCGGCTGTCGTACCAGATCACCGACAGCTTGCCGCCGGCGGCCGCAAGCGACGGCATCATCTGATGCGCGCCGGCGCCGACCGTGGGTTTCACCGGGGTCTCCCACGTCTCCCCGTTCGTCTTCGAGCGACTGATGAAGACATCGGCCCCGTTGGCCCCGCTTCGTCCGACCCAGCCGACGTAGACGCCGTTCGCATCCGCCGCGAGCGTCGTGTCGCCGAAGACGCGGAAGGCTGGCTGCGTCCGCGAAGCGTTCTGGCGGTAGTCGACGAACGTCGCGACCTTGACGGGAGCGGAGAAGGTCGCCCCGCCATCGGTCGAGCGGGCGACGAGGATCGCGCTGTCGTTCGGGTTCGAGTTCGACGGGTTGTTGTCGAACGTTCGCCAGGACACGTAGACGTCGTGGTTGGGCGCGACCGCGACGTTGCAGCCCTGCATGTTGTTGATGTCGCGTTGCTGCCCCGCGAAGCGCGAGTCGTTCCAGCTATCGCCGCCGTCGGTGGAGAACTTCACGGACAGGTGGTCCTGCGCGCCTGTGAAGCGCGCCCAGCAGACGTAGACGTGGCCGTTTCCGCGGTCGACCGCGAGCGCCTCCTTGTCCTCCTGCTGGCCGAGCCCGACGGTCCCGCGCTCGACGACAACGGTCTTCAGATACGTCACCGCGCCGGCGCTGTCGATGTGGTACTTGGCGACCGCGAGGGCGTTGGCCACGGTGTTGCTCGGCTGCCCCGGCGGCGTGCGCTGGAACGCGATGAATGCAAAGTAGAGGTTGCCCGCGGCGTCGAAGCCGAGCCACGGGTCGGACGCGGCGGCGTTGCCGCGGATCGGCGAGGCGAGCCCCTCGGGCGAGGTGTCGCCCGGGTAGCCGGGGATCAGCGCCTCGAAGTCGAACGACGCGCCGCCGTTGGACGAGACGGCGAATCCCTGCCAGGCGTCGTCCGAGATCCCGAGCGTGCGGACGTCGTTGACGCCGACGGCGATGACGCCGGCGTTCGTCGGGTGGACGGCGATGGACGGCTCGTTCTGCTGTAGCACGTCCGCCGGTGTCGTGGCCGATCCGAAGAGATCGGTCGTGATGATGTCGTGGGTCGTGACCCGCGTGTCCGAGCCCGCCGTCGCGGCAGAGGAAACCGCGACAACTACGGCGGCCACGAGCACCGCCAGCCCAGAGATCCAGACGTAACCGAACCCTCTCCCCCTGCTGAGCATGGACCCTCCCTTCCGTAAAATGACTTCCTGCTCTCCCTTACCCCGATCCGTGCTGTATGGATCGCGGCATGAAGATATTGCATTCTTGGCCAAGGCCCCCCGACGCGATGACAGACTTCGTTCGCTTCATCGGCGGGCAACCGATGGCCGGCACGTTCTAGCCGGCGGGAAGCTGGAGGTGAACCCTGGCGCCAAAATGGCCCAATCCGGCTGCGTCTTCGCCGCGTAGAGCAGGCGAAAGGAGGATGAAGCGATGCATGAAATGAGATGTCGAAAGGACGGAAAGGACCACGTGGTCAGGCTCGAGGCGAGGACCCGCCTGCTCGTCGTGCTCGCGCTGTCGGGGCTGCTGGGCGTAACCGGGTTCCTGATTGCAGGCTCGGTCGCCCGTAGTGCGACCGAGACGAACGCGACCATCTCGCTCCGCACGACGAAGCTCGGTCCGATCCTGGTGAACTCGAGGGGCCATACCCTCTACCTGTTCGCCAAAGACAGAAACGGCAAAAGCTCCTGCAGCGGGAGCTGCGCAAGGTTCTGGCCGCCCCTGCTCAGTCAAGGCAAACCGACTGCCGGCCCCGGCGCGAAACCGTCGCTGATCGGCACGACGAGGCGCAGCAACGGCAGCCGACAGGTGACCTACAACAGGCACCCGCTCTACACCTTTGCGCTCGACATGCGGGCGGGTCAGACAAAGGGCGAAGGCAACTCCGCGTACGGTGCCAGGTGGTACGCCGTCTCCGCCAGAGGGACGGCGGTCGTCAAGGCTTCGACCACCACCACTACCACCACGACCGGCACCACGACCACGACCCCCTATCCGTAGTGGAGTAAGTAGCTGGACAGACTCACCGGAAACCTTGAACCTGGTTCGTCCTCGACTTGGACGAACCAGGTTCGAGGGTCCATGCTCAGTTCGCCGTGATCGATCCGAACAGCCCGTTCGCCTCGTCGTTCGGTCCGGCCGCGAAGTAGAGCGTCGTCAACGGCCCTGCGGCTCCTCCGTTGCCGAAGCCGATGCCCCACAAGCCATCGATGGAGATCGCACGACCGGACGAGTCGCGGAGTCCTCCCACTCGCTCCCAGGATCCGTCACCCTGCTGCGCGAAGGCGTTGATGCGCCCGTCGCCGAAGTTGCCGACGAGCAGGTCGCCGCTGAACGGTCCGAAGCCCGTGGGCGCCAGCGCAATCCCCCAGGGCGCGTTGAGCTGGCCGTGCGTCGCGATGCGCGAGATTAGGTTCCCCTCCGTGTCGAACTCGTCGACCACGCCGAAGCCCTGGTGGTGTAGCTCATCTTCACTACCCGACTCCTGCTTCGCGAAGGTGACGACCAGCTTTCCGCTCACCGCCGCGATCCCGAACGGCGCGTAGCCGGACGGGAGCTTCGGATCCACGAAGCCGCCCGGGGCCCAAGAAGTTCATTACGGGAATCCGGGGCATCCGGATTGCCGAGCGGGCGGGCCGTTCCTACCGAGGTACCCGAGCCTCAGCATCGCCAACTGCTGCTCGCGGAGTGCCTCACGGGCCTACAGTAGGACCATGGAACCCCCGTCGGGCTCAACCGACTTCGCCGCGCTCGGCCACTCAGGCTCCGATCACTACGCCGGTCTGGAAACGTTCGCCAATCCCGGGGCTTCGCACGTCGAGATGACAAGCGACGAGCTCACGGCCGTCTGCCCCGTCACCGGTCAGCCCGACCTCTACGAAGCGACCATCGAGTACTGGCCCGTGGCCTTTTGCATCGAGTCGAAGTCGCTCAAGCTGTACCTCAACGGCTACCGCAACGAAGGGCACTTCTGCGAGGCGCTCGCGGTCAAGATCCGTGACGACGTCGCCGAGGCGCTCGAGCTTCCGCCCGACAAAGTCCGCGTAACGCTCAAGCAGAAGGCACGCGGCGGGATCACGATCACGGCGACCTCGTAGGGACACTTCTCGGTTTCAAGCTGGCACCCGCGCCTGAGGGGATCTCGCCCGCCAACCTCTTAAGCAGGGTCCTCTCGGCCGACGAATGTGGCGCTCGGTCCGAGGGCTGGGAACCTGGTTCGGCACGCACACCTGTCGTTTTACGCTGTACACGTTGGCGCTGATTGGCCTTGAAGTCGTTGCTATCGCTTGACCCGAGGCCTCCTGTCGTTTATTCATACTGAACAGTGCGCGCCTCTCAGGCCCCGCGTCTCACCGTCGGGTTGATCGGTCTCGGGAACATGGGTTCCGCGGTCGCGGAGCGCGTCTTGGCTGGCGGCTACCCCCTGCTCGTCTACAACCGGACTCCGGAGAAGGCCCATGCCCTCGTGGCCGCCGGTGCGTCTGTCGCCGATTCGCCTGCGGAGGTCGCCTCGGAGGTCGACATGGTCCTCACGTCTCTCGCGAACGACGAGGCGTTCGAAGCGGTCGGGCGAGAAGTCATCGCGGCGGCACGGCCCGGGACTGCCCTAGTCGACCTGAGCACCGTCTCGCCGGAAGCCTCGGCACGGATCGCCGCCAAGGCCGAGGCGGCCTCGGTCGCCTACCTCCGCGCACCTGTGAGCGGCAATCCGGCCGTCGTCCGTGCTGGCAACCTCAGCTTCATCGTCTCGGGTGCGCAAGAGACACTCGAACGCGTGCTGCCGGTGATCCGTGCGATCGGCCCCACCGTCCATCACGTTGGTGACGCTGAGCAAGCTCGGATCGTAAAGCTCGCGATCAATCTGATGATCGCGGGCCTCGCGCAGCTGATGTCGGAGGCGCTCGTCCTCGGCGAGTCCGCCGGCGTCTCCCGAGAGGCTCTCCTCGAGGTTATGGGAAGCTCGGCCGCCGGTGCACCGTTCGTGAAGTACAAGACCGAGCCGCTCCTGCGCGACGACTTCTCGGCAACGTTCACCACGGCACTCATGGAAAAGGACATCGACCTGGTACTTGACGCAGCCGCAGACGCGGGCGTCGAGCTCCCTGTTGCCAAACAGATGAAGACGCTCCTGCGGGGAGCTATCGAAGCGGGCTACGCGGATGACGATCTCATCGCGCTTTTCCTGTACCTGCGGAGCGCTTCCCATGATCGCGATCAGGAGGTAGTGCGGTGAGCACGAAACACAGGACGGTCGCCTCACCCGATGCAACCCGCGCGGTGGACTGGGAGCAGCGCATCGACTTCCCGCGGCTGCGCCAGGATCGGCTCAACCGCGCCAAGGACGCGCTCGAGGCGTCAGATCTCGGGGCGGTGCTGCTCTTCGACCCGAACAACATCCGTTATGTGACGAGCACCCACATCGGCGAGTGGGCGCGGGACAAGAACGCTCGCTTCGCCCTGCTGCCTCGTGGTGGCGACCCGATCCTGTGGGATTTCGGATCCGCCGCCCGCCATCATCAGCTCTTCGCGCCCTGGCTCCCGAAGGAGAACTTCCGTGCCGGCGTCGCGCCGATGCGCGGCGCAATGCCCATCGAGACGGGCATCCCGGACAAGCTGGGCGGACGAATTGCGAACGAACTGCGGGAACGTGGCCTGGAGGGCGAGCCGCTCGGAATCGACATGGCAGACCTCGTCACGATCGAGGCGCTCCAGCGCGCGGGCGTACACGTCACCGACGGGTCGAGAGTGCTCCTCGAGGCCCGCAAGATCAAGACGTCGCAAGAGATCGCCCTGCTCGACCAGTCCGCCGGCCTCGTCGACGCCGTCTATGACGAGATCTACCGGATGCTGCGGCCCGGCGTGTACGAGCACGAGATCGTGGCCCGTGCGCACCAGCTTCTCTTCGAGATGGGATCGGAACACGTCGAAGCGGTAAACGCGGTCTCGGGCGATCGCTGCAACCCGCACCCGCATGTGTTCTCCGATCGTCTTCTGCGGCCGGGGGATCAAGCGTTCTTCGACATCATCCACTCCTTCATGGGCTACAGGACGTGCTACTACCGCACGTTCAACGTCGGTGGTGTCAGCCACTCGCAGCTCGACGCCTACAAGCAGTGCCGGGAGTGGCTCGACGCCGCGATCGAGCTCGTGCGCCCTGGGATGACGACGGACAAGATCGCGGAGGTTTGGCCGACCGCGGAGGAGCTCGGCTTCCCCGACGAGGAGACCTGCTTCGGCCTCCAGTTCGGCCACGGCATCGGCGTCGGCTTGTACGAATCACCGATGATCTCGCGCGTCCACTCCCTCGAGCATCCCGTCGCGCTGGAGGAGGGGATGGTGTTCGCACTCGAGACCTACTGCGCGGCGACGGATGGCCGGTCTGCCGCCAGGATCGAGGAAGAGGTCGTCGTGACAGCGACGGGCTGTGACGTGATCACGCGGTTTCCCGCCGACGAATTGCTGGTCGCCGGTCGGACCTACGTGCGCGGGGCCGATCTCCTCAAGAGCGGCGACGGTCGGCACGACGGCGCTCCGGGTCTGGCCGACGCCGTCGCGGCCTCCGCGGTCGTCGAACCGGTCGGCGTTCCTCGGTGAGCTCGGACACGGGCACACGGCAGCTCGCGGATGGGATGCCGGGCTACCGGCTCCTCCGCCGTGAAGACGTCGAGCTCGCCGAGGCCCTTCCTGGGCGCTCGAGTGGTTTGACATCCTGCCGGCTCGTCGGCGGAACAGTCGGCTCGACTCACATGGCACTGACGTTGGTCTCGCTGGTCGAGGGGCATGTCGACGCGCACGTGCACTCGTATGAGACGAGCTTCTACGTGCTCGAGGGCGAGCCACTCCTCCACGTGGACGCCCACGGCGTGAAGCTCAAGCCCGGGGCGTGCGGCGTCGTACCAGTGGGAGCAGCTCACGCATTTCGCTGCGACGACCGCGCCCTGTGGATCGAGATGGCTGCGCCGCGGCCGCGCGCCGACGGAAGCGATACCCACTTCCTCGGACCTGCGCCCGACACTCCTGCGCAACCGCTCGACGTCAGGGACCCGCGTAACCGCAACTTCTTCCTGCTCACGGAAGGCGAGATGGATCTCGATCGCCTGAAGCGGGGCGCAGCGGTTGCTGCGCCGACAGTCTCAGCGAGCATGGCGACCGCCGTGCTGGCCTACAGCGGCATCGCCGTCAAGATGCTCGTCGACGAGCGGCTCGACGCGCAGTTGCACACGATGTTCATGGTCGACTACCAACCCGGCGCCGTGGCGCATCCGCACGACCACCCATTCGAGGAGTCGTACTACATGCTCGAGGGGGAGGTCGACGTCGTCGCGAACGGCGACCGTTACACGCTCAGGCCGGGCGACGTGTTCTGGACGGGGACAGGATGCGTGCATGCGTTTTACGAAACCCGGGGCGGCCGGGTGAGGTGGCTCGAGACGTCTGCCCCGGCGCCGCCGTCCCGCCACTCCTACCGGTTCGAGCGCGACTGGGAATACCTCGCCGAACGTCTCGCTTCCGGCGCGGGGATAGGTGTCGCATGAGTCACGTCAGCGACAAACCGGCGACCGGCCTGCTCGATGACCCGGAGCTCTACACAGGGATCTACCGCCAGATGCTCCTCATCCGCGGTTTCGAGGACCTCGTCCAGTCTCTCTTTCTGAAGGGGGAGGTGTACGGGACGACGCACCTCTATTCGGGGCAGGAAGCCATCGCCACAGGCGTCGCGAGCCTGCTGGAGCAACGCGATCGCGTGGCGGCGACATACCGTGGGCACGGCCACGCGCTGGCGCTCGGAGTCGATCCACAGAAGCTGCTCGACGAGATGCTCGGGCGCCAGACGGGCATCAACGCCGGCCGCGCCGGCTCGATGAACGTGAACTCCCCAGACGACCGGCTGATCGGTTCGTTCGGAATCGTCGGCGGCAGCATCGCTGCCGCGACCGGAGCGGCGCTCGCTCTGAAGCGAACGACCAGTGGGGTTGCGGTCGCGTACTTCGGAGACGGAGCGATGAACCAGGGGTACGTCTTCGAGTGCCTCAACTTCTGCCAGGTCCTGAAGCTGCCGGTCGTCTTCGTCTGCGAGAACAACGGCTACGGCGAGTACACCGCATTCCGCTCCGTGACGGCGGGCGAGATCAAGGCGCGTGCCGAGATGATGGAGGTACCGGCAGAGACCATCGACGGCATGAGCGTCTGGACGGTGCGAGAGGCTGCGCAACGCGCGCTTGCGCATGCGCGCAGTGACAACGGACCAGCGTTCCTCGAGGCGCTGACCTATCGCTACGTCGGCCACTCGCGCAGCGACCCGGGCGCGTATCGGCCGGAGGGAGAGCTCGACGAGTGGAAGGCGCGCGATCCCATCGTCCTGCTCCGTGCCCAGCTCGAAGCCGAAGGCGTCGAACCTGCGCGCCTCGACGAGCTCGAGCAAGGGATGACCGACGAGCTCGAGCGCATGCGGGAGACCGGGCTCGCCGCGCCGTTTCCCGCGAAGTTGACCCTCAGCGAGTTCAAGGACTGAGCGCGCGCGTGGCCGGCGAGTTGACGATGCCCAAGCTGTCCGACTCGATGGCCGACGCCGTCATCCTCCGCTGGCTGAAGTCCCCCGGCGACGCGTTCGAACGCGGCGATGCTCTGATCGAGGTCGAAACCGACAAGGCGACGGTTGTCTATGAGGCCGAAGCCGCGGGCACGCTCGGCTCGATCCTTGCCCACGAGGGCGCAACGGTTGCGATCGGTGAGCCGATCGCGACACTTGCGAACGGCGACGGCGCGACCGAGAGGGAGCAGCGGGCCGCGCCGGCGAAAGCCGAGCTGGAGAGCGAGCGTCCTGCGTCAGCTGCGCCTCCTCCCGGGAACGGATCGAATGCAGGACGTCCGAACGCGACCCCAGTGGCCCGGCGTACCGCCGTCGAGCTCGGCGTGTCCTTGCACGAGCTCAACGGCACCGGCCCCGGTGGCCGGATCACGCGCCAAGACGTCCAGCGGGCCGCGGAGTCGAGTCCCGTCCCGCACCAACCTGGCGGCGGCGGGAAAGGCGACGTTCGCATCGTCGAGCTGACCGCGACGCAGCTGACGATCGCACGCCGGATGGCGGAGTCGGCCAGAACGGTTCCGGTCTTCACCGTGTCGGTCGACGTCGACATGTCTCTGATCAGAGAGTTACGCCAGGGAGACGGCAAGGACACCGGCGAGGCTCCGTCGCTCAACGACTTCGTCGTGAAGGCTGCCGCCGAGTCTTTGCGAAGGTTTCCGCGGTTCAATGCGTCCTACCTCGACGGCAAGGTCGAGTGCTACTCGCGCATCAATGTCGGCATCGCCGTCGCCACCGACGACGCGCTGCTCGTTCCGGTCGTCTTCGACGCGGATCTGAAGACGCTCTCGCAGATCGCTGCGGACACGCGACGCCTCGCCGATCTGGCGCGGCGCCGGGCTCTTCAGCCCGGCGACCTGCACGACGGCACGTTCACCGTCTCGAACCTCGGCATGCTCGGTGTCCGGTCGTTCACGGCGATCGTCGATCTGCCACAAGTAGCGATCCTCGCCGTAGGAGGCGTCAGACGCACCGCGACTGAAGATGACATCGGCGGCGTCGCATTCCGTGACCTGATGACGGCCACGCTCACCTGCGACCATCGAGTCGTCTACGGCGCCGACGGAGCGCGATTCCTTGCACACCTCCGCGAGCTGCTCGAGCGACCTCTCACGCTTCTGTCGTGAGTATGACCAGAGGAGAACGCTGACATGCCCATGCTGCCCTTTCGCACGGCGATCCGCGATGCGCTCGACGAAGAGCTGGCTGCCGACGAGCGCGTGATCTTGTTCGGCGAAGACGTAGCAGTCGCGGGCGGCGTCTTCGCGACAACGACCGGCCTGTACGAGAAGTACGGCCCCGACCGTGTCTTCGACACGCCGATCTCCGAGCTGGCACTGGCGGGCGCTGCCTTCGGATCGGCGGTAACCGGCCTCCGACCCGTGATCGAGATCATGTTCGGCGATTTCCTCACCCTGGCGATGGACAGCCTCGTCAACCAGTCGACGAAGTACTGGTTCCTGACGCAGGAGCAGGTGAGCGTGCCGCTCGTGATCCGCTCGGTCGTCGGCGCGGGAGGCCGGTTCGGGGCGATTCACTCCCAGATGCCCGTCTCGTGGTTCATGGGAGTTCCGGGCCTCAAGATCGCGTGCCCGTCGACGCCCGCAGACGCGAAGGGGTTGTTGAAGTCGGCCATCCGCGACGACAACCCCGTGCTCTTCTTCGAGCACAAGCGGCTCTATACGCTCGAGGGCGAGGTGAATGGGGCGCACGTGCCGCTCGGCCAAGCGGCCGTGGTCCGCGAAGGGAACGACATCACTCTCGTCACCGCGATGAAGAGCGTCCACGACGCGCTTCTAGCGGCTGATGCACTCGAGGAGGACAACGTATCCGTCGAAGTCATCGATCTGCGGACGCTGCGGCCTTTCGACCTCGACACGGTTCTTACGTCGCTCAGGAAAACGAACCGGATCGTCGTCGTCGAGGAGGGCCCGCTCACCGGCGGTTGGGCCGGCGAGGTCCTCGCATCCGTCACGGAGCACGCGCTGGGCCACCTCGACGACGCCTGGCGGATCGCCACGCCTAACGCGCCGATCCCCTACAGCCCGCCGCTCGAGGACGCGTTCCTGCCCGGGCCCGACCGGATTGAGGCTGAGATCAGGCAGCATCTGCGGTGAGGATGCTCGCGACGCACGATACGGTCACTCCATGACCGACCTTGCTCCCACTCCCGGGCCTCTCGACCGCGGCTCGAAGGTGGGCGCACGTTTGCGTACCGAGCGAGAGCGTCTGGGCATCAGCCTCCGGGAGCTGGCGCGCCGCGTCGGGGTCTCGCCGAGCCTCGTTTCGCAGATCGAGCTGGACCGGGTGAACCCGTCGGTCAGCACGCTTTACGCACTCGTCACCGAGCTCGGGATGACGATGAGCGACGTCTTCGGCGACTCGCGGCAAGGGGAACCTGTGGTCCGCCAGCTGCGGGGCGGCGACGGGTTGGCGGAGCGGCCGGAGACCCGCCGCGTGATCAACCTCGCGTCGGGGGTCCGCTGGGAACGGCTGACGCCGCACAGCGACAGCGACGTCGAGTTTCTCTACGTCGTCTATCCAGTCGGGGCTGCGTCCTGTCCGGAGGACGCATTGATGACGCACGGCGGCAAGGAATACGGGTACGTCACGAGCGGCATGCTGGGCGTGCGCGTCGGCTTCGAGGAATACGAGCTTGGCCCGGGCGGTTCGATCGCGTTCGATTCGTCCTCGCCGCACAGGCTCTGGGCGGTCGGCGACGAGCCCGTCCACGCGATCTGGGTCGTCATCGGCCGCGAGGCCGATCTGCGCGCCCACACGATTCCCCCGCCGTCTGACGCCGCGGAGTAGATCAGGCTGCCGGCGCTTCGCCTTCTCGCGAGCGCAGGCGACCGACGCCTTGCCAGCTCGTCCGCGCGCGAGACAGCAGCTCGGGCGCCTGGTAGAGCACGAGCGCGAGCAGGATCAGGCCACCGATGGTCATCTGTGCGTACTCCGTCGGCTGCTGGAACAACGGCAGGACATTGCCGATCTCGGTGAGAAAGAGCGACGCGAGCAGTGCGCCGACGAAAGATCCCTTTCCACCGGCAAGGCTGGCGCCTCCGAGCACGGCCGCCGCGATGCTGTACAGCGCGTAGTTGCCGATGATCGGCGAGCCGATCTGGACCTGGGCTGCCGAGTAGAAGCCGGCGACCGACGCCATCACGGAACAGATCACGAAGGCGAGGAAGACGGTGCGAGCCGTCCCCATCCCGAGCCGTCGCGACGACGTTTCGTCGAGACCGACCGCCCGCATCGCCAAGCCTGTGCGCGTCCGGTACAGCCAGAGGTCGCCGACCACGGCCAGGACGGCGATGCCGATGAACGCGAGCGGCACGAAGCTCCAGCTCGTGTTCAGCGCGTCGATGACGTCGATGTTGATGAAGCCCTGCGGATGGTCGCGTAGCAGGAGCGACGCCCCTTGAAGGATGCTGAGCGTACCGAGCGTCGCGATGATCGACGGGAGCCGAAGCAGGCGGATGAGCGTCGCGTTGAAAAGGCCGGTCGCCAGGCCGACGCCGACGACGGCCAGCGCGCCCGCGACGAGGGCAAACATGGAGAACCCGGGCTGCAGCGTGAATGAGGCCGTGACGACACACATCGTCATCAGCGCCGCAACGGAAACGTCGAAGCCGCCGACGAGCAGCGCGTTCGTCTGCCCCATGGCAACGAGCGCGAGCGGCAGCGTGGTGAGGAGGAGGTTGCCCAGGTTGTACTTCGTCAGGAAGGCGTCCTGATGCAGGGCAGCGTAGGCGCCCAACGCGACGATGAGCGTCGTCATCAACACCAGCGGCATCCAGCCACGGAAGGTGCTCATGCGCCCTGCCGCCTGACGCCGGAACCGACGATCGCTTCGACGATCCGGCGCTCGCCGAGCTGTTCGCCACGGATCTCGTCCACGATCTTGCCGCGCGACATCACCAGCACGCGGTCACAGAGCCCGGCGAGCTCCAGCGGGTCGCTCGACTTGACGATGATCGCCACGCCTTCAGACGCCTTCCCTCGTAGTGCTTCGTAGATGTCGAAGCGTGCACCGACGTCGACGCCCTGGGTTGGTTCCTCGGCGAGGATGACCTTGACGTCCCCGCGAAGGAACGGCCGCGTCAGCGACACCTTTTGCTGGTTCCCGCCTGAAAGCGACTGCACCGGCTGTTCGACCGAGGCCATCCGGATGCGCAGACGCCGCGCGAGCTCGTTGACCGTTCGGCGTTCACGTCTGCGGCGCAGGATCCCCCAGCGTCCGAGCGGCCGCAGAACCTGGATCGTCGTGTTGGCTCGGACACTCAGGACCGGGAAGAGCGACTCCCGAACTCGATCGCCGCTGAGCAGCACGACCCCGGCGCGGAGCGCGGCGAGCGGGGACTTCGTGTTGAGCTCGAGGCCGTTACAGGACGCTGACCCGGTCGGGCGCTCGACACCCGCCAGCGCACGGAGGAATTGCACTTGGCCGTTTCCCTCGGCGCCCGCGATCCCGAGGATCTCGCCTCTCTTGACCTCGAGATCGATCGGGCCAAAGCGCTCCCCGCGCAAGCCGGACACGGCAAGGAGGATCTCGGAAGGCGCTTCGGCGCCGTCTCGGTCTGGAAACGCGACCTCGAGCGGCCGCCCGATCATGAGAGCGACAAGCGACTCCTCCGACATCGAGGCGGCTTCGAACGTCCCTTGGCTGACACCGTCACGCAAGACCGTGATGCGGTCCGCGATCCCGAGGATCTCCGGCAGTCGATGGCTGACATAGACGACCCCGACGCCGGACCCGCTTCGCTCGAGCACGAGCTTATGGAGCAGCTCCACGTCCTCCGGTCCGAGTGCCGTGGTCGGTTCGTCGAGAAGGAGGACCTTCGGCTTGGCGAGCAGTGCCTTGACCACCTCGAGGAGTTGCCGCTGCGCGAGGGAGAGCGCCCCCACCGCGGCGGTCACCGGGAGGTCGAGCTTGAACTCCTCGAGTCTTGCCGCCGCCCACTCCTCCATGCCCGCGTAGTGCGGCTGAGCGCTCCGAGGCACGGCGAGAGAGAGGTTTTCGGCGACGGACAGGTCGAGGATGTGCGAATAGGTTTGATACGCGATGCCGAGACCGAATCTGCGGGCCTCGGCCGGAGAGCCGCGCCGCCGCCTGCGACCGCCGATCTCCACTTCGCCGTCGTCTGGCGCGAGAAACCCGCTGGCGATGCCGAGCAATGTCGACTTCCCGGACCCGTTCTCCCCGACGAGCGCGTGAATCTCACCGGCGCGGCAGTCGAAGCTGACCTCACGGAGCGCTTGCACAGCTCCGAACGCCTTCGACACCCCGCGAAGGGACAGCACGAGAGGGGTCGCGGGCCCGGGACTCGACATTGGTTGTTCTCGCTTCTGGATCTAGTTGGTTCTGCGCTTCCTCCTACTAGGGGTACATCCGCTTGAGCAGCGCGAGGGGGACGAGCGAGGTCGCAGATGCCTCCTGCGGGTATCCCTTGACGCATGAGTTGCGCTTCGCCTGGTTCTGCAGAGCGATCGGGAACACGATCTGAGGCGGGATCTTTGCGCCCTTGAGCTTCATCATCGCGGCGGTGAACGCGACGCGAATCTGTGAGTTCCCGGCCGTGTAGTAGTAGACCTTCAGCTTCGGGTTGTGCAGCTTCTGCGCTGCGCAGCCCATGCCGACGTCGTCCGTCCTGAGCGTCAGTACGGCGTTGAACGGTTTGCCCGCGGCCTTGTACGCCGCGAAGGCCCCCTGCGCCATGCCGAGCCCGTACTCGTAACTCCAGCCTTTGATGTTCGGATACCGCGAGAGGATTCCGGCGACGACCTCCTGGACCTTTGACGGGTCCCAGTTCGTGGCCTCGGTCGCGACGACATGGATGTTCTTGTTCAGCGCCGGCCGCTCGCACTTCTGCCAACCCAGAGACAAGGGGTTACCGGGGAAACCGCCAAGGAACGCGATGTCGCCCGACTTCACGTCGCGGTTCATCACGTTCGCGTACGCCTTGCCAAGCCGGCACGTGTCCTCACCCACGACCGTCAGGTA
This sequence comes from Gaiellaceae bacterium, assembly GCA_036393535.1. Classification (GTDB taxonomy): domain Bacteria; phylum Actinomycetota; class Thermoleophilia; order Gaiellales; family Gaiellaceae; genus 3-1-20CM-4-69-9. The sequence goes on along the minus strand of DASWGR010000035.1, from coordinate 17,362 downwards.
GTTGCTGCCCGGCCCGCTCACGTAGCCCCACGCATAGGTTGCGACCGGGATGCCGGCCTTCGTCGCCTCCCTGAACACCGGCAACATCGCGTCGCCGAAGTCCGGGTAGGTCACGATGAGATTGACGTGCTGCGAGATCGCTGCACGGAAGTCCGTCAACGCCTGGGCCGGATCCGAGTGAGCGCTGCTGTAGATGATCTTGCCGACCTGTGGATACGTGAGCGCTTGGAGGATGAACTCCATCTTCGAGATCTGGCGGTAGACGTTCTCGCCGAAGCCCTCGACATAGGCGACGGTGAGCTTGCCTCCCGTTCCAGTGCTGCAGCCGTTGTTCTTCCAGCACTTGAGTGCCAGATTCTGGTTGACCTTCTTGTCGGACCGGCCATAGGCGGCCAGCGCGATGTTGCGCGCCATCTTGTTACTGGGGAGGAGCTTGGCGTTGAAGAGCGTCTTCTTGAGGGTGGCAGTGTTCGCCTTGTACACCTCGCCGAAGCCGCCTCCAGCGGTGGGTTGCGCACCCCTCGCCGCGGAGTCCGGCTTATTGCCGGTGCCGCCGCGGCCGGCCGCGACGAGCACGAGCGTCGCCGCGAGCAGCACTGGCAGCAGCGCGACCCGCATACGCCTCCCCTTGTGCCCCTTCTGTACGTGCATCGTGCCTCCTTTCGTTTCTCAGCCTTTGGACTGGTCAAATCCGTGGCGGTCGCGTGACGAGTTCTCTATGGCGCGGAGAACGTGACCGAGAACCGACGCGACTCGGTCGCCCGAGATCAGCATCCCGACGATGATCGCCCCCCCAAAGACGATGAATTGCATCGCCGTCGAGAGGCCGAGGATGCGCAGCATCTGCGTCAGAAGAGTCAGTGCAAGTGCTGCCACCCAGGTCGAAGTGGCACTTGCCAGACCACCCGCAAGCGAGGCCCCGGCGATGACGACCGCTGCAATCGGCGCGAGCAAGTACGCGGCGCCGAAGCCCGGGTCGATGCTGATGCGCACACCCGCGAGGAGCACTGCCGCGACGGCATAGAGCGTGGCCGCGACCGTGTACGCGAACACAACATGTGTCCGCACGTGCACGCCGGCCATCCAGGCCGCCCTGGGATTTGCGCCGACTGCCTGAAAGCGACGGCCCGCGGCGGTGTAGCGAAGCACCAGCGCCACAGCCACGGTGATCGCTGCGCCCATCCAGAAGACGGAGCTGATCCCGAGGGGTTTCTCCGCCGCCCACGACGAGAGCCCTCCTGGGACGTTCTCGCCGCTTGCGACCTCACGTGAATACTTCAGCCCCCACGCGAGCACGATCTGCCCGGTTGCGAGCGTGACGATCAGCGGGTTCAGCTTCAGGATCCCGACGAAGATCCCGTTGGCGAAGCCGACGAGCGCTCCCATACCGATGCAGGCGATGATCGCGAGGGCCAGCCGGTCGTTGGAAACTGCGCCGACGCCGACGATCAGGTTCCCGCCCAAGAACATCACGCCTGGGGTCGAGAGGTCGATGCCGGCGTGCATGACGACGAGCATCTGGCCGAGGGCCGCGACGGCGAGGATCGTCATGTAGGGGAGGACGAAGGCCCAGGAGGTGTGCTGCAGCGCGTCGGGGGCGATGATCGCGGCGATGAGGGCCAGAACACCGGTCGCAAGCCAGATCGGCAGGAACCGCGCCGCAACCACTGCATTCGTCACGAACTCGGCGTAGCCGGGCCCGACCGCCCCGGCAGCGACCCCGTCAGTGCGAGTCGGAGCGCTCACGAACCGCCCTACCCGGGGCGGTACGACGATGAAGAGCTAGCCGCGAGCAGACGACCATTCTGCGCACGTTCCGCCGAAAGTGTCAACTGTGGCCGTACGCAGAGGCCGAACGTGTCCCTTCCGTGCAATCGGGCTGAACGTCCGATTCTGGGGGCTGAGGGGAGGCGCATGCTGGAATTCCCCTCTGGAGGCCCTCTGAGCGTTGACGCGAGGACGACGAGGCGTTTATGCTCGCTGTACATGCGGCAGTGCGAGACAGGGTCTGCTGCCAGCGACGGCGCTCAGGCGCCCTCGCGACTATTCCTTTCCGGCCAGTCAAGGAGAAGAGAGGCATGAGCTCGCAGCGGCTTTTGATCCGCAACGGCTTCGTCGTGTCGATGGATCCCGCCCTCGGCGAGGTTCCGAACGGCGACGTCCTGGTCGAGGACGGCAAGATCGTCGAAGTCGGACGCGGCCTCGAAGCGTCGGATGCGGAACAGGTCGACGCCACCGGGATGATCGTGATGCCGGGCTTCGTCGATACGCACAGACACACATGGCAAACGCCTGTCCGCGGCGTACTCCCGTGTTGCACCCTCGACCATTACTTCGCGGTCATGCTCGGCAGCGTCGGCGGCCACTATCGCCCGGAGGACGTGCACATCGGGAACTACGCCGGAGCGCTGGAGGCGTTGAACGGCGGTGTGACGACGCTGCTCGACTGGTCGCACATCAACAACACGCCGGATCACTCTGACGCCGCGATCCAGGGGCTGAAAGACGCAGGCATCCGCGCGATTTACGCGCACGGCGTACCCACCGGCGGCGAGTGGTGGGCGTTCAGCGAGCTCGAGCATCCGGAAGACATTCGCCGCATTCGCGACACGTATTTCTCATCGGACGACGGGCTGATCACGCTTGCACTCGCTGCTCGGGCTCCCGGCAACTCGAACTTCGAGGTGGCGAAGCACGATTGGGAGCTCGCCCGCGATCTCGCGATCCGCATCAGTGTGCACGTCGGCATGCGGCTCACCGGCATCCACGTGAACCATGTGAAGAACATGCACGATCTCGGACTGCTCGGCGACGACACGACGTACATCCACTGCACCGACTCGACCGACGAGGAGCTCGACCTGATCAAGGAAACCGGAGGGACCGCGTCGGTCGCCCCCTATGTCGAGATGCTGATGGGCCACGGCCGACCACCGACGGGCAAGCTGCTGCAACGAGGCGTCCCCGTCTCGCTGAGTGTCGACGTGGTGTCCAGCGTCCCCGGCGAGATGTTCACGCAGATGCGCACGGCGCTCGTCCACGAGCGAATTGGTGGCTTCACCGACACCCCCGACGAAGCGTTCGAGCCGACGCTGACGCATAGGGACGTGCTCGAGCTCGCGACGATTGAAGGCGCACGCGCCTGCGCGCTGGAGGCCAAAGTGGGATCGCTCGCCCCCGGCAAGCAGGCGGATATCGTCCTGCTCAAGGTCAACGCCATCAACACGGCTCCGATGGTCGACCCCGTCGGCACGATCGTAGTCTTCGCAGACACGTCGAACGTCGACTCGGTGTTCGTCGCCGGTCGCGCTGTGAAGCGAAACGGTGAGCTCGTCGACACGGATCTCGATGACATCTTCCGCAGGCTCGACGAGTCGCGGAACCACATCCTGTCTCGCGGCGAACTGCTTCCGGAGTGGGCTTCCGAACCGGTGGCCGCCGTCTAGTCATCTTCCTCTCAGGGCTCGCCCCGTTTGCGGCGGGGCGAGCCCTCTCCTCGAGGCCGAAAGGAGACGCGTTATGGCCAGTGGCACGGTCGTGGTCGTCGGCGGCACGCGCGGGCTCGGTCGCGAAGTCGCGCAGTTCTATGCCGGTCAGGGAAAAGAGGTTGTCATCACGGGCCGCGACGCCGCGGCTGCGGGCGCCTGCGCCCGTGAAATCGGTGGGTCGACGAGCGGCGTCGGGCTGGACCTCGCAGAGCCGCATAACATCGCCGGCGCTCTCGCCGGGGTCGGCAACGTCGAGTACCTCGTCCTCGCGGCGATCGAGCGCGACACGAACAGCGTCAAGGACTACAACATCGACGCAGCTCTACGGTTGGTCACTCTCAAGCTCGTGGGTTACACAGAAGTCGTCCATAACCTGGTCCCGCACTTCGGCGAAGGCGCCGCAATCCTGATTTTCGGAGGCCTCGCGCGGGACCGGCCGTACCCGGGCTCCACGACGGTCACGACAGTCAACGGCGGAGTCACTGGCCTCGTGCGGACACTTGTGATCGAGTTGGCGCCCACCCGCGTGAACGCGCTCCATCCCGCGATCGTCGGAGACAGCCCGCAGTGGCGGGACATGCCCGGAGAGCGCTTCGAGGCTCTCGTCCAGCGCACGCCGACCGGGCGCCTGGTGACGATGGCAGAGGTCGTCGACGCGTCGCGGTTTCTGCTCGAGAATCAGGCGATCAACGGCATCAACCTTGCTGTGGACGGCGGCTGGCTCTGTATGTGAGCCCTCGGCCTTATCGTCCCGCTCCTGTCACAGAATTCTCAGCGCCACGTAGCCGCGACCGCTGCGGGTCTTGCGCTCGGTACAGCGGTCGGCTTCAACATTGCGAACGTGGGTCCCGCCGCGGAAGTTGTGTCTCGCGCGTACGGCGTGCGCCTTGGGACCGTCGGCTTCCTGACGACTGCACTTTTCGTCACGCACCTGGCGATGCAGATCCCAGGCGGAAAGCTCGTGGACCGGCGCGGAGCACGAAACCTGGGGATGGCTGCGCTTGCAGCGATCCTGCTCGGCAACATCTTTGCCCTGCTCATCGATTCGTTCACACTCGGGCTCGTCGGGCGCCTCATTGCTGGAATCGGTACCGGCGTTGGATTCATCGCAGGAAGCGACTACATCCGCGCGACGGTGGGATCAGCGAGCGCGCAAGGGCTCTACGGCGCCGCCGCCGTGGGCGGCGGAGGCCTCGCTATCGCTGTCGTCCCCCTGACGACATCCTTGTTGGACTGGCGGGCCCCCTACGTGACGGCGCTCATCTGCGCAAGCGCCGTGCTTGTGTGTCTCCCTTTCGCGCCGCGGGATCGCGCTAGAGGCGAGCCTCTGCGGCGATCAGCCAGCACAACGACTGCGAAGCTCGTGACCGATAGGCGGCTCTACCCGCTGGCGGTCGCACACACTGCCTCGTTCGGGCTGAGTGTCATCGTCGGGAACTGGGCCGTTTCCCTCCTTCAGCACGATGGCTACGGTCGGCGCCTGGCAGGTGCGGTCGCCGCCTTGGCACTGCTCGGCGGCCTGGTGACGCGGCCGCTTGGCGGCCGCGCGCTTCAGCGTTGGCATGAGGGCGCTGCATGGTTGCTAGGGGCGAGCATGGTAGGAGGCGCTGCCGGCACTGTGCTCCTACTCCTGGACATCCCGCTGTCCGCGCGAATCGTCGGGGCGTCGCTGCTTGGTCTAGCTGCCGGGATTCCGTTCGCAGCGGCCTTCACCGGAGCACAGGTGATTCGCCGCGATAGCCCTGGCGCAGCGATCGGCTTCATCAACAGCTGCGCGACGTTGCTCATCGCACTCGGCACGCCATTGGTCGGCGCGACATTCTCAATGCCGGGGCACGGCCGTGTGGGCTTTGCTGCAATCGCCGGCTTATGGGCACTGTCAGCTCTAGCGGTGCGTCCGTCGAAACTGCCGGCGCTTCCGCATACCGCGTAACCGACGCATCGTCCGACGAGGCTCTGCGTGTCGGGTTTCGAGCTGATCTATCGCTTCGCGGGAAGCGAGCGGGCGTATGCCGTGCCAAGTTCGACCCATTTGGCGAGCTGGCGTTTGGTGCGAAGGTCTTCCGGGCCGACTCGTAGCCACCCCTGCATTGACCGCCCGCGCATTTCCATGAGGCGAGCGTTCGTCGTCGCCACGAGCGTGTCTGACTGCGCTGGATCTATGCGAACCAATACTCCACCTTGGCCGCTTGCTGCTACGGCCATGTTGCCGCCGATGAGAAACGCGAGCCCGCCGAACATCTTCTTCTCGGTCAAACCGGATTCGCCGGCGACCAGTTCGCGTATGCGGTCCGCGAGTTCCTCGTCGTAGGCCACAGCGGCGATCGTACCGTTCGCGCTAGCGTCCGGCTATGAGCGAGCAGCTCGTCGAGCGCGGGCAACGGGTCACCCCGGTTGAGCTCTTTTTCGACCTCGTCTTCGTCTTCGCGTTCACGCAGGTCACGACGGTCCTGTCGGATGATCCGACGTGGGGCGGGCTCGGGCGCGTACCCGGGCGCAGCGCCTGCCGGCCTCCGCCTCCTGAAATGGGCGGTCATGCTCGGCGGCGCCCTAGCCTCACTCCGTAACGCTAACGTCACTGGAACCACGAGATGAGCTCGCAGCGGGACGACATCACGAAGGAGTACACCACCGACGAGATCGTGGTCGAGTGGGAGCCCCGCCTCTGCTACCACTCGCAGAACTGCGTCCGCTCGCTACCACAGGTATTCGACGACAGCCGGCGGCCCTGGGTCAAGGTCGACGCTGCGACGGCCGACGAGGTCGAGGCGGCAGTTGCGCGCTGTCCGTCCGGAGCCCTGCGAACGCGCCGGATCGGCGTCCCAACGGCGCCACGCCGGCAGCCGCTCGAGCTTTGTGCATCGGCGGACGGACCACTGCTCATCTCCGGCGGTGTGCGCATCCTCGACGCCGAAGGCCGCGTTCTCTACGAGGGCGAAAGGGCTGCGCTCTGCCGCTGCGGCGGCTCGGCGAACAAGCCGTTCTGCGACGGCACGCACAAGAAGAACGGCTTCCATGGCTGAGTCGATGCCGACGCTGTACCAAGCAGAGTGGTGCCCGTTCTCGTCCGCGGTTCGAGAGGTGCTGACGGAACTGGGGGTCGACTTCGTCGCGCGTCAAGTCGAGCCGTGGCCGGAGGAGCGAGACGAGCTGCGCGCCGTTGCCGGCACCGACCAGATCCCCGTCCTGCAGACGGAGGACGGCCGGCTCTATCGCGGCACTCGTGCGATCTTCGCGCACCTGCACGAGCGCGACCCCTGGCGGTTCGCGGCGGCTCACCGACGCCGCTTCACCGATCATCACGACGCGCGCGAATCGGACGCGGCGGGACAGATGGTCGAGTACTTCTCCGGGACCGACGAGCTCGAGGCTCGGACCGGTGCCGTCACGGAGGTGGAGGTCGTCGACGTGCCAGGAGCGAGCCGCTACGAGCTGCGGCTCGGAGGGCACCTGGTCGGTCTGGCCGCGTACCGGCGCCGAAACGGCCGCATCGTCTTCACGCACACTGAGGTGGACGAATCCTTGTCGGGCCGCGGTTTCGGCAGCCGCCTTGCCGCGGCCGCGTTGGAAGAGGCGCGTCGAGCAGACCTCGACGTCGTCCCGCTCTGCCCTTTCATCGCGCACTACATCGAACGGCACCCCGAATACGAGCAGCTCGTTGCCTCGGGCTACCGCGACCGCTGAGCTGAGAAAACCCGACGCCGGCTTTTAAGCCGGCGTCGGGGCAAGGACTCGGTCAGCCTAAGCGGCTAGAGCCCGGCGTTGGTTGAAGCGCTCGATCCTGCCGCCACCGATGGTGGCGCGCTCACGGCCGGTGTAGGCCGGGTGGCAGGCGGAGCACACGTCGACCGAGATCGACTCTGCGGTCGAACGTGTCGTGAACGATGTTCCGCATGAAAAGCAGTGGACATCGACGAGATGCAGATTGGGATGTTGCGTCATTAGGGCTCCTTAAGGCGGGACGGACCGGTTCCCGTATCCGTCATTCGTATAAACGCTGGCAGTACGTCCGCTGTTCCCTACGACGAGTGCTAACTGTGGATCGGTCGGGTCGAGCAAGAGGGGCGCTCTCTCACGATCTGCGCCATTCCGGCTCGATCCTACGCAGCTGATCGCGCGATCACGCCGCGCTCCTCGAGCGAAGCGAGCCGCTCGTCATCGACGCCGAGCTCTCCGAGCACTTCGGCCGTGTGCTGCCCGAGCAGCGGCGGCGGCGTCGATGCTCCGAGCCTCGCGCTCTCGAGCTCGAAGGGTGGCCCGACCAGTTCGACGGCGCCCGCCGTCGGGTGATCAACACGCCGAGTCCTGGCCTGCCCCGTGCGCAGTGCCTCGCCGACTCCCCGAACTCTTCCCGCGGGCACGCCTGCGGCGAGCAACAGACCCTCCCAGTCCTGTGTGGCGCGGCCGGCGAACACCGTCTGGAGCTCCGCGATCAGCGGTTCCCGATTCAGAACCCGCGCCTCGTTCGTGGCATAACGCTGGTCGGCAGCTAGGTCGGGCCGCCCGATCGCCGTGCAGAGTCTTGCGTAGAGGCCGTCATTGGCCGCAGCTACCGCGATCCACCCGTCGGCGGCGCGGAACGGCTGGTAGGGCACGATGCTCGGATGCGCGTTTCCGTAGCGCAGCGGCTCTTCTCCGGTGAGCAGGGCGTTAGCGCCGACATTGACGAGTGCGGCGAAGGCGCTGTCGAGCAATGCGACCTCGACGAGGTCGCCCTCCCCGGTCAGGTCGCGCCGGCGGAGCGCGGCGAGAATCGCCGTCGCCGCATTGAGGCCGGCCAACACATCGATGATCGCGACGCCGACCTTCATCGGCTCACCGTCGGGCTCACCGGTGATCGCCATCAAGCCGCTCTCCGCCTGCACGGTGAAGTCGTAACCGGCGCGGTCGCGCGGCTCGCGCGCACCGAAGCCGCTGATCGTGCAATAGACGACGCCAGGCCGCCGCTCCCGCACAGCCTCGTAGTCGAGTCCCAGCCGCGCCGCGCCGCCTGGGCGAAAGTTCTCGATCACGACGTCGGCGCGTCCGCACAGCTCGAGTGCGAGCTGACGACCTTCCGGATCTTTCAGATCCAGGGCGACGCTGCGCTTCCCCCGGTTGACAGAGAGGAAGTACGCGGACTCGCCGCCCACGAACGGAGGGCCCCACGCGCGTGTCTCGTCTCCACCGGCCGGGTTTTCGATCTTGACGACGTCGGCTCCCAGGTCGGCGAGCGTCATCGTCGCGTACGGGCCGGCGAGCACACGCGAAAGATCGACGACCCGCACGCCTGCGAGCGGCGGCGCATTTGCCGGCTGCGACACGATTCGAGTCTAGGCGCGCTCAGCGGTAGACGACGTCCTCTCGGTCGGCCGAGCGCACGATCGCGTCGCAAACCTCCGCGGCGCGATAGCCGTCTTCGAACGTCAGCCGCAGGTCAGGTGCTCATGCTGCAGCGCGGATGATCCTCCAGCCCGAACCGGAGGGCCTCAGCTTCGAAAACGTCCATGATCGGCCCCCCAACGGATGAGAGCCGTCCTTCTGTACGTTGATCGTTTCGTGGGCGGACATAATCTGGCTAGTCTCGAAGAGCTTGCCGGCGTCCTCGCCGGTATCGAAAGGAGGCACGCGGCGTGAAAGAAGTGCTGGCGGACATCGAGCGCTGGCGCGCACGGGGCGAGCGATTCGCCGTGGCGACCGTGATCGCGACGAGGCGCTCCGCGCCGCGGCCGGTCGGGGCCAAGTTTGTGGTCTCCGAGAGCGGCGAGATGGCCGGCTCGGTCTCGGGAGGCTGTGTCGAGAGCGACGTCTACGACCACGCGTGCCAGGTGCTCGAGGGAGCGCGCCCGCAGTTCCTGTCGTACGGGATCGCGGACGAGCTCGCGTTCTCGGTCGGCCTGCCATGCGGAGGCGAGATCGACGTCTTCGTCGAGAGCGCGCCGGACGGGCTCGTCGAGCGCCTGCTGCGAATCATCGAGAGCGAAGAGCGGGCGATCCTCTTCACCGTCGTCGAGGGGGAGCCGCTCGGTGCCGACCTGCTGGTGACCGAAGCAGGTGACCGGTTCGGAGACGGGCCAGAAGAGCTCGTCGACCACGTCGACGAGCTGCTGCGGCGAGGCCGCAACACGCTGCTCGAGCTCGACGACGGCCGGAAAGTGTTCGCAGAGGTCTACGGGCCGGCTCCCCGACTGCTCGTGATCGGCGCGGTCGATACCGCGGAGGCGCTGTGCGCCGCCGCGAAACAGCTGGGCTGGCGGACGATCGTCGCCGACCCTCGCGGCAAGTTCGCGACGAAGGAGCGCATCCCGAGCGCGGACGAGTTGCTCGTCTCCTGGCCGCAGGAAGCGATCGACCAGGTGCAGCCGGACTACCAGACTGCGGTCGTGGTGCTCACGCACGACGACAAGTTCGACGTCCCTGCGATCAAGGGTGCGCTCGCCACCGAGGCTTTCTACATAGGCGCCCTCGGGTCGCGGCGAAACCAGGAGCGCCGGCGCGAGCGACTGCTCGACGCCGGCGTCGAAGAGCACCAATTCGAGCGCGTCTCCGGTCCAACCGGGTTGGACATCGGCGCGGACACCCCCGCCGAAACGGCTCTCTCGATCCTGGGCGAGATCCTCGCCACCCGCGCGGGGCGCGACGGCGGCTTCCTGATGAACTCGAAAACGCGCATCCACGTCGAGGAACCCCAGCCCACGGCCTGGGCAACACGTATCGCAAGGACGGCTGCGCGGTCTCCCGCTAGCGGGAACTAGGAGGGCGGCGAGGGCCGGAAGAGATTCCGGCCTTCGCTGCGCTCAGAGGCTCCTACTGAGGCGTGGGCGGCTGACTCTCTCAGAGGGGCGTTCGACTCCCTGCAGTCGAGGCACCGGAGGGATCCCACGAGAGCGAGGGATTCGTCTAGACGTCGACCGCAGGCCAGGCAGCGGAGACCGATTCGCCTCGCTTCGGCATCCCAGCTAGCCATTACTCGCCTGCCTAGAGCTTCGTCTTGATCGAGCGGGCGGTATGGGCGAAAGGATGCTGGTAAACCTCCGACGCCTCGTCGCCGCTGACCGGGATGACGATCTCCTCGTCGGTCAACCCGTCGTAGGCGACGACACGAAGCGTCTTGTCGCTCCTGTCCCAGACGAGGGCAACCGCGATGGAGCCGCTCTTACGCGTCGCCAGATCGACCACTTGTTCCATGAATGAAGCATCGTCCTGGACGACGCAGAGAGACGCTATCCGAAGGGCGCGAAACGCCTAGACCCGCGTCTGGGCCGGCTCCGGCTGGCGCCGGCGGCTTTGGTGCCGCCGGCGCCACTCACCGGAAGCTAGCTCGTCGGAGCCGATGCCACCGCCTCGGCCGCCTGTTCCGCGAAGATCTCGCCCTCGGGCGCTTGGAGGTACGCAGGCTTTGTGCGCTGCACGAGCAGGAAGTACACCGCGCCAACCAGCGCGATGACGATCGCGACCGTCCATAGGACCGGCTGGCCGTTCAGCCAGTTCCAGTGGAAGTTGAGCAGCTTGCCCGTCTGGTTCGGAGTCGGGTTGGTCGCAACGCGTGGCCACGCGAAGTTGACGAGCATTCCGCCTCCCCAGAGAAGCCCAAGAGCGGTGATCGGGATACCCCATTTGCCGAGCGAGAACGGTGCCGACGCTCGTGGCCAGCCGCGCAGCCGGGCTCGAATGACGGCCAGATTGCAGATGAGGTAGCTGAGATAGATCATGCCGGTCGCCGCGATCGCGATGATGAAAACGCCGGCGTACTGGAGCATCGGGATGAACGCGAGCACGCCGATCGCGACGCAGGAGCCGATCGGCGTATGCAGGCGCGGGTGCACCCAGCGCAACGCAGACGATCCTGGTAGCTGCTCGTCGCGCGACATGCCGAAGCAGAGCCGGATCGTCGACGTCTGAATCGCGAGGCAGCAGACGAAGATCGCCGCTGCAACCACGAGCAGATAAACGGTCGCAAACGCGTTCGAGAAGTTCGCATCGATGATCTGCGCAGGGCCGAACGCGCCCTTGATTGCGGCGCCCATGTCCGGCACCGCCATCAACGTGGCCCAGAGGAAGACGACGCCGATCACGAACGCGCCGATGACCGAGGCGAGGACTGCCTTGGGCGCCTCGCGCCGTGGGTCCTTTGTCTCCTCGGCGAGCGTCGACGCGGTGTCGAAACCGTAGATCACGTAGAGGCTCATGAACATCGCCACGAGGAACGTGCTGACCGTGAGCGACTGACCGCCCGTGTGGAAGATCACGCCGACGCCCTGGTGGTTGTGGAACAGGGCGAGAATGAACGCGAAGACGACCATCGCGAGGATCTCGAAGATCACACCGGTGTTGTTGATCAAGGCAACGAGCCTGACCCCGAAGATGTTCAAGACGGTGATCGCAGCCAGCGCGAGGACCGCGACGATCCGCTGGTTGTGGAGGCTGTTCGCGAGGTTCCAGCCCATGCCGTTGAACGCGGGAATGAGCGCCAACGGAAGCGTCGCGCAGACCGACGCGACAGTCAGGACGCCGGCGAACAGGTAGATCCAACCGGCGAACCATGAGTACGTCTTGCCGGACAGATACTTCGTCCACTGGAAGACTGACCCGGCGACCGGGTAGTGGCTCGACAGCTCTGCGAACGACAGGGCGATGATGAACTGGCCGAGCGCCACGATCGGCCAACTCCAGAAGAAGACTCCACCGATCGTCGTCAGGCCGAGATAAAAGAGCGCGAAGATGCCGGTCGACGGCGAGATGTAGCTGAATGCGACTGCGAACGAGCTGAAAACGCCTAACGTGCGGCGAAGCTCCTGCTTGTAGCCGAAGCGGGCGAGATCGTCCTCGTCGCTAGTCCTGGCCGGCGGCGGCTCGTCGTGGATGTCCACCATGCGGGTGCCCTCCAAGTTAGGGGATCGGGCGATTTAGTCATGGCGCCGCGTACGTGTCAAACGAGACACGCCTAGGTGTTCTGAAGCGCCCTCAGGAAACGCGGCTCCGACGCGGTCCGGGCAAGCCGCTCGAAGTGTTCTTCCGCATAGGCGCCGAAGTCGAAGTCGAGCTCCGAGATCGCGAGCTGCACGATCCCCCACATCGCCTCCCGAAAGTCGGACATGAACCGCATCAGGACGAGTGCGTCGCCGTCGTCGCTGCCGTAGGCCGTGAGGAGCGCGTTCTCGCCCTCCTCGGTGAGCTCGTGGTTGACGGCGAAGTTCCCGAGGTCGAAGAACGGGTCGCCCATGCCGGCGTACTCCCAGTCGACGAGCCAGAGGCGCACGCCGTCGTCAATGAAGTTCGCATTCAGCAAGTCGTTGTGACACGGCCGGAGAGGCGCACTCGATCGCCGGTGCTCGATCCGGTCCGCGAACTCCTTCGCGGCCTCGTACGCGGACGGCACGGCGACGCCGTGCTCGCGCGCGGTGACCCGATAGGTCTCGACGACACGAAAGCTGTCGAAGCGTCCGAGAAGAGCGGGGCCGTCGTGCAGCAGGCGAAGTGCAGCGCCGACCCGCTCGACATCGACCTTGCCGACATCGCCGTCGACGAACCGCGTGACGAGGTAGCCCTCGGGCTCGATGAACGCGACCACCTCGGGCCCGAGCCCAAGCTCGGCAGCAATGCGCGACGCGGCGTGCTCGGCCGCGCGGTCGATCCCCAGGAGCTCGGTATCGGTGCCGCCGATCCGCAAGACGAACTCCTCTCCGTCGGCCCCGACCTTGAAGTTCCGGTTCGTGATTCCGCCGCCGAGCGGCTCGATCGACACTTGCTTCCCCGGCCAGACCCGTTCGGCAAGCTGCTCCGGCTCCACCGGCCGATCCTAAACCGAGGCAGTGAGCACTACGCGCGAATGCGTTCGCCTTTCGGGTCGAAGAGCGGTTCGTCGACGACCGCGCCACCGATCCACTCGCCGAAGATCTCCGCCTCGACTCTCGTGCCGGGCGTCGCCGACGCGGCCGGCAAGTAGGCGTATGCGATCGATCGCTCGACCGTGTAGCCGTAGCCGCCGCTGGTGACGCGGCCGACGATCTCGCCGTCGACGCGAACCGGCTCGGAGCCGAGTGCGACCGACCGTGGGTCATCGAGCACCAGGCAGGCGAGGCGGCGGGTGGGCTTCTCGGCGGCGAGTAGAGCATCCCGCCCGATGAAGTCGCCCTTGTCGACCTTCACCGCGAAGCCGAGACCGGCTTCGAAGGGCGTGTCCTCAGGCGTGATGTCCGAGCCCCACACGCGGTAGCCCTTCTCGAGGCGCAGGGAGTCGATCGCCTTGTAACCACCGGCGACGAGCCCGTGACCTTGGCCGGCCTCCCAGATCGTGTCCCAGAGCTGGAGGCCGAGCTCCGTCGGACAGTAGAGCTCCCAGCCGAGCTCGCCCACGTAAGTGACGCGCAACGCGAGACACGGGATGGGACCGACGCCGAGCTCACGCGCGCGCATGTACGGGAACGTGAGCTTCTCCGTCGTCAGCGGCTGGAGGATCGCGCGGGCGGCGGGCCCCCAGAGACCGAGGCACGCGTACTTCGAGGTCACGTCCTCGACCTGAATGCCGTCGGGCGCATGCAGCCGGATCCAGGCGAGGTCGTGCCGGCCGAATGCCGTGCCCGTCACGATGCGAAAGCGGTCCTCGGTGAGCCGCGTGATCGTGAAATCGCACTCGATCCCGCCACGCTGGTTGAGCATCTGCGTGTACGTGATCGCGCCGATGTCGCGCGCGACCTTGTTGTTACACAACTGCTCGAGAAAGTCGCCAGCTTCCTCCCCCGCGATCTCGATCTTGGCGAACGACGTTTCGTCGAACAGCGCGGCGGTTGTGCGGCAGGCGACATGCTCCGCCCCGATTGCCGGCGACCAGAGGCGACCGGCCCAGCCGCGCGGCCGCAGCGACTCATCGCCCAAAGCCGCGTTGGGCTCGAACCAGTTCACGCGCTCCCAGCCGGACTTCTCTCCGAAGACGCCCCCGAGCTCCTGCGTGCGCGGGTAGGTCGGCGACACGAGCAGCGGCCGCCCTGCCTCGCGTTCGTGCCCGGGATACTTGACGTCGTAGTACGTCGAGTAGATCTCGATCGTGCGCGCCAGCGTGTACTCCGGGCTCTCGTAGTTGCGTCCGAAGCGGCGCGAGTCCATTTCCCAGACGTCGAGGCTCGGCACGCCCTCGACGATCCACTCGGCCATGAGCTGCCCCATCCCGCCGGCGCCCGCGAGCCCGTGCGCGCAGAAGCCTGCGGCCACCCAGAAGCCTCGCACGTCCGACGGTCCGAGGATGAACTCGCCGTCCGGCGTGAAGGCCTCGGGGCCGTTGATCAGCTTGATCACCTCCGCGTCCCCAAGCTCCGGTACCCGCACGAGTGCGCCCTCCATCAGCTCTTCAAAACGCGGCCAGTCCTCGTCGAGCAACCTCCCGTTGAAGTCCGCCGGAATGCCGTCAAGGGACCACGGTGCGGGGTGGCGCTCGTAGCCGCCCATAACGAGGCCGCCAGACTCGCCGCGAAAGTAGACGAGCAGAGACGGGTCGCGCATCGTCGGCACGTTTAGCGGGACGCCGTGCGGCTTCGTGATCAGGTACTCGTGCGCCATCGGGATCACAGGAACGTTCACGCCGGCGAGCTCGCCGATCTCGCGCGCGAAGATTCCGCCGGCGTCGATCACGATCTCTGTGCGGATCTCGCCCCGGTCGGTCACAACTCCGGTGATCCGGTTGCGGTCGACGCCGATCGCCGTCACACGCGTGTTGGTGTGGATCTCGGCGCCGAGCCGGCGCGCACCTTTCGCGAGCGCGTAGGTCAACTGACTCGGGTCGATGTAACCGTCGGTAGGCAGGTACGCGGCGCCGAGCACGCCTTCGGTCGACATCGGGGGAAAGAGGCGCTGCGCCTCGTCGGCCGAAACGAGCGCGAGCGGTAGCCCGAAGGTCTTCGCCCAGCCGGCTTGGCGCGACAGCTCCTCCATCCTCTCCTGCGACGATGCGAGACGCAGCGAACCGACCTCGTGCCAGCCCGTCTCGAGCCCGACCTCGGCCCCGAGCTTCCGGTAGAGCTCGACCGAGCCCATCATCATCTTCGTCAGGCTGAGCGAGCCACGGAGCTGACCCACCAGACCGGCCGAGTGGAAGGTCGAGCCGCTCGTGAGCTCGGCACGCTCGCAGAGCATCACGTCTTCCCAGCCGAGTCGCGTGAGCCAGTAGAGGATCGAGCAGCCGCCGACACCGCCGCCGATTACGACCGCACGCGCAGCGCTCTTCACGCGCAGACCCTACCCCGAGGTGCGGGCCCGAAATTGGTCGTCCGGACCCGCACGCTTCTCGGTTTTCCTAAGGATTCATCACCGGTCGAGTTTCGGCCTCATGGCCGGCTACGGCAGCTTCGCCCTCACCCAGGATCGAGCCGAACGATCGGACACGCTCCGGATGGGTCATGTTCAGCCACGCAACGATGCCGACGCCGATGGCGAGCCAGATCAGCGCGACCCATGGCCCGTACTTCATCGGTGACGGCGGCAGCGGGTGCACGGATTTGTAGATCGTGTAACCGCAGATCGCAATTGCCCCGAGCGGGAGCACGACGTCGAGCGTCCAGTTGTACGCGACGCTCTCCGTGCCTCGACCCCGCCAGAAGAAAAGCATTCCCGACAGGGCGACGAGGATGTAGACGGCGAGAATCGCCAGGGTGGCGGTCAACGCCATGAACTGCACGTACGTGAACGGATTCGGAGCCGGCGAATTCCAATGCCGCCCGAGGGTCAGATTGAGCACGAACGTGATCACAAGTGCCAGCGCGATGCCGACCCACGGGCTCTTGTAACGGGGATGCGTCCAGGCGAAAACGCGCGGCAGTCCGCGCTCACGAGCCATCGCGAAGAACGTGCGTGCGGTCAGGTGAATCCCAGCGAGCGCCGCGATGAACGCGCTCGAGATCACCGCCAGGTCAACGAGCACCGCCAGCCATGTGCCCGAATAGCGGTTCGCGAGTGTGTCCAACGGGGCAACATCTTTCGCCCAGTTGGCCGACTTCCCGACGCCGAACCCGACGGACATCGTCCACGTGATGAACACGTACCAGACCACGGCCACGATGGCCGCTGTCAGGATCGCGCGCGGAATTGCGCGCCGCGGTTCTGCCGCTTCCTCGCCGAGGACTGCCGCAGCCTCGAACCCGATGAAGCCGGTGAATGCGAAAACGACTGCCAGGAACAGTCCGTGCGTCGATGGCAGGTTCGACGGATTGAGCGGCTGCAGCGTCACGCCCGAGTCACCACCCTTGGCGAGCACGATGATCGCGAGCAGCAGGATCGCCGCCACACCCAAAGCGCCGACCACGAGCTGCAACCTGGTCGTGAGGCGAATGTCGAGGAACGCGAACACGAGCAGACCGGCGAGGAGCAGCAGGAAGCACGCGAACCAGCCGGGATGCCAACCCGTGTGGTTCGTCAGCAAGGCTGACATCGTCACGGAAGCGATTGCGAGCACGAAGGAGATCCCTACGGCGAAGGCGGCGCCGTACAGCCAGCCGCCGATGAAACCACCGTTTGGATGCAGCCCCCGCGCGATGTACGTATAAATGCCGCCGGCGCTTGCCATGCGCGCCGTGAAGCGGACGATCACCGAGGCAAGACAGAGGCAACCGACGCCGGCGACGAGATACGCCCACGGTGCCGCCCCACCTGCGTAAATCGCCGCTGCCGACGTCGCAGTCCCCACACCGAGCGCCAGGGACAGCAGCGCAATCGACTGCGCAAGCGCGTCGCCGAGGTTCAGGATTCCGTGCCGCAGTTCGCCGGAGGTCGTGGGCTTGCGGATGTTGCCTGTAGCGGGTTCGCTCATCCGATCCTTCCTTTCCTAGTCCTCGAGCAGTGCGAAGATCCGTGCGGGTGCCCCATTCGCGTCGCGAACCTTCAACGGCGCCACCACGACGCGAGCACGG
>DASWGR010000034.1:0-5184 GCA_036393535.1 Gaiellaceae bacterium | reverse complement strand
GAGGTGCCGGACGGTGCAGCCTGGATCCTGCGCGGTGTGACGAGCAGCGAGCGCTACGTCACGCGCGCAGAGCAGGAGACGCTCCGGCTGTCCCAGCCTCCGCTCGGCCGCCCGCAGGCGACGGTCGCCGCTCTGATTCCCGTTCGAGCGCCTCTGGAACGAGATCGCCGAACCCTTTGACTGGAATTTCACCCGCGACCACCTCGCCGCGCTCATCAACCGACTCAGCGCGCACGAACCTCAGCTCCAGCTCGCCGCATAACCGCGATCCTGTCTCGCGCAACCGCCTGAACGTCGCGATCTCGCCCGCTCAGTGCCAGGCGTAGCTGGTCTGCGCAGGCAACGCGCTTTGCCGCTTCGTCGAGCTCGCCGGGTCGCCGGCGCTACGGGCCCGGTGTGAGGATGCCGATCACCGTGATCGGCGATTCCGGAATCGAGGGTTCGCTGAGAACACATGTCTGCAGGTTGCCCTCGGGGATTCCGCCGCCGTGAACGAACCCAAAGGCGGGAATCTCCTTGACAACGAACACGCCGCTGCCGTCGGTGAGCTCGATCGCGTTCGCCGGAACGCTGCCGCTCGTCGTCGGATGCGTGATGCCCCCACACGTCAGCGTGCCCGGCGTGGCGTTATGACCGTTCAGCGGGTCGCTGAGCGCCGACCCCGTCGCCGCGAGCATGCCCGCGCCGGCCAGCATGAGCAGGACGGTCGTCCTGCGAAACGGGTGCCGCATTTGATCTCTCCCCTCACCTTCGCTCTCACGAGCAGCGCGCCCGTGCACGCACGATCCTAGAACAAGAACAGTCTCACGCACTTGCAGTCCGTCGGCTGAGACTCGCGCCCTCCGCGCCGATGTCGGCGCTCATCCAGCGGAAGCTCGGCTTCGCCATCAACGCGAACCTAGGGGCCCAGGTGTCGCTGGCGGACGCGGCCGCGATGGCGACATGCGCGCGCAACGTGGTGCTGGTCGGCGACCCGCGGCAGCTGGGGCAGGTGCCGCATAACCGCGAGCGAACTTACGACCGGGAGCACTAAAGGTCGTTTGCAAGGCGTCACGGCCCGTTGGCTGTATGTTCCCGTCGGCGTCCCCGACCACGACGTCCTCTGCGAAGCAGACAAGAGAAGGGCCTCGAGATCGCCCTCGTTCCACGCACCCGGCGCGCCAGGGCACGCTCCTTATCCTCGGCGACCGTCACGCCATCCTGCCACGGCATCGACGCACCGAGCGCGAGCCGCACGCAGTAGGGTCGCCCAGTCGACTAGGAGCCGGAAGATGATCATCCATACGCGGATCGAGAGTCCGCATCTCGCTGGGAACCTGTTGGGCGATCCGAGCGAACGCGACCTGTTCGTGTACGTCCCGCCCGGTTACGAGGAGTCGGACCGTCGGTACCCGACGGCCTATCTGTTCCACGCGTACGGCGTCACGGCCGCTCAGGAAGTGACTCCCGCGACCGACGGCCAACGGTGGTCGCCGCCGCTCGAAGACGTGCTCGACCCGGTGTTCGGCCGGATGGGCGTACCGCCGATGATCGTCGCGATCCCCGACGGCTGGTCGCGTTGGGGGTGCGGCCAATGGGTCGACTCGCCCGTCACCGGCAACTTCGAGCAGTACGTGCTCCACGACGTGATCCCCTACGTCGACGGCGCGTATCGCACGCTGCCGACCGCGCGCAGCCGCGGCGCTCTCGGATTCTCCTCAGGAGCATTCGGCTCCTGGAACCTCGCCTCGCGCAACCCCGACGTCTTCGGCGCTATGGCCGTGCTCTCGGCCGACTCGTGGCTCGACATGACCCACAAGTCCATGCTCTACAAGTACCTCGACAGCATCTGGCCGGAAGCACCGAACGGTCCCGTCGAGGGCAACTTCTGGTCGGAGATCGTCTACGACTACGCTGCGACTTACTCCCCCAATCCCGACAACCCGCCCTTCTATGTCGACCTACCGATGGCCTGGCCGAGCGGCGAGCTGCTCCAGGATGTCTGGGACCGCTGGCTCAGCTTCGACCCGGTCGTCAACGTCCACGACCGGCTCGACAACCTCCGCAAGCTGTCCGGCATCCTGCTCGACGCCGGCTCGAACGACGACTACAACCTGCACTGGGGCCACCGGCTATTGAGCCACTACCTCACTCAGGCCGGGATCGCACACGAGCACCGGGAGAACTCCGGCAACCACGGCGGCCGCCACCGCGAGCGATACCAGATGGCGCTGGAATGGCTCCCGCAGGTCCTCGACCGCGACGCCATCTGAGGCTCGCCAATGCCCTACGTCCCCGTCAACGGGCTCGACATGTACTACGAAGCCCACGGAGACGGCTCGCCGCTGCTCCTGCTCCACGGTGGCAGCGGCTCGATCCCCGAGAAGTGGATCCCGTTCTTCACGCCTCGATTTCGATTGATCGCGCCGGAGCAGATGGGGCACGGGCGAACTGCCGACCTCGTCGATCGTCCGTTCCATTACCACGACATGGCGGAGGACACGGTCGCGCTGATGCGTCAGCTGGGGATCGAGAGCGCGGTTGTCGTCGGCTACAGCGACGGGGGCATCATCGGCCTCGACATGGCGATCCATCACCCCGAGCGCGTGAGCAAGCTTGCGGTCACGGGAGCCAATGCCCGCTTCGACGGCTACACCAGGGAGAATCAGGAATGGGCACGCAGCTTCGATCCCGGAACTCAGCCTGTTTCAGACGACTACGTGCGTCTCTCGCCCGACGGGGCAAAGCACTGGCCTGTCGTTCTCGGACGTCTGAAAGCGATGTGGGCCGCTGAGCCGAGCTTCACGAACGAGGAACTGGAGAGGATGGAGGCGCCGACACTGCTCATCATCGGCGACCGCGACATCGTCACGCCGGAGCACGCCGTCGAGATGTTCAGGACGATCCCTGGCGCGCAGCTCTGCGTGGTTCCGAACGCCGCTCACGGGGTGATGCCGAAGGAGGCGATTCTGAGGTTCCTGCAGGAAGAGGCCGCCAGCGCGAAGTAGCGGCCGCGTGTCCAGAGCCGAGTGACGGACTAGACGCGTGGGCTGTCTTGGCGGGATGATCAACTCGGCGTGCGAGAGGATCTCCCTAGCGGCACCGTCACGTTCCTCTTCACCGACGTCGCGGGCTCGACGAAGCTGCTCCAGGAGCACGGCAACGCGTACGCGGACCTTCTCGCCGCCCACCGCGACGTCGTTCGCGGCGCTCTTCGCCGGCACTCGGGAGTCGAGGTGGACACGCAGGGTGATGCGTTCTTCGCAGCGTTCGCGCGAGCATCGGACGCCGTTGCCGCTGCCGACGAGATCCGTGACGGCTTGGGCGACGGCCCCGTTCGCGTTCGCATCGGGATTCACACGGGGGAGCCGCTCGTCACTCAGGAGGGCTACGTCGGCCTCGACGTGCACCGCGCCGCGCGGATCGCCGCAGCGGCACATGGCGGCCAGGTCGTTCTCTCGCGTACGACGCGCGATCTCCTCGGCCCCACCTCGGGGCTCCGTGACCTCGGCGAGCACCGACTGAAGGACCTGACCGAGGCGGAACGCCTCTTCCAGCTCGGCGATGATGAGTTCCCGCCGCTCCGGACGCTCGACGCCACGAATCTTCCGGTCGCGGCGAGCCCGCTCCTCGGCCGCGAGCGAGAAGTGGCCGAGCTCGTCGAGCTGCTCGGCGATCGACGGCTCGTCACGGTCACCGGGCCGGGCGGCACGGGCAAGACGCGGCTCGCGCTTCAGGTCGCGGCCGAGCTCGTCGGCACGGTCTCGGATGGTGTCTTCTGGGTTGCCCTCGGCCCGCTCACTGACCCGGCTCTCGTGCCCACCGAGATTGCGCAGGCTATCGGCGCACCCGACGATCTGGGCGGCTTCCTGCGCGGCCGCGAGCTCGTGTTGCTCCTGGACAACTTCGAGCACCTCCTCGACGCCGCTCCGACGGTCGCCGACCTCCTGGCGACAGCCGCGGGCCTGCGCGTGCTCGCGACAAGCCGGGCGCCGCTGCGCATCTCGGGCGAGGTCGAGTATCCGCTCGACCCGCTCGACCCGACGAACGCGGTCGCGCTCTTCGTGGAGCGTGCGCGAGCGGTCGGCCGGGACATCGAGCCGGACGCCACGGTCGAGGCGGTCTGCGCGAGACTCGATAGCCTGCCGCTGGCGATCGAGCTCGCGGCCGCGCGCGTGCGGCTCCTCACCCCCGGGGCGCTGCTCGCACGGCTCGAGCGGGCGTTGCCGCTCTTAACTGACGGCTCCCGCGACGCGCCTGAGCGCCAGCGCACTCTGCGCGCGACGATCGAATGGAGTTACGACCTGCTCGACGACGAGAGCCGGCGTCTGCTGGCGCGGCTCGCGGTGTTCGCGGGAAGTTTTCCGGTCGAGGCGGCTGAGTCGGTCTGCGAAGCGAAGGTGAGCGAACTTTCGGCGCTCGTCGACCTCAGCCTTCTCAAGCCAATCGGCGACGAGCGCCTGCTCATGCTCGAGACGATCCGCGAGTACGGACTGGAACGCCTCGCCGAGTCCGGCGAGGAAGAGACGTTCCGCACGCGCCACGCGGAGGAGTTCGCGCGGCTCGCCGAGGCCGCCTACGAGCTCCGCGATCAGGCCGAGGCGGAATGGTCGTCCCGGCTCGACCGCGATCACGACGACCTGCGGGCTGCACTCGACTGGCTCTCGAAGACCGATCCGGACGCGGCGCTCGAGCTGGCCGGCGCGCTCGGCTGGTTCTGGTTCACGCGCGGGTATCTCGCAGAGGGCGACGCACGGTTGCGGACGACACTCGACGCGTCGGCTGCGAATGGCCGAGTCCGGGCGAGGGCGCTCACGGCGTCCGGCGCTCTCGCTGCGCGAATCGGGATGGTCGACGAGGGGCGGCAGCGGCTGGAGGAGGCGGTCATCCGTTGGACCGAGCTCGGCGATCGGGAGGAGGCCGCGGCCGCGCTGGAAGCGCTCGGCTGGCTCTTCTTCTACGACGCCGGCGAGGACGAGGCGTCGCTCGCGGCCTTCGAGAAGGCCCGATCGATCCGGCAGGATCTCGGCGACCGCGCCGGCGAAACGCGAGCGCTCGTGGGCGTGTGCCAGGTACTGGTCGCACTCGACGAAGTGCGCGCTGAAGCCCTCGCGCACGAGCTCCTTGAGCGAGGGGAGGACGACGTCAGGACGAGGCACTTCGCAATCCACTTCCTCGCCGACTGCTCGCTGATTCGCGGCGACT
>DASWGR010000033.1:0-14497 GCA_036393535.1 Gaiellaceae bacterium | reverse complement strand
CCTGACGCGTGCAGTCGGCAAGGCCGTGGCGATGGACATGATCCTGAGCGGCCGCATGCTCGGCGCGGAAGAAGCGCGCGACCTCGGGCTCGTCGCCCGCGTCGTCGCACAGGAGGCGTGGCTCGAAGCGGCGAAGCGCGTCGCGGGAGAGATCGCGGCGAAGAGCCCTGTCTCTGTGAGGCTCGCCAAGGAGGCGATCGACGAGGCGTTCGAGACGCCGCTCTCGGCAGGGATCGAGTTCGAGCGGCGCTCGTTCTTTCTCGCGCGAGCCTCCGAGGACGCAGACGAAGGCCTGTCCGCGTTCGTCGAGAAGCGCAAACCCGGGTTTCGCGGCCGCTAGCCCCGCTAACCCTCGAGCTCTGCCGGCACGAGCTCGAGCTCTTGCTCGCGTCCGGAGCGCACGACCTTCGCACGAACGGCTTGACCGATCACCTCGCTGACGACGACCCGCTGCAGATCGTCCATGCCCTCGATCGCCGTCCCGCCGAGCTCGACGATCAGGTCTTCGGCACGCATTCCGGCGCGGTCGGCCGGACCGCCTTCGACCACCTGCGCAATCTCGACGCCGCTCTTTCTCCCCAGCTCGCGCGCGAGCCTGGGCGGGAGTGGTCGCGGACCGCCCGCGATCCCGAGGTAGGCACGGCGGAAGCGGCCCTCGGACATCAGCGCCGCGACGATGCGCCGAGTCGCTGCGTTGATCGGCACGGCGAGCCCGAGCCCGACGCCGGCGACGGCCGTGTTGATCCCGACGACGCGTCCGCGCCCATCGGCGAGGGCGCCGCCGGAGTTCCCGGGATTCAACGCCGCGTCCGTCTGGATGACGTTGTCGACCACGCGCACGTTCGCGCCCGAGCGTGTCGGCAGCGAGCGGCCGAGCGCCGAGACGACGCCGGCGGTCACCGAGCCTGTAAAACCGTGAGGGTTGCCGATCGCGACGACGAGCTGGCCGACTCGCAACCGCTCTGCGTCACCGAGCTCCGCCGGCACGAGGTCCCGTCCGTCGACCCGCAAGACCGCGAGGTCCGAGAGCGGATCGGAGCCGACGACTTCGAATTCGAGCTCCCGTCCGTCGACGAAGGAAGCGCGTCCCTTGCCCTCGGTGCGCGCCACCACGTGGGCGGACGTGAGCGTGAAGCCGTCGGGCGTGATCACGACGCCGCTGCCGCCTCCGTCGAGGATGCGCCCGCCCCGAACGCGCCGGGAGACGCGGAGATTGGCAACCGACGGCGAAAGCCGCTCCGCGACGGTCGTGACGGCCAGCGAGTAGGCGTCGAGCGCCTCCTCTTCGGAGACCTCACTGGACGGCGACGAGGTAAACGTGAGCTCCATTCGGCCAAGCTAGCACCGCCACCGATGGCTACGTCGATCTGCGAAAGTCCTCGCGATGGCCGAGGTCGAGACGACTCGCGAGGGCGCTGTCCTCACGATCACGCTCAACCGTCCGGACGTCCTCAACGCCTTCAACACCGAGATGCAGAAGGCCTTCGCCGCTGCCCTGAAGGAGGCGCGCGGCCCCGACGTCCGCGCGGTCGTCATCACCGGCGCCGGACGCGGGTTCTGCGTCGGCCAGGACCTGACGGAGTTCAAAGAAGCGGCGGGCGACATCGGCTCACGTCTCCGCGGGACCTACCACCTGAACGTGCTCGCGATCCGCGCGCTCGAGAAGCCGGTGATCGCGGCGGTGAATGGGGCTGCTGCAGGCGCAGGCATGTCACTCGCGTGTGCGTGCGATCTGCGCATCGCAGCCGACTCTGCGAGTTTCGTGCCGGCCTTCATCAACATCGGGCTCGTCCCGGATTCGGGCAGCTCCTACTTCGTCACGCGCATCCTGGGGCCGGCGCGTGCGTTCGAATGGCTCGCGTCGGGCCGTAAGCTGGCAGCCGCGGAGGCGCACGCGTGGGGTCTCGTCTCAGAGGTCGTCGAGTCAGAAGCGCTGGCCGCTCGAGTCGCAGAGGTTGCGGCACAGCTCGCCGCGCTGCCGACGCGAGCGATCGGGATGACGAAGCGCCTGATCGATCACGCTCCCAACGCGACGCTGGAACAGCAGCTCGAACGGGAGGCCGAGCTTCAGACAGCCGCAACCCAAACGGCAGACTTCAAGGAAGGCGTCGCGGCGTTCCTGGAGAAGCGGCCGCCTGAGTTCCGCGGGCACTAGTCCTTATTACAGACGGACATGCCGAGCTGGGTCGCCAGCGCGTTGCTCTTCGAGTTGTGTTCGGTCGCCTTGGGCACGACGGCCTGCACGCCCTTCAAATCGCCCGCCTTCGCCTTGTCGCGAATCTCCTGCAGGTCGTCCTTGAGACCCCTCACCTGTGTCAGCCATTGATCGGAGAGTGCTTTCTCGCTCGCGGGCGGCTCGAGCTTGTCGATGTCCCTGATGGCGTGATCGAGAATCGGCAGCGTCTTGTCGGCGACCTTGGCCAGGTCGGACAGGTTCTTCGGGTTCGCGAACGCATTGGCCTGCTCGTTGTACTTGCCGCAGATGTCGTCGGCCTTCGCTGCGTACTCCTCCTTGGTCAGCGGCTTCCCACTTCCACTTCCGCCGCCGCAACCGGGAAGCAGAACAACGAGCGCAAGCGCGATCAGAGCTGCCCGTCTCATAGCCACTACGGTATCGGCCGTGGCTGACGGTCGCGTCCGGATCGAGGCCGGCGAGCCTCTCCGCCGCTGGCGGCTCGCCGTGCTGTTCCGGGTCCTGCTCGCCATCCCGCAGTACGTGGTGCTCTCCATCTGGACCGCACTCGCCGTGCCCGCCGTCGCGATCGCCTGGCTCGCTCTCTTGATCGAGGGACGGCTGCCGTCCTTCCTGCATCGGTTCCTCGGTGCGTTCCTTCGCTATCAGGGGCAGGTGAACGCGTGGTTCGACCTGCTCTCGACGCGGTATCCGGATCCTTTGCACACGGGGGAGCATCCTTTTCGGATCGAGCTGCCCGACCGATTGCGGCAACCAAGGCTCGTGACGCTGTTCCGCCTGCTGCTCGCCCTGCCCCCGCTCGTGCTCGCGAGTGTGTTCAACATCGTTCTCTCGCTCGCCTCGATCGCGGCCTGGTTCGTCTCTCTGGCGCTCGGCAGAACGACGGCGGGCCTGCAGGAGCTCGGCACGTTCTGCGTGCGTTACCAGCTCGAGACGCAGGCATACGTGACCCTGCTCACTTCCACTTACCCACGGCTCGCGCCGCCGGAGGTTACGACAGCGCCCGAATGACTTCGTCGTGCTCCGGGAAGCGGCCTTCCTCCTGCTTCGAGAAGATCAGGTTCCCGTCGGCGACGACGTCGAACTGACTCTTCGCGCCCGAGACGGCCTCGGCCTCGTGAGCGGTGCTCTCGTTCAACTCGGCCGCGAGACTCGCGGCCCGGCGGTCATAGCCGTCTCAGACGGGGCAGTAGTAGATCTCGATCTTCATGTGCCCGAGCGTACCGAAGGGCGCGGTCACTCCCGAGGAATACGAGCGAGCGGCACCGTGTTATGAATGTGGCACGCGATCTACTTGACCGGGTCGCACAACGATCGGGGAGGGCTTATGAGCACGTCCGCTTCAGATCAACCCAAGGCTGAGATCGTCCTGATCCACGGCATGTGGATGACTCCGCTCAGCTGGGAGCACTGGGTGAGTCACTACATCGACCGCGGCCACCGCGTCATCGCTCCCGCATGGCCCGGGCTCGACAAGGACCCGGAGGAGCTGCGCCGCGATCCGTCGCCGCTCCGGGGGATCGACATCACCAACGTCGTCGATCACTACGACAAGATCATCCGCGGGCTCGACCGGCCGCCGATCATCATCGGCCACTCGTTCGGTGGCCTCTTCGCGCAGCTCTTGCTGGACCGCGGGCTCGGGGCCGCCGGAGTTGCGCTCTCGACGGGAGCCCCCAAGGGTGTGCTGAAGCTGCCGCTGTCCACACTCCGAGCAGCCTGGCCGGCACTGGGCAACCCGGCGAACCTCAAGAAGGAGACACCGCTGACTCCGAAGCAGTTCCACTGGTGCTTCACGAACGCGCTCAGCAGAGACCAATCGGATTCTGTCTACGAGCGCTACTACATCCCGGGAAGCGCGCGACCCTTCTTCCAGGCCGGCCTGGCGAACTTCAACCCGAATGCCAAGACCAAGATCAACTACAAGAACCCGGCGCGTGCGCCGCTGTTGCTCGTGACCGGCACCGAGGATCGGATCTGTCCGCCGTCGGTGAACGAGTCAAACTTCAAGCAACAGCGGAAGGCTCCATCTGCGACCGAGCACAGGGAGTACCCAGGCCGGTCGCACTGGCCCGGCCAGGACGGCTGGGAGGAGCTTGCCGACTACATGCTCAACTGGACGACCGAGCACGCGCGATCGGGTGCCGCACAGCCCGCCGCGACGGCGCGGGAAGAGGCGTCCATCCCGCAGAACTAGATCGTCTTGAACTGCTCGAACGGCTGCCTGCAGGTCGCGCAGTAACGCAGCGACCTGCAGGGGGTCGGGCCGAAGATGTTCTCGAGCCGCGTCTCGGTCGAACCGCAGTAGGGGCAACGGTGTGCGTTGCTCTGCAGCCGCACGAGTGTCGGCGGAGTTGCCTCACGGGGCGCCGGCGGAGCGAAGCCGGAGGCGCGCAGCTTCTCGCGCCCTGCGGGAGTGATGCGGTCGGTCGACCATGAGTCGTCCAGGCAGACGTTGATCTCCGGCTCGGCGCCGAGCGCTCGAATCTGATCGGCCATCGCGTCGCGCATGACCTCGAGCGCGGGACAGCCGAGGAACGTCGGCGTGAAGTCGACACGCACGTGACCGTTCTGTACCTCGACCTCGCGGACGACGCCGAGGTCGACGAGCGAGATCACCGGAATCTCGGGATCCGGGATCTCGGCCAGCGCATCCCAGACCTGCGCTTCGGTCACCATTTCGTGCCCGCCGGCTGCGAGCGCCTCACCATCGTCATCTCCTCCCACAGTTCGGGCAGCTCGGAGGTGTGCTCGCCGCGGAGCTCGGAGTCGAGCAAGGCGGCTGCCTGAGGACGAAGCTCTTCGAGCGCCGCGGCGAAGCGAGGCTCGCCTTGCAGCCGATCGAACCACATTTGTGCGTGGATGCGGTGGTACGCCTCTTCACGGTCGATCTTCGCGGCGAGGCCCGCGAGCTCGGGATCGTCGGATCGCTTCAGGCGCTCGAGCCTGATCGCGTCCGCCTCTTCGTAGAGGTAGTGGCGCGCGATCGTCTGCGCCCAGTCCATGAGACGCAGCTCGACGAGCGGCGCGCAGCGGTACTCGTCGGGCGACCGATCGAATGCGAGCTCGTTCGCGGTCGTGCCGAGCGCGCGCGCGACCAACTCGTAGAGAGCGCGCGCGTGACCGATCTCGTTTTGCGCGATCGAAGAGAAGGCGACGTCCTCTTCCAGCAGCGGCGCGATCCCCGTCCACTCCGAGTCGCGCCAGCCGAGGATCAGCTCATCGTCAGCTATCTCTTGGAGCAGCTGCTGTTCCTGCTCGTTCACGTGCCTCCTTCAACTTCTCTTTCAGTGGATAGCCATCGACGCGGTGGTAGTTGCGGTTCAACTCGTCGACGAACTCGTGTATCTCCATCACTGCGGAACGCGGGACGATCCAGAGTGCGGTCGACTCGCCGCGCCGTCCGTACTGCTCGCGCGCGTAGACGTCCGCGAAGGCATCGTCGGCCGCCTCGACGGAGCCGGCGTGCTGGAACGGTTGGCCTTTGCGTTCCTGACGAAAGACCTCGTAGATCACGCTGCTTCGGCGAGCACGACCTGGCGCACCCACGCGGAGTTTTCGCGTGCCATCCGCCTGAGGTCTAGCCGATCCTGTGACTTCGGGCCGTGTCCGGTCACGACGCTCTTCAACTCGTCCCAGTCCGGTTCGCCGTACTCCCACACGCCGTCATCGTTCTTCCGCAACTTCGGATCCGGAACGGTCAACCCGAGCTCCCAGATCTGCGGGACGTACCCGTCGAGGAACTGCTGGCGCGCCTCCTCGTTCCCCTGCGACTTGATCCGGCAGACGTACATCGGATCCTCTTCCTTGTCGATCGGGTTGCCGTGGAACTGCATCAGCGGTCCCCACCAGCGCGTCACGGCTTCCTGCACGAGCTCGCGTTGGTTGTCGGTGCCGTTCATCAGCGTCAGGATCACGTCGCGGCCGTGGAGGATGTGGAACGACTCCTCCCAGCAGATCTTCTTCATGATCCGCGCGTACGGCGCGTATGAGCATTTGAGCAGTGCCTTCTGCGAGATGATCGCGGCCGCGTCGACGAGCCACGCGATCACGCCGACGTCGCCCCACGTCTTCGTCGGGTAGTGGAAGACGTTGTGGAACTTCGACTTGCCCGAGATCAGGTCGTCGAGGCATTGCTCGCGCGGCTTGCCGAGATCCTCGACCACGCGGTAGATCAGCTGCGAGTGGCCGACCTCGTCCTGCACCTTCGCGGTCAGCGCGAGCTTCCGCTGTAGCGTCGGCGCGCGGAGGATCCACTCGCGCTCGGGTAGGACGCCCATCAGCTCGGAGTTGCCGTGCATCTCGATGAACTTGATGAGCTTCGCCCGGTAGTCGTCGGGTAGCTCGTCGGTGGCCTCCACCTGGCCCCCAGACTGGACGTACTCGAGGAACTCCTGCTCGCTCATGGCCTCCCTACCTAACGATCGTTAGGGTCTATTGAAGCATGTCCACCCGAAAGTCGGAGCTAACCCGCCAGGCGGCCCGGCTCTTCGCCGAGAAGGGCTACCACGGCACCTCGATCGGCGATCTCGCGGAGGCGATGGGCGTCCAGAAGGGGTCGCTCTACGCCCACATCGATTCCAAGGCCGACCTGCTCTGGGAGGTGGCCCGGGATGGGGCTGCTGCGTTCCATGCAGGGCTCGACACCGTCCCGGACGAGCTGCCGGCGACCGAGAAGATCCGGTTCGCGCTCCGCGCGCATCTGCGCGTGATCGCCGAGCAGCTCGAGATCGCGACGGTGTTCATCCGCGAGTGGCGCTATCTCGACGGGGAGCGGCGCGAGCAGTTCCTCGGCGAACGCCGGCGCTACGAGGAACGCTTCCGTGCGCTGTTTCGCGAAGGTCGAGAGCTTGGGGGACTGCGCACCGACCTCGACGATGCGACGTCGACGCTGCTCGCGCTTTCGGCTGCGAACTGGGCGTACACGTGGCTCCGCTCCGGCACTGACACGGACGAGCTCGCGGATCGCTTTTTCGCGTTGCTGCTCGACGGCATGCGTGGTTACGCAACGCCAGGATGAAGCGCGCGGTCCTCATCGTCAACCCGTTCGCCAGCCGCGTCACCGAGGAGGGGATCTCGGCGGTCGAGCGCGCATTGATGGGCTCCGTCTACCTGCGCACGGTACGAACGGAGCGCCCCGGACACGCGGTCGAGCTCGCACGAGAGGCAGCCGACGCCGATGCGCTGATCGTCTTCTCCGGCGACGGTGGCTTCAACGAGGTGCTGAACGGCGTGGAGCGGAACGATCAGCCGGTCGGTTTCGTGCCCGGAGGAGGCACAAGCGTGCTGCCGCGAGCGCTGGGGTTGCCGCGCGACTCCCTGGCGGCGGCCGAGCGGTTGGCCGGGGCACTTCTCGAAGACAGGACGAAGACGATCTCGACCGGGCGCGTCAACGGCCGGCGCTTCGGCTTCGGCGCGGGAATCGGGATCGACGCAGAAGCGGTGCGCAGGATCGACGAGCGCGGGCGGTCTCCTGAGGGAGAACGGCCCGGCGATTTCGCCTTCCTCGGGACGTTCGCGCGCATGCTGATCGAGCGGCGCGGCCGGCTCGAGCCGGTGCTCGACGTGGAGGGCTACGGGCGCGCCGCCTTCGTGCTCGTCGCCAACGTCAACCCCTACAGCTTCCTCAAGACGGTCGCGATCAAAGCGAGCCCGGAGGCCGCATTCGAGGCCGGGCTGGACTTTCTGGCTCCCGTTTCGCTGACGCCGAGGACGCTGCCGCCCCTTCTGCTCGCCCTGGCGACCGGGCGGCCCGCGCGGAACGCGCTGCGCGGCCACGACCTCGATCGGATTGCGGTGCGAAGCGATCGGCCCCTGCCGCTGCATGCGGACGGTGAGGATCTTGGAGACGTGACCGAGGCGGTCTTCGAGGCCGAGCGCGAGTCGGTCACGGTGCTCGTCTAAATACACTTCCGCTCGATGGCCCAGGTTCTTCCGGCCGAGCGCGACTTGAGGCGCGTGATCGGCGACGCGGACGGTGCCGGCGACCGCAAGGTCGAAGGACTCGGCGAACAGGAGCTACTCGAGATGTACCGCTCGATGGTTCAGCTGCGCACGTACGACGAGCGGTCGGTCGTCTACCACAAGCAGGGCCGGATCGGCACGTATGCCGTCTTCTGGAACCACGAGGGGATGCAGGCGGGCGCGTTCCAAGCGCTCGAGGACGAGGACTGGATCTTCCCGTCGTACCGGGAGTCGGCGATCGGGCTGCTGCGCGGAATGCCACCCTCGACCGTCCTGTCGTGGTGGCGCGGTCATCCCGCCGGCTGGTGGAACCCCGAGGACTACCGCGTTGCGTCGATCTGCGTCCCGATCGCGACGCACGTTCCGCATGCGGCGGGTCTCGCTTGGGGGAAGAAACTCAAGGGCGAACGTGCCGCGGCGATCGTGTTCTTCGGCGATGGAGCGACGTCGGAAGGTGCGTTTCACGAAGGCGCGAACTTCGCTGCGGTCACGGGTGCACCGCTCGTTCTGTTCTGCAACAACAACGGCTGGGCGATCTCGACGCCCGTCGAGGCGCAGACGCGGGCGCAGACCCTCGCGGACAAGGCGGTCGGCTACGGGATGCCCGGGGTGCGCGTCGACGGCACGGACGTGCTTGCCTGCTACGAGGCGACGCGGGAAGCCGTCGCGCGCGCGCGCAAAGGCGAGGGCCCGACGTTGATCGAGGCGGTCTCGTACCGCGTCGCGCCGCATGCGACCGCCGACGATCCCGGTGCGTACATCGATCTCGAGCGCGTCGCGGAGGAACGGAAGCGTGAGTGTGTCGGCCGGTTCGAGGGCTATCTGCGGCGGGCGGGCATCCTGCACGACGATCTCGCCGCATCGATCCACGCGGAGGCCGCGGATGCGATGCGCGAGGGCATCAAGGCGGCGGAAGCCGAGCCGCCGGCGGATCTCGCGCTTCTGTTCGCGAATGCGTACGTCGATCCGCCGGCGTCGTTCGGTTCCGACCTCGACGAGCTGCGAGGCACAATTGGCTGAGCGCTCGATTGTCGAGGCGATCAACGACTGCTTGCACGTGGAGCTGGAGCGCGACCCGTCCGTAATGGTGATGGGCGAGGACGTCGGCCGTGCGGGCGGCGTCTTCCGTGCGACTGCGGGCTTGCGTGACCGGTTCGGGCCCGATCGCTGCTTCGACACTCCTCTTGCAGAGGCGGGCATCCTCGGTACCGCCGTCGGCCTTTGCATGGCCGGCTGGCGTCCCGTCTGTGAGATGCAGTACGACGCGTTCTCGTATCCCTGTCTCGACCAGTTGATCAACCACGTCGGGCGCTACCGTTGGCGCACCGGTGGGAAGATGGAGTTCCCGATCGTCGTGCGCATGCCCTACGGCGGCGGCGTGCGCGCGCCGGAGCTGCACGACGACTCGCCGGAGACGTACTACGTGCACACGCCGGGCGTGAAGGTCGCGATCGCGTCGACGCCCGCGGACGCGAAGGGGATCCTCGCCGCAGCGATCCGCGATCCGGATCCAGTCGTCATCTTCGAGCCGAAGCTGCATTACCGGACGATCAAGGGCGACGTGCCGGAGGGCGAGCATGTCGTCCCGCTCGGGAAGGCACGGCTGGCGCGTGAGGGAGACGACGTAACGCTCGCCGCGTACGGATCGATGGTGGCCGTCTGCGAGGCGGCTGCAGATGTGCTCGAGGACGTCTCGGTCGAGGTGCTCGACATCCGCTCGCTGAAGCCGCTCGACGAGGATGCGTTGCTGGCGTCGGCCGCGAAGACCGGCCGGGTTGTGATCGTGCAGGAGGCGCCGCGAACGTGCGGATTCGCAGCCGAGCTGGCTGCGATCTTGGCCGAGAAGGCGATCCTCGACCTCCGCGGCCCGGTGCTGCGCGTCACCGGGTACGACGTGCCGTATCCGTACTGGCAGATCGAGGACGCGTACCTTCCGTCAGTTGAGCGCGTCGCCGCCGCTGCTCGTCGCCTGCTGGAGTTCTAGGGCAGGGACGAACGAACGAGCTCCGGCACGAGTTCTCCAACCGTCGCCCGCCTTTCGACGTGCATCGTCCCGGAAATACGTCCGGCGCGCACCTGTCTGTGGAGGAAAAGTCACACTTTCGCGCCGAACGCCGTGTCCGCTTCAGCCCGAACGACACGTCTCGGCGAGCCATGGTGGGGACGGTCCCCGGCGAGGCCAGCCGGGACTAGGGTCCACGAGACATGGCCGAGAGGCAGACCAACGAGCGGGTGCGGCTCTGGTTCGAGCGGAGCGGAGCTGGGTTCCGGCTGCGCGACGCTGCGACCGGTGAGCTCGTGCGCGGCGAGGATCCGCGCATCAGCGTGATCAAGGTCGCCGGTGTGTCGTACCGGCTCGACGCGCTGCAGGACGATGCATTCGCTCCGGGCCGCCGGCTTGCGCTCGTCCCCGAGCCGGACAACGAGCACGATCGAAATGCGATCGGTATCTGGGACGAACACCGCCGAGTGCAGGCCGGTTACGTCCCTGCAGAGACTGCGCGTGAGCTCGAGGCGGACGAATGGCAAGCCGTCTCGTTGTGGGAGTTCTTCGAAGACGGCCAGCGCGGCGGCCTGCGCGTCCTGCTTGCGCCGCACGACGCCTGGATCGGACTGCCGCGCGCATGAAGCACGAGATCCCGCTCGAACGGCGCACCCTGCACGGTCACTTCTCGCGTGACCTCGAGCCGATCCTGACGGTCGACAGCGGCGATGCCGTCGCGTTTTCGTGTCTCGACTCGGCTTGGCACTCCGCGCCCGGGGAGAAGTTCGAGCCTCGCGACGAGGAGCTCGACGGCGGACATGCGCTCGTTGGCCCGATCGAGGTACGCGGCGCCCGAGCGGGCCAGACCCTCGCGGTCCGAATCGACGAGGTTCGGGTCGGCACATTTGGTGCGACCCATGCCGGCGGTTGGCCCACGCCTCTCAACGACCGGCTCGGCATGAGCGACGGTGAGACGCTCATCCTCCATTGGGACCTCGACGCGGATGCCGGCGTCGGCTGCGATCCGCGCGGACGCGAGGTCGAGCTACGACCGTTTCCCGGCGTGCTCGGCATGCCTCCACCCGAACCGGGCGTGCATCCGACGGCACCACCGCGGCGCTGGGGCGGCAACATCGACTGTACGGAGCTCGTTGCGGGGACGACCTTTTTCCTGCCGATTCCGGTCGACGGTGCGCTCTTCTCGGCCGGAGACGGCCACGCGCGCCAGGGAGACGGTGAGGTCTCGCAGACGGCGATCGAATGCCCGCTCGACCGGCTCGAGCTCACGCTTTCGGTCGAAGACCACCCCGAGCTGAAGACACCGATCGCCTGGACGCCCGACGCCTGGCTGACGTTCGGCTTCGACGAGGACCTCGACGAAGCGGCGGCCCTGGCCACCGATGCGATGCTCGAGCTGATGAGGCGCGAGCTCGAGATCGAACGCGTCGACGCCCTCGCGCTCGCAAGCGTCGTCGTCGACCTGCGAGTCACGCAACTCGTCAACGGCGTCAGGGGTGTGCACGCCGCCTTGCGCCATGACGCAATAAGAATGTGACCGTGGCCTACGAGTTCAAGCTTCCCGACCTCGGCGAGGGATTGACGGAAGGCGAGATTTCGCGCTGGCTCGTCTCCGTGGGGCAGGAGATTGCAGAGGACGACCCGCTCGTCGAGATCCAGACCGACAAGACAACTGTCGAGATCCCGTCGCCCGCCGCGGGGACCGTGACCAGCATCCTCGTCGAGGAAGGAAAGGTCGTCCCGGTCGGGACCGTACTCGTCGTCATCGGCGGCGAGCCGGACGGGGAACGGCCGAGCACCGCGACGAAGGCTGGGCCGCCCGAGCTCACTGCGAAAGCAAAAGTCACGCCGCTCGTGCGCAAGATCGCGCAGGAGCTCGGCGTCGACCTCGACTCGCTCGCGGGCACCGGCCCGCAGGGACGCATCACCGAGGACGATGTGCGCGCGGCGGCCGGCCCGAGCGAGGGCAGGCGCGAGCCGTTGCGTGGCGTTCGGCGCATGATCGCCGAGCACATGGCGCGCGCGCACCGGGAGGTGCCCGCCGTCACCTGGGTGGAGGAGTGCGACTTCTCCGGCCTGGATCTGAAGCAGCTGGTTCCCACCGTCCTCAGAGCTTGCGCCGAGACGCTGAAGGAATTCCCGGAGCTAAACGCCCGCCTGGAACGAGACGAGATCGTCTTCCTGGATCGCTACGACCTCGGCGTCGCCGTGCAGACCGACGACGGCCTCGTCGTCCCGGTCGTCCGCGACTGCGCCACGCGCTCAGTGGAAGAGCTGGCTGCGGACGTCGCGCGCCTCGCTGAGAGCGCGCGCGCGGGAACGCTCAAGCCGGAAGAGCTACGCGGCTCGACGTTCACGGTGACGAGTGCGGGCAAGCTCGCAGGCCTCATGCAGACACCGATCGTCAATTACCCCGAGGTCGCAATTCTCAGCATCGGCCGCATCGGGCCGAGGCCGGTCGTGCGCGACGGCGCTGTCGTCGCAGCGCAAATCGGGTACTTGTCGATCACGTTCGACCATCGTGTCGTCGACGGCGCACGCGCGGCCGAGTTCGGCCTCGCCCTCATCCGCAGGCTCGAGGAGCGATGAGGCGGGCGCCCGGCTGGAGGGCCGGGCGCCCTTGTCGACCTCAGTTGTGCGGGTCGCCCTCGTTCAACTGTGCGCGGATCTCTCCGCTGGGCCAGAGTGTCGTGTGCAGGTTCGCGTACGTCTTGCCGGCGTCAATCGCCCGCACGAGCTCGTCGTATTCGCCGGTGCCTATTCCCTGTGCTCGCGCGCCCGCAGTGGCCGCGACGTTCGGTGACACGTCGGCGGCGTGGATGGTGCCGCTGATCGTCCCCGACTGCGGACAGGTCTGCGTTCCGGCCGGTCCGTTGCCGAGGTTCGTGCACAGGAACACGGAGATCCCTCCGGTGATGCCGCGCTGCCCGAAGTGGATGTGCGATTGTGTCACGTCTCCTTCGAGGTCGCCGTACGTCAGTTGCCACGAGATCGATTGTCCGTCCTTGCTGACGTCGGCCGTGAACTCGGCGCTGCCCGTCGAAGAAATCGCAGCCGGCGTCTCCTGATAGCCGCTCATCGTCGCGGTGAGGTGGTTGAACCCGGCACCCGATCCGCCGGCCAGTGCGAATGCGACGATCCCCAGTGCTGCGACGCCGACTGCGAGCGCCGCGATTACTCCCCTTCGTCTCATTCCCTTGCCCTCCTTGCCTGCCCCGATCTAGGGCGCCCGGGCACCGGGGCAGTGGCACCCGGGCGTCACGGGACCTACGGTGACAGGCGGGAACCGGTTTGTGGGCTACGCGACTGCGGCTGCGAGATGGGGCCCGAGCATGTCCTCGATCTTCGGAGCGCTCGCACGCCCGTCGATCCGGTCGACGACCCTGCAAACGGGGCCCGCAAACTACACTCGGTTTCAGATGGGAAGCTGGTACTGGATCGGTGTCTGCGCAGGGCTCGGCGTCGCGGTCGGCGTGCTGCTGGCGGGATTCCTGACGGGTACGCGAGCCGCGCTGACGGCAGCCCTCCTCCTCGCCGCAGGTGCGGGCGTTGCGGTGGGCTTCGCCCTCGGCCAGTGGGACGAGGCGGTCGGCGGCGGCGTGGGCGGTGCGCTCGGTTCCATCGGCGCGGCGCAACTGGTGTCGGGGACCATGCGCCGCGGCGGTTCCCGGTTCGGCACCGCGGTCTTCATCGCCCTCGCCGCAGTCGTGTTTGCCGCGGTCGCCTGGATTCCGGTCGCGGGCTATCTGGAGGCGACGCTCGTTCCCGCCCTCGCGGTGCGCCTGCGCGGCCGCGCCGGCGAGCGCTACGCCGGGTTGCGTTCGCTTGCCAAGCACTAGTGGCCCGAACGACCCCATTCGGCGGCGTGCGGCCCGCGATCACGCGGCGCCAGAGTCCACCCTCGCCCTTAGCAAGGCTGTCCAGCCTTGCTGCGGTTGGGTGCGGCCTCCGGCTTGGTGCTCGCGACCCGCACGTCCACTGATGAGATCGTCCGGGCCACTAAAACTCATCCTCATCGTCATCGATGGGCTGACGCCGTCGGTGTTCGAGGCGGCGGTCGGCGACGGTCGCGCACCTGCGCTTTCGTTTCTCGCGGAGCAGGGGTCGTACTCGCGCGCGATCTCGACGTTTCCTTCGCTGACGCCCGTGTGCCTCTCGTCGATCGCTACGGGTGCGCATCCGGACGTCCATCGCATCCCGCATCTGGTCTGGTACGACCGCGAGCGCGAACGGCTTGTCGAGTACGGCTCGTCATTCGGAGCTGTGCGGGCGGCGGGAATGGCGCGCTCCCTCCTCGACACGATCATCAACATGAACCGGCTTCATCTCGGGACGGA
>DASWGR010000032.1:0-5616 GCA_036393535.1 Gaiellaceae bacterium | reverse complement strand
CCGTCTCGACCGGGTACGCGCCTTCGTGAAGATCCAGGACGGCTGCAGCTTCTCCTGCAATTTCTGTGTGATCCCGCTCGTTCGCGGTGGATCGCGAAGTCGCTCCGCGGCGGCGGTGCTCGGCGAAGTGCAACGACGCGTAGCGCACGGGCACAAGGAGATCGTCCTCACTGGGATCAATCTCGGCTGCTATCGGGACCGAGCGGCCGGCTATGCGCTGCCACGCCTCGTGCGTGAGGTCGGCTCGGTTCCCGGGTTGGAAAGGCTGCGCCTGTCGTCGATCGAGATCAACCACGTCGACGGCGAGCTCGTGTCGGCGTTGCGGGAGACGCCGAACGTGGGTCGGCATCTCCACGTGCCGCTCCAGTCGGGCGACGACGGGGTACTCCGAGACATGGCTCGCCGCTACAGCTCAGCCACGTATCTCCGCCGCCTCGAGCCGCTCGCCGACTTCAACCTCACGACCGATGCAATCGTCGGTTTTCCGACCGAGACCGAGCGCGCGTTCCGCAACACACTCTCGGTCGTCGAGGCAGCCGGCATCACAAAAGTCCACGTCTTCCCGTACTCGCCGCGACCCGGAACGGTCACTGCCGGAGACGATGCCGTCCCGCCGGCCGTGAAGAAAGACCGGAGCGCCCGGCTGCGCGCGGCGTCGGAAGCAGCGTGTCGTGCACGCTGGCGTGAGAAGATCGGCGCAGATGACGTCGTCCTCGTTGATCGGCCCGGCCGCGGCTACGGGGACGACTACTCGCCGTGGCTCGTCGAAACCGATCAGGTCGGCGAGTTCGTCCGGGTTCGCGGCGCGGCCGTTTCGGAGGAGGGGATCCTCGCTGCCTGACGACTGCCTCTTCTGCAAGCTCGTACGCGAAGGCGACCACCTTGCGAAGAGCGACGGCTTCGTCGCGATTCGCGACATCAATCCGCGGGCCGACACGCATTTGCTCGTCCTGCCCGAGCGGCACGTCCCGAGCTTCCGCGAGGTGAGTGAGTTCCCGCCCGACGAGGCGAAGCGGATGCTGGACTTCGTCGCCGAAACCGCCCGCGAGGCCGGCCTCGAGGACTACCGCGTCCTCGTGAACGTGGGAGAGGGCGGCGGGCAGACGATCTTCCATCTGCACTGGCACATCCTCGGCGGGCGGATCCGAGGCCTACCGGAATGAGCGTCGCTCGCCTTCGGCTCGCTCCCGTGAGGGACTCACAGGTTCGAGCTGGGGGAACCTCCCGGTTCCCCCAGACCCCCTCCACCGGTCCGCTTCGCGGACGAGACGCTGCGCGTCTTCCCTCACGCGCTCCCTTCTTTCGGGATCGCCTCAGCACCCGCGCCGCTGAGATCGCCGCGTGTGCTGAGGAGAAAGAGCGGGGAAACCTCCCGGTTTCCCTCTTCGCCCCTTCCACCGCTCATCGGCCAAAGAGCGGCCGATGAGCCTCATCGCCCGCATGGAGGACGAGGTCAAGCAGGCGACGCTCGCGCGGGACGCCGACCGTCGCGACGCGCTTCGGCTCATCCTCTCCAGCCTCCGCTCGGCCGAGAAGGAGCTGCAGCGCCCGCTGTCGGACGACGAGGAGCTGCAGGTTCTCCAGCGTGAGCGCAAGCGCCGGATCGAGGCGGCCGAGGCGTTCCGCAGCGGCGGCCGGGAGGAGCAGGCCGCGGCCGAGGAGCAGGAGCTCTCGGTGCTGCAGGAGTTCATGCCCGAGCCGCTCACGGAGGCCGAGCTCGAGGAGATCGTGGACGACGCCATCGCCGAGAACGGAGCAACCAGCATGCGCGACTTCGGTCGCGTGATGGCCGATGTCATGCCGCAGGTCTCCGGCCGGACCGACGGCTCCGTCGTCAGTCAGCTGGTCAAGGAAAAGCTGGCGTAGTGCCCCTTCCAGCAATACATGCCGGCTTCTGGCCCGCGATCACGCGGCGCCAGAGTCCACCCTCGCCCTTAGCAAGGCTAACCAGCCTTGCTGCGGTTGAGTGCGGCCTCTGGCTTGGTGCTCGCGACCCAGAAGCTCGACGGCATTACTGGAAGGGGCACTAGAGGTACGCCCGACGGTCGCGCCTACACTGAGCGCGTGCAGCAGGTGAAGCAGACCCTCGACGTCTCCAACGACGTCGCCGCCGAGCTGGCGACGATCGGCGACGGCGTCCTCGACGCTCTTCGCGACCGCCTCGAGTGCACGATCCTCCTGCGTGGGAACCGGCTCACGATCGCCGGCGACGACATCCATGTCGCCGAAGCGCGCGCGGTCGTCGACGAGCTGGTCGAGCTCGTGGAGACCGGGCAGGAGATCGGGCCGGCCACGGTGGACGCCGTTCTCAACGCGATCGACCACGCCGAGAACGTCCAGGACGTGTTCGGCGACGTGGTCTGGCGCCACCGCGGCAAGCAGATCACGCCGAAGACCGTGACGCAGAAGCAGTACGTCGATGCGATCCGCAATTGCACCGTCACGTTTGGGATCGGCCCGGCCGGCACCGGCAAGACTTACCTCGCGATGGCTCTGGCCGTGGCCGCGCTGCAGGACCGGCAGGTCGCGCGTGTCATCCTCACCCGACCCGCGGTCGAGGCGGGCGAACGGCTCGGCTTTCTCCCGGGTGACATGCTCGCGAAGGTCGATCCGTATCTGCGGCCACTGTTCGACGCGCTCTACGACATGCTCGACGCGGAGCGGCTGAACACCTACATGGAACGCGGGACGATCGAGGTGGCGCCGCTCGCATTCATGCGTGGCCGTACGCTCAACGACTCCTTCATCATCCTCGACGAAGCGCAGAACACGAGCCCCGAGCAGATGCAGATGTTTCTCACGCGGCTCGGGTTTGGCTCGAAGGTGGTGGTCACGGGTGATGTGACGCAGGTCGACCTCCCTCGCGAGCAAGCTTCCGGACTCATCCAGGTGCAGGACATCCTCAGCTCGATCGACGGCATCGCTTTCGTCCGCTTCAGCCACGAGGACGTCGTGAGGCACAAGCTCGTGCAGCGGATCGTCGAGGCTTACAAGCTGCACGCGGAGGAGACCGGGACGGCACGGCGGAAGTAGCGGCATGGTGGAGATCGAGGTGGCGAACCGTTCCGGCGCGGTCCTCGACCTCGGGGCTGCGGCAGAATTGATTCGCGATGTCTTGCAGGCAGAAGGAATCGAGGACGGCGAGCTCGGCCTTCAGCTCGTCGGTCCGGAGGAGATCCGTGACCTCAAGCGCGAGCATCTCGGAATCGACGAGGAAACAGATGCGCTCGCGTTCCCGATCGACGGCCGCGACGCGCTGCCGGCCGGAATCCCTCGTCAGCTCGGCGACGTCGTGCTCTGCCCGGAGGTGGTCGGAGACGCCTGGCGCGCTCCGCTCGTGCACGCCGTGTTGCACCTAGTCGGCTACGACCACGGCGCGGAGATGGAAGCCCGAGAGCGAGCTCACGCATGAGGGCGCGCCCGTCCGTGATGGAGAGCTTCAATTTCGCGATCGAGGGCGTGATCCACGTGCTGCGGACGCAGCGCAACATGCGACTGCACTTTGCAGTAGCCGTCGCGGTGATCGTCGTCGCCGTCGCCGTCGGCGTCTCGAAGATCGAGCTGAGCGTGTTGCTGATCTCGATCGCGTTCGTTCTGGTGGCCGAGATGATCAACACGGCGGTTGAAGGTGCGATCGATGCCGCAACGACGTCGTTCGACCCGATGGCGAAGCTGGCGAAGGACATCGCCGCGGGCGCTGTGCTGATCGCGTCCGTGAACGCCGTCGCGGTCGGCTACCTCGTGTTTGCCGGCAAGGCCGCCGACAAGACCGCGGATGTTCTGGACCGGGTGCGTACTGCACCCGCCCAGATCACGCTGGTCGCGCTCGTGCTGACGGTGATCATTGTCATCGCCACGAAGGCGTGGACGGGTCGCGGGACACCGCTCCGTGGAGGCATTCCGTCCGGACATGCAGCCATCGCCTTCGCGGGCTGGATGGCCGCCACCTATATCGTCAACGACTCGCACCGCTTCGTCGTCAGCGCGCTGACGTTCATCATGGCATTGCTCGTCGCCCAGACTCGTGTGGAATCCGGAGTTCACTCCGCCCTCGAGGTCGCCTACGGAGGCGCGCTCGGGGCGCTCGTGACCCTCTCCGTCTTCCAGTTGCTGTGAGCAAGGATCTCTACGAGCGGGCAGTCGCGATCTCGGAACGAGCGTACGCGCCTTACTCCAACTACCTCGTCGGGGCGGCGGTGCGCACTCGGGACGGGAAGATCTTCGAGGGCGTGAACGTGGAGAACGCCGCGTATCCACTGGGCGTCTGCGCGGAGAAGACCGCGCTCGTCAAAGCGGTCAGCGAGGGTTACAAGCCCGGGGACATCGCGGCGATCGGAATCACGGCCTCCCCATGCGGTGGCTGCCGGCAGTGGCTGTACGAGTTTCGGATCGACGAGATCACCTTCCTGAACTCGGCCGGCGAGCTCGCCACGTATTCGGCGGCCGAGCTGCTGCCGGATACGTGGGATCTGCCCGCTTGAAATCTGGCTTCGTCGCCGTCGCGGGGCGGCCGAACGTCGGCAAGTCGACGCTCGTGAACGCGCTCGCGGGCGGCAAGGTGGCGATCGTCTCCGAGAAGCCGCAGACGACGCGGCGACGGATCTTCGGGATCGCGAACGGCGACGACTATCAGCTCGTCCTCGCCGACTTGCCTGGTTTCCAGCGGCCGCTCGATCCGCTCACCGAGCACATGCAGCGCACCGTCGACTCATCGTTCGAGGACGTCGATGCCGTCGTGCTCGTCCTGTCGGCGCGTGAGCGGATCGGCGCCGGCGACCGCTTCGTCGCGCGGCGCGTGTTCGAGCTCGGCGTCCCGGTGATCATCGTGCTGAACAAGATCGACCGGCTCAAAGGCGGTCATATCGCGACTCAGATGGAGTCTGCTTCGAAGCTCGGCGACTTTCACGCCCTCCATCCGGTCAGTGCGAAGACCGGCGACGGCGTCGCCGAGCTGCGGCAGGAGCTCGTCGGGCTGCTTCCTGAGGGGCCTTTGTACTTCCCGCAGGAGCAGCGCACCGACTTGCCGGTCGAGGTGCAGATCGCAGAGCTCGTGCGTGAGCAGGCGCTGCGGCTGACGAAGGACGAGCTTCCCCACGCGATCACCGTCGAGTTGCAGGAGCTCGGTGAGAAGGTGATCGAGGCCGACCTGCTCGTCGAGACGGAGTCGCAAAAGCAGATCGTCGTCGGCAAGGGCGGCTCAATGGTGCGGGAGATCGGCCGGCGGGCGCGACCGGAGATCGAGGCGATCGTCGGGCATCCGATCTACCTAGAGCTTCGCGTGAAGGTGAAGCCGCGTTGGCGTCGCGATGAGGCGACGCTGCTGCGCCTTGGCCTCTAGTCGCGCTCCGCTTCCTACGCGTAAGCTTCGCTTTCGCTTCGGGTATGGGAACGCCGCTTCGCGGGGAACGTGCGCGGGCAGAGCCCGCGCACTCCAATTTGGGGCCGGGCGGGGCGGTTGCAGTCAACCGCGGGGATGGCGGCGCTGAAGCGTCGCCATCCCCTTAAGTTCGGCCTGCGGTTAGCGCGGCTGCGCCAGCTCTAACCTCCGGCCCGTGGGATCAAGGGCAGGTTGTGAGCCTTAGATCCCTCGTCCTGCGATTCCTTAAAGGCCGGAAG
>DASWGR010000031.1:0-2021 GCA_036393535.1 Gaiellaceae bacterium | reverse complement strand
CCCGCCGCGCCGAGCTCGAGCAGCGGATGGGGGAGCCCCGGTTCTGGGACGACCAGGAACGCGCGGCCAAGATCTCCACCGAACACTCGCGTGTCACACGCAAGCTCGAGAGCTACGAGCAGCTAACGCGCGACTACGAAGACGCGCAAGAGCTCTTCTCGATGGACGGCGGGATGGAGGACGAGATCGCCTCGTCGATCGCGCCGCTGAGACAAGAGCTCGAGCGTCTGCAGGAGCAGGCGCTCTTCAGCGGCG
Organism: Gaiellaceae bacterium; assembly: GCA_036393535.1. Taxonomy (GTDB): domain Bacteria; phylum Actinomycetota; class Thermoleophilia; order Gaiellales; family Gaiellaceae; genus 3-1-20CM-4-69-9. The sequence goes on along the minus strand of DASWGR010000031.1, from coordinate 1,766 downwards.
AGTACGACGCCGGCGACGCGGTCGTCACACTGCAGTCCGACGTCGGCGGCACGGACGCGCAGGACTTCACCGAGATGCTGCTGCGCATGTACGAGCGCTGGGCGGACGACCGCGGTTTCAAGACGGAGGTCATCGAGGCGAGCCCGGGCGAAGAGGCGGGCCTCAAATCGGCGACATTCACCGTCGAGGGCGAGAACGCGTACGGGATCCTCCGCGCGGAGCGAGGCAAGCACCGCCTCGTCCGCCTGAGCCCGTTCGACCAGGCGCATCGGCGTCACACCTCGTTCGCCCAGGTGATCCCCGCACCGCTGCTCGCGCAGGACGAGGACCTCGAGATCGACGAGGGCGATCTGCGAATCGACACCTATCGCGCGCAGGGCGCGGGCGGCCAGCACGTGAACAAAACCGACTCCGCGGTCCGCATCACGCACCTGCCGACAGGCGTCGTCGTCCAGTGCCAGAACGAGCGCTCCCAGACCGCGAACAAGCAGACCGCGATGCGTATTCTCAAGTCCCGCCTGGCCGAGCTAGCCGAGGAGGAGCGGGAGCAGGAGCTCGCCAGAGAGCGGGGCGTGGTCAGCATGGGTTTCGGCGGCAACCCGATCCGGAGCTACGTTCTCCAGCCCTACCAGCTGGTCAAGGATCACCGCACCGACTACGAGGTGGGGAACGCCCAGGGCGTCCTCGACGGGAACCTGGACCCCTTCATCCACGCCTATTTGCTCGCGCGGGCGGCCGGGAAGGTGGTCTGACCCCTCAGGTAGACTGGCCCGCAATTCCAAGGCCGGTGCGCGCAGAGGAACCCGCGCCCCCTGAGAAAACCCGGTGTCGGACGTAACCCTTCAGACAGAGGAGAATCCCGCGGCAACACTCCCCGAGCCGCAGATGACCGAGGCGACGGTCCCGGGCCCCGGCTCGATGATCGTCTTCGACTCCGTCACGAAGATCTACGAACCTGACGTGACGGCCCTCCGCGACGTTTCATTCGTGATCGACAAGGGCGAGTTCGTCTTCGTCGTCGGCGCCTCCGGCTCCGGCAAGTCGACGATCATCCGCCTGCTGCTCAAGGAGCTCGAGCCGACCCGCGGGCGGATCTTCGTCGGCGGCCGCGACCTGACCCGGCTGCGCCGCTCCAACGTGCCACAACTCCGCCGCAACGTCGGCTGCGTCTTCCAGGACTTCAAGCTGCTTCCGACCCGAAGCGCAGCCGAGAACGTCGCCTATGCGTTGAAGGTGCAGGGTGAGAGCGCCAACAACGTCCGGCGCAAGGTGCCCGAGGTCATGAACATGGTCGGTCTCTCGCACAAGATGAATTCCCTCCCGGACGAGCTTTCCGGTGGCGAGCAGCAGCGCGTTTCGATCGCGCGCGCGTTCGCCAACCACCCGCCACTGCTCGTCTGCGACGAGCCGACCGGGAACCTCGATCCCGACACCTCCATCGGGATCATGCAGCTCCTGTACCGCATCAACCGCGCCGGCACGACGATCTTGATGGCGACGCACGACCGCGAGATGGTCGACAAGATGCGCCGCCGGGTGATCGCGCTCGAGGACGGGCGGCTCGCGCGCGACGAGCGCCGAGGGGGCTACGAGTCATAGAACGCGTCAAGCTCCTCTTCTCGGAGTCCTTGCGCTCGCTGGGCGCCAACCTCTCAACGACGCTCGCCGCAACCGTGACCGTGCTGATCGGCATGTTCCTGCTCGGTCTCTTCATCGCCTTCGGCACGTGGGTGGTCTCCTGGAGCAACCACGTCAAGCGCGAGCTC
>DASWGR010000030.1:0-4557 GCA_036393535.1 Gaiellaceae bacterium | reverse complement strand
CTCCTCTGACTCGAGGTGCAGGAGCTCGGCCACGACCAGGTTTGCGATTTGGTCGTCGATCGGCGTACCGAGGAAGATGATCCGGTCCTTGAGCAGGCGCGAGTAGATGTCGAAGGCGCGCTCCCCGCGCGAGTCCTGCTCGATCACCATCGGGATCACGGTCACCGAACGCTCTCCCAGCAGCTCGAGGACACGACGACGGGAGCGAGCGCGAAGCGCGGGAGCAGGCCGCCCGCCTGCGCTGCAATCAGAGCCACCACGGTGTCAGATCGGGCACGCGTTTCGCCGAGCGATCCGAACTCCAACTCTCTGCGCCGGGCGACCCATCTGTAGATCAGGGTAGCTGGGCTGCCGCCGGCGCCCTCCCGCCGATCTAGAGGGCTAGCCGCGTGCCGCCAAATGGATCACCGTCTTTGAAAGGTGCCGCTTCAAGGCCTTACTGGAGTCACGTTTGGGGTTCTGTTGCGAGGCGGCTTGGGAGCTGATACGCGCGCGTGCGCGTCTAGCCGAAGCCGCCCCACGGAGCGGGCTTCAGGCCCCGCGTCGTCTTTCGGCTCTTCTGCGCCGGCCAGAGCCGGCGCCACCCGGCGAGAGGACGAACGCGCGAGCACGGGCCCCGTGTACGGCTCTCCGTCGCCCTGAGGGGACGGTCGCCCGTTCGACTTCGGCGGGCGCTCGCCTAAGTGGCGAGACGGGGCGAGTGCGAAGCCACTCATTCAGGAACATAGGGAGCGGCCTCGGAAACCGAGCCAGTCTCCCCCGGAGCGAACGCAGTGCACCGTCAGCATGCGCGGAGACGTATTCGAGAACAAGTCGGCGAAAGCGGCTCGCGGCACAGTGACGGAGTCGTGGCAGTCGCACCGGCCGCACTGGCAACCTAGACAGGCCCCTTCGGACGTGTCAGGGTTCGGCCCGGGGAGGGCGAGGAATCTGCGGCGGTTTGCGGTCTGGTGGGGGAGATGGGCGGCTGAGCTGGCCGTTGTCGCGATCGCTTTGCTCGTTGCCCTCATCGGGATCTGGATCTCGTTTCTGATTCAGCGCAGCGACGACGTGTCGACGGCTGCCTTCGCGGGGGCGACCCAGCCCTCGGATTTCCCGGCACCGAAGGTCGTTCACGTCGCGGGACTCAGCCGTCCCGTCGCGGTCACAGCGACCGTGAAGGTCTCACCGCGTGCGCGCGTCTCCGCTCACACTCGGCGGAGTCGCGCGAAGGACGTTCGGGCGCGGCCTGGCGAGAGCGAGGCCCCTGAGCCGGCTCTCGACAGCGGCGCGGCGATCCCTGAGCACACTCGGGCGGGAGCCGAGACGCCGCCGGTGCCGCTGGAGCCGCTTTCGATCAATGACACGCAGGTCGTCGCGCTCTCGCCGTCCAGCGCACGGATCACGTGGCGCACGAACGTCCCGACACCGACGCAGGCGGCGTTCGGTCTCGATGCGCCGACCGTCTGGACGGAACCGACGGGCCAGAGCCTGACCGAGCACGAGAGCGTGCTCAGCGGCCTCGACTTCTCGACGACGTACCAGGTGTACCTCCACGCAGTCGACGAGTGGAACCGTGCCGAGACGGCGTCGCTGACTCTCACGACCGGGTTGATGCCGAGCGAGACGCTTGCGCGCACGAGCGGTGATCGCATCCTCGTCGACGACCAGCCGGTCTTCCTGCGCGCCGTCTGGGGGCAGTGCTCGGACGCGTTCGGAAGCAACATCGACGACGGCATCAACCTCTTCATCGGCGACGGCTGTGATGACGACCGCGAGCTGCCTGCACGGCTTGGTGGCCGTGCCTTCTCGATCGTCGCTGCCGGCAGTTCGGACGCCGACGGCCGCGGCGTCATCGGCTGGTACTACCAGGACGAGTGGGATGCCTTCCTTGAGAGCACGGTCGAGCCGGCCGATCTCCACGCAAGCATTCCCGCGCCGCGCCCGGGCCGCATCAGCTTCCTCACACTCACGAATCACTTCTACAGCCGCGCGGAGCCGCTGCCGCAGGGGAGGGGGATGTATCCCGTACTGCTCTCGATCGCTGACGTCGTCGGCTTCGACCTCTACCCGCTCCAGGTGTGGTGCCGGCCCGCGTTCGGCGACGTCTTCGACGCTCAGCGGGAGTTGCACAACCTCTCCGGCGGGAAGCCAACCTTCCAGTGGATCGAGGTCGCGCAGATGGAGCAGCCGTGCAAGGCCGATGCCGCGCTCGGTCCGACGCCGGCGACGGTGCGGGCTGAGACCTGGCTCGCGATCGCGGGTGGAGCCGACGCGATCGGATACTTTCCGAACCACTGGGCGCGGCCGATCGGCGACGAGATCGCGCGGACGAACCGGGAGATCAAGGCGCTGACGCCGGCACTGCTCGCGCCGGTCGTCACCGCAGGCTCCGACAGCGACGCCGTCAGGGTCTCGGCGCACGTCTTGAACGGTGCCCTCTACGTGATCGTCGTCAACACGACCGAGACGACCGTCCAGGCGAAGATCTCGCTCGACGGGATCGCCGGCCGCTCGCTGACCGTCCTCGGGGGCGGCGCGGTCATCGCGGCCGACGCAACGGGATTCTCGGACACGTTCAGCCCGCTCGCAGCGCGCGTCTACATCGCTCCGCCGCAAGGCTGGTAGGAGTCAAGCACGACCCCGCGGAGGACGCCGTGGCCTTCAACCACTCGATCCCGGGCCGCATTGCCGCGGCGATGATGACGACGAGCCGTTCTGTCCGACGCGTGTCGACGACGTGGCTGTCACGGTTTGGCGGAAGAGCAACGCTTATGGCGCCGGGCCTCGGCGGGAATCGAACCCGCGCCGGCCCTGCTCCGATTACGCGGCTGGGTTGCTGTCCCCTGGAGTAACCCCCCGCTTCTGTCTACGCAGTCGCCGACGCCGGTGAGCACAAGCCGCTGGAGATCGACTCGCCATAGGTCGCATCGTTAGTTCCGCTGACGCCTCGCCGCTTGGGAACATCAACGCGTGGAGCAGGCCGCGCGGACAAAAAGCGCGGCCGGAATTTTGCGGCTTACTGCCTCTTCGCGTAGTTCGACGAACCGCCGAAGTCAACAGCCACGCACGCCTCGTCACCCACCGTCCACGCATCGTGTCCGGGCGCGATGTGAGCGGCATCGCCCGGGCCGATCTCACCCTCCGTTCCATCCTCCATCACAATCTTCATCCGGCCCGATAGCACGTAGAGGAGATGCGGCGCCTGACAGCTGTCGGTTTGCGCGATTGGCTTCACGTGCTCAGACCATCTCCAGCCCGGCTCAAACGTGCCTTTGAGGACGGCTGTGCCATCGAGATCGACGAAATTAGCGTGGCCCTTATCGACGAACGGACGTTTCTCGTCGGGTGTGTCCATTTTCTTGATGTCGAGCCCGGCCATTTCCGCCCTCCAGGTTCAGTAGTGGGATCGGTGGCTATTCACTCACAGCGCTACCGGAACGTCAACCGGGACACCCATGAAGGCAGTGCTTCGACTCATCTGTCGTCAAGATCCAACTCTCCGCGCGAAGCGCGGTCGTGACGCCCGTCGCACCCGCGAGACTCGCGACGGACAACTAGACGCTGGGTTCGAGTTTCTGACGATCGCGTTGGAGGGCTCGGCCTGATCCTCGGTTCAGTGCCGACAATTTCTGGCGCTACCCTGCTCTCGAGCCCTCGTAGCTCAATGGATAGAGCAGCGACACACCGATCGATGCACGCCCTGGCTCAGTCGTCCACGTGCCGCGCGGAACGGCGCAGGCGTCACGAATACTGGCGCTACGAAAGGTCGGCTGCTGTTCATCGAGACGCCCGCGGGGCCGTTGGAGCAATGGCTCGACCAGATCGGCGATCCGATCGCCGACGCAACATCGCCGCCGCAGGGCGAGCTGGACGGTTGGCTCAAGCTGCCGAGCGGACCGGCGGAATCGAGTTCGTGGACGACGAACGGCGAGGGGGCCACGAGTTTCGTGAGCAGCGTCGCGCGTACGCGAGAATGCGCGGGTGATCTTCGAACCCGAGGTAGAGATGCTGCCGCGCGAGCAGCTCCGCACGCTTCAGACCGAGCGGCTGCGATCCCTGCTCGCCTACGTCAAGGAGCTAGTGCCGCTCTACCGGGAGCGCCTGGCCGAGGTCGAGCCGGGCGACATCGCCTCGCTCGACGACCTGCGGCGTCTTCCCTTCACCCGCAAGGACGACCTTCGGAACACGTATCCGTTCGGCATGTTCGCCGTCCCGCGAGAGGAGCTCGTCCGCATTCACGCCTCGTCCGGGACGACGGGGAAGCTGACCGTGGTCGGCTACACCGCTGCTGACGTCGACCTCTTCGCACGCGTCAACGCCCGCTCGCTGGCGATGGCGGGCGCAGAGCCGGGGATGCTCCTGCACAACGCCTACGGCTATGGCCTCTTCACGGGCGGGCTCGGTCTTCACTACGGCGGCGAACGGCTCGGGATGGTGGTCGTTCCCGTCTCGGGCGGCATGACCGAGCGCCAGCTGATGCTGATCACGGACTTCCGGCCGGATGTCATCTCGTGCACGCCGAGCTACGCCTTGACGCTGGCGCAGGCCTTTCGGGAGCGAGGCGTCGCGCCCGAC
>DASWGR010000029.1:0-24232 GCA_036393535.1 Gaiellaceae bacterium | reverse complement strand
CACGTGGCACGCGCTGATGGACAAGCTCGCAAATACGTTCGTGCGCTACGTCGCGGCGAAGGCGCGCGCGGGGGCCGACGTCATTCAGGTCTTCGACTCGTGGGTCGGTGCGCTGTCGCCGTCGGATTACGAAGAGTTCGTAGCGCCGTACTCGGCGCGAATCCTCGCTGCGGTCGACGTGCCGACGATTCACTTCGGCACAGGGACGGCGACCTTGCTGTCGGCGATGGCCGACGCGGGCGGCGACGTGATCGGACTGGACTGGCGCATCCCGCTCGATCGGGGCTGGGCGGAGGTGGGGGAGGACCGGGGCGTACAGGGCAACCTCGATCCGGCGGTGCTGCTGGGGCCCTGGGAGCGAATCGAGGCCGAGGCACGCGATATTCTCGCGCGTGCCGGAGGGCGGCCGGGTCATGTATTCAACCTTGGGCACGGTGTGCCACCCGAAACAGACCCGGCCGTTCTCGGGCACCTGACCGAGTTCGTGCACGAGGCGACCGTAGAAGCGCGCGTGTGAAAGCGGCGGTCGTGCTGATGGCGTACGGCTCGCCGGAACGGCTGGCCGACGTTCCGGCGTACTACTCGGACATCCGCGGCGGCCGTGCCATTCCCCCGGAACTGATGGCGGATCTCGTCGAGCGCTACCGCCGGCTTGGGATCGAGGATGGGTCGCCGCTGAACGCAATCACCGAGGAGACACGCGCTGCGCTGGCGCGCGAACTGGGAGACGTGCCTGTTTTCACCGGCATGAAGCACTGGACGCCGCGCATCGCGGAGGCGACGGACGCTGCCGTTGCCAGCGGCGCGGAAACCGTAGTCGGCCTGGTTCTGGCGCCGCACTACTCGTCGATGTCAATCGCGGGATACCGCCAACAGTTGGAAGATGCGCTCGGAGGCCGAGCCGAGCTCGAGTTCATCGATAGCTGGCATGACGAGCCGGGCTTCATCAACCTGCTGGCCGATCGCGTGCGCGGAACGGACGCGCACGTCGTCTTCACGGCGCACTCCTTGCCCGCGAGCATCCTCGACACGGGCGACCCGTACAAGGAGCAACTACTGGAGACCTCCCAGCTAGTCGCAGAGCGCGCAGCGCTCGAGACATGGTCGTTCTCGTTTCAGAGCGAGTCCCAGACGGGCGAACCGTGGCTCGGCCCCGACATCCTCGACCACCTCCGGGAGCTGCAGGGCGGCGGGGTCCGCGACGTGCTGGTGTGTCCGATCGGCTTTGTCGCCGACCATCTGGAGATCCGTTGGGACCTCGACCACGAGGCCGCGGGGCTGGCCGAGGAGCTCGCCCTGGGCTTTCGGAGGATCGAGATGCCGAATGCCGACCCGGCGTTCGTGCAGGTGCTCGCCGGGCTGGTGCGACGGGTGCTCGCGGTACCCTCGGAAGCGTGATTCGACCGGGCGAGATCGTCTCCGAGCAGGCCTCGCGGCTCTTCAAGGTCTATCCGCGCGAGTCGCGGCGGCTGAAGGACGTCGTCGTCGCACGCCGCCGGTCGCAGCCCGCGGAGGTGCGGGCGCTCACCGACGTGTCCTTCCACGTCGATCCCGGCAGCGCGATCGGGCTCGTCGGGCGAAACGGCTCCGGGAAGACGACGCTCCTGCGGCTGCTCTCCGGGATCATCAAGCCGACATCCGGCAGCGTCGAGGTCGGCGGGCGCGTCGGCTCACTGCTCGAACTCGGCGCCGGCTTCCATCCGGATCTGACCGGCCGGGAGAACGTTTTCCTCAACGGCTCGATCCACGGCCTCAAGCGCGCCTATGTGCGCGAGCAACTGGACGAGATCGTCGCCTTCGCCGGGCTGGAGCAGTTCATCGACCTGCCGGTGCGCACTTACTCGTCCGGGATGTACATGCGCCTAGGGTTCGCGATTGCGGCGCACATCGACGCCGACGTCCTGTTGCTGGATGAGGTCTTCGCCGTGGGCGACGAGCAGTTCCAGCGCAAGTGCTTCGGCAAGATCTTCGAGTTCAAGCAGCGCGGCGGCACGATCGTATTTGTCTCGCACGACGCGGCGGCGGTCGAGCGTCTCTGCGACCGTGCAGTCCTGCTCCGCAACGGACGCGTCGAGTTCGACGGACCGACGCACGATGCGATCGTGCGCTACCGGCAGCAGCTCGCCGGTGAGCTGGATCCCGCGGAGCGTGGCGCCGGCCTCAAGGAGTGGGGGAGCGGCGATGCCCGGATCGAGGGCGTCGAGCTGCTCGGCCCCGACGGAGCGCCGCGCACGCAGTTCCTCGCCGGCGAGCCGTTGATGCTGCGTTTGCGCGTCGTCGCGCAGCGGGCGATGGCTCCGCCGAGGCTGTCGTTCGAGTTGAGGGATGCATCCGGCCTGCTCGTCGCGGGCTCGGGGCGCTCGACCGCCGAGCTCGGTTGGGATCAGCAAACGACGGAGCTCGGAGCCCGCTTCGAGGTCGAGCAGCTGCCGCTGGCGGACGGACGCTTCCACCTGCGCCTGGGCCTGACGGACGAGAGCGGCGAGCGGCTGTACCACTGGCTCGACGATGCGCTCGCGTTCGTCGTCTACCCGGCCGGCGATGAGCGCGGTGTGGTGCGCCTCGAGGGCCGCTGGACCGGGGAGGAGATCGGCGCGCCGACGGAAAAGGTCGCGACATGAGCTCGCGTACCTGTCCGGACTGGCCGAAGCTGATGGAGTACGCGCCGGACCTCCAGTTCAAGCACTACACCGTCGCCGAGGCGAGGCTCCCGGGCGAGGCGCTGATGAGCATTCCCAAGGTCAAGCTCGAGGCTGTCGCGATCTGCTGTGACCTCGAGCGGCACGTCTTCTATGCGGAGCACACAGACCCCGAGGTCGCCGAAGCCCTCCGCGCAACGCACTGGTATGAGCTGGCCGAGTGGACCTCGAGCGGCCCGGGCACCGCGTTCGGCTGAGTCACACTCGTTCTGGGGGAACCTCCCGGTTGCCCCAGACCCCCTCCACCGGTCCGTTCCGCGGACAGGCCGCTTCGCGGCCCGGACGGGGATTCTGTGTCTAAACCGTGACGGGAGTGAGTAGCGGGTCGCCTCGCTCGTACGCCAGGATGTTGTCGACGACGATCCTGGTCATCGCCTCGCGCGTCTGGCGCGTGGCGCTCCCGAGGTGAGGCGTGAGCACGACGTTCGGCAGCGGGAGGAGCTCGGCTGGAACAGTCGGCTCGTGCGCGAAGACGTCGAGCCCTGCACGCAGACGTCCTGAGACGAGCTCCGCGACGAGCGCGGCCTCGTCCACGATCTCGCCCCGCGCCGTGTTGACGAAGCACGCGCCGTCACGCAATAACACCAGGCGGCGCGCATCGATGAGACCGCGCGTCTCGGGTGTCAGCGGCGTGTGGATGCTGACGATGTCCGACTCCGCAAGCAGAGCATCGAGCTCGCGGTACTCGCCGAGTTCCGTGTCCGCACGCGTTCGCTGCGTGTAGAGCACGCGCAGCTCGAACCCCTGCGCACGCCGGGCGACGGCCTGACCGATGCGCCCGAGGCCGACGATCCCAAGGGTCGACCCGGTCAGCTCCTCGGCGACGATCCCGTTGGCCCACCCCGCCTTCCACTCACCGGCCCGGACAAGCACGTCGCCCTCTACCACGCGACGCCGCGTCGCCAGGATCAGCGCGAACGTCAGATCCGCCGTCGCAGCCGACAGGACGCCGGGCGTGTTCGTCAGGGCGATGCCTCTGCGGGTCAGCTCCTCCAAAGCGATCCGGTCGTACCCGACGCTGAAGTTCGCGACGAGCCGCAGCCCCGGCAGGAGCTCGAGCGGCACCGGCTCGTTCAGGACAACCAGCGCCTCCACCTCGGGCCGAGGAGAGTCCAGGTCCGCGAGCGCGTGCACCTCGACGTCCCCGAGCTCGTCGAAGGCCGGGCCGGGATAACGGTGTGTGGCGAGAACCTTCAAGGGATGAGTCTCCCATGCCGAAACGAGCAGACAATGAAGGTCAGATTTGCGGCAACCCTGATCGTGACGCTCGTCGCGATCGCTCTCCCATCCTCCGCCGGCGCGTACCAGCTCGAAGGTGGGCGGTGGCCGACGGCGACGATCACCTACTACAACGAGGTACCAGCCTACGCGTGGGCCGTCGATACCGCCGCCTACGCCTGGAACACGAGTGGTGCGCGCGTGCAGTTTCGGAAGAGCTCACGCCGTGACGCGAAGGTGCTGCTCGGGATCCGCTGGTTCAAGGCACTGGGCGAGGCGAACGTCCAGCGCAACGACAAGGGGCGCATCGTGAGCGCGAAGGTCGGCATTCAAAGCGGGCAGGATCGCTACACGATGGCGCTCGTCAGCGCGCACGAGCTGGGACACGTGCTCGGGCTCAACCACGAGGACCGAGTCTGCGCCACGATGAACTCGCGCCTCGTCGAGAACCACACGGAGTACTGCCCCGCCGCGCCCCCGGGCATGTGGGTCTGCCGCCTGCTGCGCACGGACGATGTGCGCGGTGCCGTGAGGCTTTACGGCGGGACCGTTCGGCCGATCCGCGGTCCCGAGTTCTGCACCAAGTAGTCAGCGCCGCCCGACGAGAACCTCTTCGAGCGGCCGCGTGTTGACGACGTCGGTCGCAGTCGCCCAGCCACGACGAGCGGTATGCATCGCGAGTCGCATGTTGCCGAGCCCACGCACCGAGTGCGCATCGGTCGATACAACGATCGGGACGCCGGCCTCGATTGCGACTCGGATCTCCGGTCCGGAGAGATCGAGCCGGTCCGGCAGCCCGTTCGTCTCGAGCGCGACGCCGGTCTCGAGAGCGACCTCGAACGTGCGCTCGAGATCGAGCGCATTCGGTGGACGGTGATTGATGATCCGCCCCTTGGGATGGCTGAGCGCGCGCACCGCCGGATGCCGCATAGCCTCGGTGACCTTGCGCGTCAGCTCCTCGCGTTGCTGCCGTTGCCCTGCGTGCAGGCTGAGCTGCACCCATTCGAGCTCCGCGAGCACGTCGTCCGGAAGGTCGAGCGCGCCGTCAGCGCGGATGTCGACCTCCGTGCCACGCAGCACGCGAAAGGGCGCGAGCTGCTCGTTGACCGCTGCGATCTCCTCTCCCTGACGTCGCAGGTCGTCCGCGTCGAGGCCGGGAACGACGCGCACATTCGGTGTGTGGTCGCAGATCGCGATGTACTCGTAGCCGAGGTCGCGCGCAGCGATCGCCATCTCGAGGATGGACGCTTTCCCATCCGACCACGTCGAGTGCATGTGGAGGTCGCCGCGGATGTCGTCGCGCGTCAACAGCGGTGGCGGCTCACCGCGGAACGGCTGTTCGCGCAGCTCCGGCGGACACCAGGGAATCCCGAGCTGTGCGTACACGGCCTCCTCGTCCGGCGCCGACGGCAAATCGCCCAGGCCCGCGACGTATGTCTGTGTTCCGGTCGCAACCACCAACTCCGTGCCGAAGCGCGCCGGCTCTGCGACCACCAGCTCGACCGGCACGCCTTCGACCGTCACGCCAACCGCGCGCCGTTCGTTTCGCTCGAGCACCGAGACGATCGCGGGAAGCGCCTCGAACGCGTCGAGCACCGGCCCGGGCCGAGCCGCCGAGGACACGACTGCGAAGTCGAACGAGACGTCGGCCCAGCGGCGCGGATCGCCTGCAACCTCGCCGTCGACCCCGGCAGCGATCTCTTCGAGCACTTCGCGCGCCTGGTTCAAAGTCATCCCCTTCGGCGGCTGCGGCTTCCCTTCGCGCTCGAGGGCGGCCAGCAGGCGCTGTTCCGTCTGCGGTCCGATCCCCGAGACCGACGTCAGCCGCCCTTCCCGGGCCGCCACCCGGAACTCCTCGGCGGTGGAGACGCCGAGCGCCTTTCCGATCTCGACCATCCGCTTCGGCCCGACGCCGAGGAAGCGGCCGAGCCCGATCAGCTCCGGTTGTACTTCACGCTCGAGCTCGTCGAGCTCGGCGATGCGGCCGGTCTCGGCGAGCTCGCGCAGGCGCGTCGCGATCCCCGGGCCGATGCCCCGCAGCTCCTCTACGCGCCCTGCGGCGACGAGCTCGGCGATCGGGGCCTTCGTCTCGCGGATCGTCTCGGCCGCTCGTCGATAGGCGCGCGAGGTGTAGAAGCTCGAGCCGGAAAGATCGAGGAGCGCAGCGAAACTCTCCAGCTGCTCGGCGATCGTCGCGTTGTCGAGGGAATTCGGCATGGTCTCGTTAGTCTTGCTCCGTGACGACGTACCTCATTCCATACAGGATCGGGGGCAAGACGCGTCTGGGCGACCCAGAGCTCGCGCTGGCCATGCTCTCTGACGTCACCGATGCTGTGAACGAGCTCGCCGAGAAGGCTCTCGTTGTCGACGGCCCCGGCGGGCAGGGTGAGGCGGTGGCGGGCACCTTGGCGGTGCGTCGCGGGCCTGTGACGATCCTCAATGCCGATCTTCCGTGCGTCACGAGTGCTGAGATCGAGGAGCTGACGGCGGCTGCACCGGCGCTCGTCGCCGCACTCGACGGAACCACCAACGCACTCGCGCTTCGCGATGTCGGCGACTTCAAGCCGCTTTACGGTCCCGGCAGTGCGGCGCGGTTCGCGAAGCATCTTGGTGCCATCAGTCTGGATCTGCCCGGGATGCGCGACGATGTCGATACCTGGGACGACGTGGAGCGCGTGCGGGATCGCGTCGGCCGGCACACCCATCGATACTTAAGCCAGCTGGCACGCGCATGAAGGTCGCGGTGCTCACCGGCGGCGTCGGCGGCGCGCGTTTCCTGCGTGGGATCGCCGAGGCAGTCGATCCCGCTGCGGTTACCGCGATCGTCAACGTCGGCGACGACCTTGAGGTGCTCGGCCTTTCCGTTTCGCCCGACCTCGACAGCGTGCTCTACGCGCTCGCCGAAATTGCCGACGAGGAACGAGGGTGGGGCAGATCAGACGAAACGTGGAACGCGCTTGCCACCGTGGAGTCACTCGGCGCCGAGTCGTGGTTTCGCCTCGGCGACCGCGATCTCGGGTTGCACGTCGTGCGCACGCGGGCGCTGAGGGAAGGCGCGCCACTCTCTGCGGTGACCGCGAAACTCGCCGCTGCACTCGGCGTGGAGACCACGATCCTCCCCGCAACCGACGAGCAACTGCGCACGTGGCTCGACACAACGAACGGAAGCTTCTCCTTCCAAGAGTGGTTCGTCGCCCGAGCGCACCGCGACCCGGTCGACCGTGTGCGCTGCGAAGGTGCGACGGAAGCGCGGCCCGCACCGGGCGTGCTCGAGGCGCTGCACGAGGCCGAGCTGATCCTGATCGCGCCGAGCAATCCGCTCGTCTCGATCGGCCCGATCCTGGCGGTCGAGCGAATCAGGTCCGCGCTGGAACGGCGACGCGTTCCCTGTGTCGCCGTCAGCCCGCTCATCGGCGGCCTCGCCGTCAAGGGCCCGGCTGCAGGAATGCTGCAGCGGCTGCAGGGCGGCACGACAGCCGCGCATGTGGCAAGTTGTTATCCGGGCCTCATCGACGCGCTCGTCATGGACGAGGCGGACGCCGCCGACGCCGACGCGGTCTCGAGTGCCGGCGTCCGGCCGATCGTCACGCACACGCTCATGCATGACGCCGCAGCACGCAGGCGTCTCGCCGAAACGGCGCTCGACGCGGTCGCGCTCGCATGAAGGTCGCGATCGTCGGCGGCACGGGAGCGTTCGGGCGGGCGCTCGCAAAACGCCTCTACGAAGTCGGAAAGGACGAGGTGCGGGTCGGCTCCAGAGACGCCGAGCGAGCACGGGCAACCGCGGCAGAGCTCGGTGTCGCGGGCGGCCGCAACCGTGAGATCGTCGCGGACGCGGACCTCGTCGTGCTCGCGGTCAAATCGGACGCGACGCTGGAGACAGCGAGCGAGCTAGCGGCAGCGATCGGCACGACTCCCGTTCTCTGCGTTGCCAGCGACCTGCGCTTCACCAAGGAAGGAGTCTTGCCCGGTCGCCATCAGGGTTCGCTGGCCGAGGAAGTCGGGAGGATCGTGCGCGCGCCTGTCGCCTCCGGGCTGCAATCCTTCGCGGCTGCGAACCTCGTCGAGGGCGATCCCGGCGACGCACTCATCTGTGGCGGCGATGACCGGGCGAAGGAGCTGTCGCTCGAGCTCGCCGGGCGCCTGGCCGAGCGGGCGATCGACGTCGGTCCACTCGAGAATTCACGCGCTCTCGAAGGCATGACCGCCGTGATCCTGAACGTGAACAAGCGCTACAAGGCGCACGCCGGCATCCGCCTCACTGGATTGCCCTGAGCGGCGAGCTCCGCATCATCCCGGTCACCGGTCTGCCGGAGATCAAAGAAGGGGACGACCTGGCCGCGCTCACCGTCGCGAAGGTCGAGCTCGAGGACGGCGACGTGGTCGTGCTCGCGCAGAAGATCGTCTCGAAGTCCGAAGGCCGAGTCGTCCCACTCGCGGGCATCGAGCCCTCGGAGCGGGCGCTGGAGATCGCCGGCGACGAAGAGGATCCGCGCCGCATCGAGGTCATCCTCCGCGAGGCGGCGCGTATCGTCCGAGTTCGGCTGCCGCTCGTCATCGCCGAGACAAAGCACGGCTTCATCTGCGCCTCCGCGGGCGTCGACGCTTCGAATGCGCCCGAGCCGGACACGCTCGTCCTGCTCCCGGATGATCCCGATGCGTCGGCCGAATACATCCGCGGCCGCATCCGTGAGCTCACCGGTCGCGAGGTCGCTGTCCTCATCACCGACTCGTTCGGCCGTCCGTGGCGTCAGGGAACGATCGACGTCGCCCTGGGCGCGTCGGGGCTCGAGGTGATGCGCGACCTACGTGGCACGCGCGACGGCGTCGGCTACGAGCTGCACTCGACGATGATCGCCGTCGCAGACGAGATCGCGAGCGCTGCCGAGCTCGTGATGGGCAAGGTCGACGGCATTCCGGCGGCAGTCGTTCGCGGTCTCGAGGTCGCGGGCGACGGACACGCCCGCGACCTCGTCATTCCGGAGGAGCGAGACCTCTTTCGCTAACTCGCGGCGGCCTGCCGGCATCGCTCCAGCATTGCCGGCCGGCCGTCAATAGGCTGGCTGCCGTGGCCGAGTTGAGGAAATCAGCCGTCGATCGCGACCCGCTGGAGCAGTTCCGGCGTTGGTACGCGGACGCGGAAGGAGCGGAAATCAAGGCGCCGCAGGCGATGGCGCTGGCGACCTCGACAGCTGACGGCGCGCCCTCGGTGCGGATGGTGCTGCTGAAGGGCGCCGATGAACGCGGCTTCGTCTTCTTCACCGGCTACGTCAGCCGGAAGGCCGGCGAGCTCGATGCGAACCCGCGCGCGGCGCTCCTCTTCCACTGGGAGCCGCTCGGCCGTCAGGTGCGGGTCGAGGGTCAGGTCGAGCGCGTCGCCGAGCAGGAGTCCGACGCCTACTTCGCCACGCGACCGCGCGGAGCGCAGCTGGCTGCTGCAGCGTCACAGCAGAGCTCGGTGCTCCGGGATCGCGCGGAGATCGACACGCGCGTCGACGAGCTCGCCAGCCAGCACGAAGGCAGCGACGTTCGCCGGCCCGATCATTGGGGCGGCTATCGCCTGATCCCGGAGACCTACGAGTTCTGGCAGCACCGCGACGACCGCATGCACGACCGTCTGCGCTACCGGCGCGTGAACGGCGACTGGATCGTCGAGCGGCTTTCGCCCTAGCGATCGACTCGCACCAGCGCGTGCAGTCTGTCGTGGTCGTTCGGGTCGACGAACCGTCGAACGACGCGAAAGCCGGCCTTTTCGAACGCGCGTATCGACGCGAGGTTCTCGGCGTCCGGATCGGCAATGCACGCGTGAATCTCCGGGTCTGAGAAGACGACGTCGGCCACGAACCGAATGAGTGCTTCGGATCCGAGACCGCGGCCGGTCAGCTCCGGCTCCGCGACGAAGAGATCGACCCCGGCCACACCACCCTCCTCGACCGCGACGAGCTCGCGGTATTCCGGATAGTCGGAGACGCGGTACGTCTGGATGAATCCGGCGGGTTGATCGTCCAAGAGGATCAGATAGAGATCGGTCGGCCTGCTTCCTTCGATCGCCGGCAAGTAATGCTGGACGACCTCGTCGTAGGCCTCGCGGTCCGTCCACCAGCGCTGGACGTGCTCGCGCTGCAACCACTCGTACAGGAGTGGCAGATCGCCCGCCGTCAGCGGGCGAAAGCCGATCCTCACGCGAACAGTGCGCCCACCTCTTCGGCATCCGCTGCGGACAGCGGATGCTCGAGGGCGCGCAGCGCCGGCTCGAGGTGATCCGGCCGGCGAGGCCCAACCACAACGGCCGTGACCCACGGCTGCGCGAGCAACCAGGCGATCGCGAGCGTCGCCGAGTCGACTCCCCTCCGCTTCGCGATCTCCGTGAGTGCGTCCAGCGCAGTAAAGGTGGTCGACCTGCGCAGATGCTCGTAGGGGCCGGGACGCATTGCCATCCGCGATCCCGCAGGTGCGGGCTCGTCGCGCTTGTACTTCCCGGTCAGCCAGCCGCCGGCGAGCGGGCCGAACGGCGTGTACGCGATTCCGAGCTCGGCGCACAGTTGCACGAGGCCGCCCTCGTCGTCGCGGTCCAGCAGCGAGTAAGAGTTCTGCACGAGGGCGGGCTTTCCGGCCGCCAGCGCCTCGCCGAGCTGCTGCGCATCGAAGTTGCTGACGCCGTACGCCTTGATCAGCTTGAGCTCGATCAGGCCTTGGAAGGTCGCGACCGTCTCCTCCAATGGAACGTCCGGATCGAACGCGTGCGCGAGATAGAGATCGACGGAGTCGACCCCCAAGCGATCGAGGCTGGACTCGAGCTGCCGCCCAATCCGCGGGCCGGCGAGCCCGTGGTCCTGCCCCTCGGCCATCGGGTTGAAGGTCTTGGTTGCGATCTGCGGGCGCACGCCGTGGCTCGCCATCCACTTGCCGATCGTCGTCTCGCTCTGTCCGCCGCCGTACGCGTCGGCGGTGTCGAAGGTCGTGATGCCGAGCTCCCAGGCCGCATCCATGATGCGGAAGGCCTCTTCCTCACTCTCGCCCTGTCCGAAGAACTCGGGGGCCGAGCCGATCCCCCCGAAGTTGCCGCAGCCGAGAATGATGCGCGAGACCTCGACGCCGGTCCCGCCGAGCTGGCGGCGTTCCATCGCGAGATTCTACGGACGGCGGCTTCTCAGGTGCTTGCGCAACGCTGCGAGGCGCGCGTCCCAGTCGGCACCAACGCTTGCCATCCAGTCCATCGCGGCGCCTAACGGCGCCGGCGTCAACTGATAGAGCGTTTCCCGACCTTCGCGTCGGCTTTCAACGAGTCCGGCGTGGTTGAGCGCAGCCAGATGCTTCGCCACCGCCTGTCGAGTCACCGGGAGCTCGGCGGCAAGCTCCGTCGCGGTGGCCGTCTCACGTGCCGCCAGGGCCTCGAGCACGTAGCGGCGGTTGGGATCGGCGAGCGCGTCGAAGACGCGTCCCGTCGGGTCGCTCACACGCAGACGAGAGCCTGGGCGCGGAGCTCGAGGGCCCTCGAGAACTCGGGCGTGGACTCGCGCACGAGCAGACGCGTCCCCTCCTCAACCTCCTCGAGTGTGAACTCCACCTCGCCCTCGTCGGCCCAGTCGAAGACAAGGCGCTCGCCCGGCTCGACGACGAGCACCTTGGCGCGGCGCTCCTCACCGTCGTCCCAGCGGAAGACGCCGTCGCCGCCTACGCGGACGTCGAGCTCGACATCGTTCGCAAACCACTCCTCGAGCTGCTCGGGATCGGTCAGAGCCTCCCAGACCTCGTCGGGTGTGGCCGGAAAGACGATCTCGCGGGTCACTTCCATCGTTCCTCCTAAACGGCCGCCCGGGCGAAGCCTTGGAATCCGCAACCTCTGGGTTGCGTATACTAGGCGCAACCAACAGGTTGCACATTACCAGGAGGCATAGATGCCGCTGATTCCGATGGTCGTCGAGCAGGACGGGCGCTACGAGCGATCGTTCGACATCTACTCCCGCCTGCTGCGCGAGCGGATCGTCTTCCTGGGTCATGAGGTGGAGGACGGCATCGCCAACGTGATCACCGCGCAGCTCCTCTTCCTCGAGGCGGAGGACCCGGACCAGGAGATCTCGCTCTACATCAATTCGCCAGGGGGCTCCGCGTACGCCGGGATGGCGATCTACGACGCGATGCAGTACGTCAAGCCGGACGTCCGCACGATCTGCACTGGGATGGGGATGTCGGCCGCAGCGATGATCCTGTCCGGAGGTGCCACCGGAAAACGATTCGTGCTCCCGAACGCCAAGGTGATGATCCACCAGGGCTCCGGCGGCTTCCGCGGCTCGCCCGCGGACATCCAGATCGCCGCGAAGGAGATCCTCGAGATGACCCAGCGGATGGCGGAGATCATCGCGCGCCATACGGGACAGCCGCTCGAGCAGGTGCTGAAGGACATCGACCGCGATCACTTCATGGCGCCGGAGGAAGCGGTCGCGTACGGGCTGGTGGACGAGGTCATCCAGCCGGCCGACCTGCGACCCAGAAAGGGGCGCTGATGGAGCTCGGCAAACCGCAAGGAAAATTAGAAGCAGGCGCAGCCGTGCTCGGCTGGCGGGCGTGGGCGGTGACCAGGACGAGTGGAGGTGTGAGGCTCGCCTCGCCGCTCTACGATCACCTCTGGCTTCCCGGCGAGCCCGCCGTTGCGTCCTGCCTTCGGCATGAGGATCGGTTCGCCGCTCTGCTCGGCGTGCACGACGTCGGCAGTACGGACTGCAGCTGCGGGTTCCACGCGGCGCGCGACCCTGCCGATGCGCTCTCCTACCTGCACGGGCGGGACGCACCGTCGACGCTCTGTCGCGTGCTCGGCGAGGTCACGTTGTGGGGTGAGGTGTTGCAGACAGAGGCGGGTTGGCGCGGCACGCTTGCGTATCCGGCGCGGCTGTATGTCCCCGACGCGCTGCTCGCAGATGAGTTGGCGGCCTACGGCGTGGCCGTAAGCTCCGCAGAGTGCGGCCCCGGTTTTGCGACAAGTTCGGCGGCGGCTTCGGCTGGATCGTCGACGAGTTCATGCAGCGTTGCTCGCACGCTCTCGTCGAGGACGGCCGCGTCTGGGCGATCGATCCTGTCGACGGAGACGGTGTCGAGGAGCGGATCCGCGCGGGGGGCACACCCGCGGGCGTCCTCCAGTTGCTCGACCGGCACAACCGCGACTGCGCCGCCCTCGCCGCTCGGCTCGGTGTCAGGCACCACGTTGTTCCGCAGGGATCGCTGGGCCCGTTCGCCTGCATCGCCGTCAGGAACAGCCAGTCGTGGAACGAGGTCGCGCTCTGGTGGCCCGATCGCCGCGTGCTCGTCTGCGCCGATGTGCTCGGCACTGCGCGGTATTACCGGGCCGGCAATGAACGACTGGCGGTGCATCCCCTCCTGCGCGTGCGGCCGCCGCGCAGGGAGCTAGGCGCGCTTCAGCCCAACGTCATCCTCTCCGGTCACGGCGAGGGTGTCCTCGAAGACGCGGACACCGCTCTCCGTGAGGCGCTCAGCACATCGCGACGGCGGATCCCCGCTCAGCTTGCCAGCGGGGTGCGCGCTTGGCGGGCGAGCCGACCCAGCTAGCGGCGACGTAGCCGAGCCCGATCGCGAGCGCGCCGCCGGCGGCGTCGAAAAAGAAGTGGTTGCCGGTCGCCACGATGACGAGCAGCATCACGGCGGGGTAGCTCCAACCGATCGCGCGTGCAACGCGGTTTTTGGCGAGCGCCGCGACGGTGACCCCGACGAGCAGCGCGTAGCCGAAGTGCAGGCTCGGCACCGCGGCGAACGGGTTGTAGAGGCCGCCGAGCAGGTCGGAGCTCAGGTTCACCTTCGCGTTGCGCGTGACGGTGTCCACGAAGCCGAGCCCGGCGAGCCGCGGCGGCGCGACCGGGTACAGGAGGTAGATCGAGAGTGCGACGCCGGTCGCGGCGATCAGCGTATTTCGAACCAAGGGGAAACGCTCCGGATGGGTCCGATACAGCCAGATCAGAAAGGCGGCCGTGCCGAGGAAGTGCAGCGCGATGTACGCGATCCCGAGCAGCGTCGGCAAGGCCGGTACCCAGTGAGCCGCGTGCTGAACGGTGCGCTCGCCGAAGAGGTGCAGGTGGCGCTCGAGGGCAACGATCCCGTCGGTGTGCTCGCGGGCGACGCCAAGAGTTGCGTGACCCTGGCCACGCACGACCTCGTAGAGGCCGTAGAGGCCGAAGATCGTGGCGACCTCCACCAGTCCTCGGTGGGGGGTGGACGCGAGGCTCCGGAGAGAAGGGAGACGGTGGAGGGTCGCCACGCTCATGGCTCCAAGCTACGCCCGCCCGCGCGCCTGGACAGTACGGCTACCCCTACTTGGCGCCTCGGGCTGACCCCCGTCTTTGGACGTCGATAGGGTCGCCGCAGCAATGTGCTTCGAGCTCGATTCCGTCCCGCCGATCCCCGTGATCCGCGGTGCCGCCGTCTCGCACGAGGACATCGTGCTCGAGGCGCGCGACGGAAACCGCTTGGCGGCGTTCGCGGCCGCGCCCGACGATCACGCTGAGGTGGGCGTCGTGATCCTTCCTGACGTGCGCGGGCTCTACCGGTTCTACGAGGAGCTTGCGTTGCGCTTCGCCGAACGTGGGATTGCGGCGGTGGCGTTCGACTACTTCGGCCGCACCGCGGGTGCAGCCAAACGCGACGACGATTTCGAATACATGGAGCACGTCGAGCAGACGACGCCGGAGGGAGTTCAGGCCGATGTCGCCGCCGCCGCGGATTACCTTCGCTCGAAGGCCGTTCGCACGGTCCTCACCATCGGCTTCTGCTTCGGCGGACGAAATTCCTGGCTCGCGGCGGCAGGCGGTCATGGGCTCGCGGGAGTGATCGGCTTCTATGGACGTCCCGGCGTGGGCGGTGACGGAACGCCCGGCCCCGCGCAGCGCGCATCGGAGTTTGAAGCGCCAATCCTCGCGCTCCAGGCCGGAGCAGATCAACACATCACCGCCGAGGAAAATGCCGCGTTCGACGAGGCGCTCACGGCGGCGGGCGTGGAGCACGAGGTTGTCACCTACGACGGAGCGCCGCACAGCTTCTTCGACCGCAAGCAGGAGGACTTCGCTGCAGCCTCTGCAGACGCCTGGACGAGAGTCGTCGCGTTCATCGAAGCCCACAGCTGAACCCGTTCTTACGAAGCTCTTACACGACTCTCAGCCGATTCTCAGGGTGGGCTGGTTCTCTGCAGCACTATGACCGAAGCCGGCTACGCCCTGGACTCACCACGGGTCTCGTCCCTCTCGCGCCCGCGCACGGGGCGCAGGCTGGCGACCTCGACGGCAGTGTGGGTGTTCGTGGCCGGAAATGCGGCCCTGTTGATCTGGCTCTGGGTGCACGGGGGCAACGTCTCCGACGACCTGACCACCGGGGAGCTTCTCACCAGTCTCGCCCGGATCACCGGACTGCTCGGCGCCTACTCGGCTCTGTTGCAGGTCCTCCTGCTCGCCCGCCTCCCCGCGGTCGAGCGCCTCTTCGGCTTCGACCGCTTGACGGTCTGGCACCGCTGGAACGGTCATGCGTGCCTCGACCTGATCCTCGCCCACGTCGTTCTGTCGGTCTGGGGCTACGCCTTGATGGACAAGATCTCCCTGCCGAGCGAGGTCACGACGATGCTCGGCGGCGGTGTCTACCCGGGGATGATCACCGCGACCGTCGGAACCGCTCTGCTCATCGCAGTCGTCGTGACCTCCGTCGTGATTGTCCGGCGCCGGCTTCGCTACGAGGCGTGGTACGCAGTCCATCTGCTCGCGTATGCCGGGATTGCGCTTGCCTGGTTCCATCAGATTCCGACCGGGAACGAGCTCGTGCTCGATCGGATCGCTGCCGACTATTGGCGCGCGTTGTATCTCGGCACGCTGGGCCTGCTCGTCGCCTTTCGAATCTTTGGTCCGGCTCTGAATGCGCTGCGCTACCGCCTGCGCGTGGCCGAGGTGGTTGCCGAGGGCCCGGGCATCGTCTCGCTGCGGATCACCGGCCGCGGCCTCGACCGGCTCGACGCCAGCCCAGGTCAGTTCTTCCTCTGGCGCTTCCTCGACCGGAAACGTTGGTGGTCATCGCACCCCTTCTCCCTTTCCGCAGCACCTGACGGTCGCTCCCTTCGGATCACGGTCAAAGCGCTGGGCGATTTCTCGAGCCGCCTTGCAGAGATCACTCCCGGCACACGAGTCCTCGCGGAAGGACCCTTCGGCGTCTTCACTGAAGCGGCGCGACGCCGCGACAAGATCGTCCTGATCGCAGGCGGAATCGGGATCACGCCAATTCGCGCGCTCATGGAAGACATGTCGGGAGACATCATCGTGATCTATCGCGTCGTCCGCGACGAAGACGTGATCTTTCGCGAGGAGCTCGAAGAGTTGGCGCGGGAACGAGGGATCACGCTCGTTCTCGTCGTCGGCGACCACGCCACCGAAGACGGAGCGCGGCTGCTGTCGCCTGCTCACCTACAGGAGCTCGTTCCCGACATTGCGGAACGACAGGTCTACGTCTGCGGTCCGCCTGCGATGACGGAGTTCCTCGGCCGGAACGTCCGGCGCGCGAACGTGCCCCCACGCCTCATCCATACCGAGAAGTTCGCCCTCTAATCAGCGAAAGGAACGAATGCGCAAGTCAATCACCATCCTCCTCACCGTCGCGGCCCTCGCGCTGCCGATCGTCGATGCGACGGCGGCGACCAAGGCCAAGGCGAAGAAGATCGTCGTCACCAAACGCTTTACCGGCTCTGTCGCCTCCGTGGACAGATGGGGCAGCCTCCAGGTGACGATCGTCGTCAGGAAGACGACCACGATCACCGGGACGAAGAAGAAGGTAACTCGGCGGATGACCGCGGTCAGCGTCCCGGTCTATCCGAATCACACCGACCGCTCCGTGTTCATCAACCAGAACGCCCTCCCCATCTTGAAGGCAGAAGCGCTGAAGGCACAGAGTGCAAACCTCAACATGGTCTCGGGCGCAACCGACACGAGCACCGGATTCGAACAGTCGCTCCAGTCGGCGATCGTGAAGGCGCTGAAAGCATGACCGTCGCTGCCTCCGCAGCACTCCCCGGCGTCCGCCGGGTCGAGCAGATCATGGGCCTGCCGGTCGTCGTGGACCTCCGCGATGGCTGCACGGGCGAAGTGCTCGACGAACTGTTCGACTGGTTGCGCTGGGTCGACGCGACCTTCAGCACCTTCAAAGACGACAGCGAGATCAGCCCCATCAATCGCGGCGAGCTGCAACGCGAGGACGCCCATCCGCAGGTGCGGCAAGTCCTGGACCGTTGCGAGCAGCTCCGCGATGAGACTAATGGGTACTTCGACATGCGCACGCCGGATGGTTCCATCGATCCCTCCGGGCTCGTGAAGGGCTGGGCGGTCGATCGCGCGGCGGCGATTCTCGACGATGCCGGTCTGCACAACTACGCAGTCAGCGCAGGTGGTGACATGCGCGTTCGCGGTCGCGCGGTGCCGGAGCTCGCCTGGCGCGTCGGCATCCAGCATCCACTAGACCGCCAACACGTTGCCGCCGTAATCGAGTCCACGACCGATCTTGCGATCGCCACGTCAGGGGCGTACACCCGCGGAGAGCACGTGTGGAACCCCCACAGCGGCCGCCCGCCGGTCGGCATTCTGTCGGTGACGGTCGTCGGTGCAGAGCTCGCCATCGCCGACGCGTACGCAACGGCGGCGTTCGCCATGGGCGCCGAGCTTGCCCCGCACTGGACGGCGCGCCTGCACGGCTACGAGGCAATGACGATCCTCGCGGACGAGACTGTCTTCAAGACCGGAGGTTTTCCAGATGACTGATCCCCGACTCACTCGACGCGGCTCGCTCCTACGTTTTGGCGGATTTTTGGCTACAGCGGTCGGAGCGGCAGGACTGAAGATCGAAACCTCCGCGGGCGCCGGACCGGCGGCCGTCGCTTCCGGCGCGGTGTCCTGCGTGTTGACGCCCGAGCAGACGGAAGGCCCGTACTACATCGCGGACGAAGCCCTGCGCCGCAACATCACGGAAGGTCGACCGGGCACGCCGCTGCTCCTCCGCGCTTTCGTCGTCAACGCCTCGACCTGCAAGCCGATCAAAAGCGCGGCGGTCGACATCTGGCATGCCGACGCGGGCGGTGTCTACTCGGGCTTCGGCTCAGGTGCAGCCAACCGAACGTTCATGCGCGGGATCCAGCGAACGAATGCGAAGGGACTTGCGCTCTTCCGCACCGTCTATCCCGGCTGGTACCAGGGCCGCACGGTGCACATCCATGTGAAGGTGCACCTCGGCGGCAACGTGCTGCACACGGGGCAGCTCTACTTCCCGGATACCGTGACCGACGCCGTCTATCGCAAGGCTCCCTACGCGAGCCGCCCGAACCGGGACGTTCGCAATGCCGACGACTCCATCTACCGGAACGGCGGCAAGAGGTCGCAGGTGAATATCAGCAAGAACAGCGCGGGTGTCTACGTCGCCACGATCGTGATGGGCGTCCACAGGTCTTAACACCCGGTCGCTAGATTCGGGCGCGTGGAGCAGGTCACGCGCCGAGAGCTGCTCGTCCGTGGCGGCAAGTACGCGCTCGCTGCGGGCGCGCTGCCTTTCGCCGGGCGGATCCTGGACCTTGCGCCGGCGTCGGCAAGCGGCATCTTCGACGAGCTCGCTCACTTGTTGCGCGGCACCGTCGTCGTGCGCGGCGATGCGGCGTACAACCAGGCTCGCGTCCTCTACAACACCCGCTTCGACACGTACAAGCCACAGGCGGTCGTTTTCTGCGAGTCGCTTGCCGATGTGCAGCGAACCGTGCGCTGGGCGCGCAGGCACGCCGTGCGGATCGTCCCGCGCTCCGGCGGTCACAGCTATGGCGGCTACTCCTCCACCTCCGGCGTGATCGTCGACGTCTCGAGGCTGAACGGTGTCGCGCTCGCCTCGGGGGGCCGCGCGGTGGTCGGTGCCGGCGCTCGCCTCATCGACGTGTACGACGGGCTCTGGCAGCACGGGCGCACGGTTCCCGCCGGCTCCTGTCCCACCGTCGGGATCGCAGGGCTCACGCTCGGCGGCGGCGTCGGCTTGGCCTCACGGAAGTTCGGGCTGACCTGCGACAATCTGCTCGAGGCGACCGTCGTGCTCGCGAACGGGACGGCCGTCGTTGCAAACGCACATCAGCATTCCGATCTCTACTGGGCGCTGCGCGGCGGTGGCGGCGGCAACTTCGGGATCGTGACGCGCCTGGTCTTTCGCACGCACCTGGTCGGCCAGGTCGCGACGTACGCGCTCGAATGGCCGTGGTCGGATGCGGCGAAGGTCGTTCAGGCCTGGCAGAAGCTTGCACCCCACGCGCCCGATGGCCTTTTCTCCGTGCTGAACCTCAACGCGGCTGTCGGCGGCCGCGCGCGCATCACTTCGGCCGGACAGTTCTTCGGCAGCGCCGAGCGGCTGCGCCAGCTACTGCAGCCGCTCGCGAACGCCGGCACGCCGACGCGCTTCAGCGTGACGTCGCGGAGCTACATGGACGCACAGGAAATGTGGGCGGGCTGCTCCGGGACGATCGCCGAGTGTCACCTGCCGCCGCAGGGTCATCTCGGCCGCGCCACCTTCAAGGGGAAATCGAGCTTCGCCAACAGCCGGCTGACTGTGCGCGGAATCGACACCATGATCCGCCAGATCGAGGCGCGTATCGCCATCGGCAGCGGCTCGGGAATCATCCTGCTGGACTCGTACGGCGGTGCGATCAACCGGGTCAAGAAGGATGCGACCGCGTTCGTGCACCGCAACGCGCTCTTCTCGATGCAATACCTCGCGTACTGGGACGCGTCGGCCGCTGCCGAACCGAACCTCGGCTGGCTCCGAAATTTCTATGCGGCGATGCGGCCCCACGTCTCACCGTTCGCGTATCAGAACTACATCGACCCCGATCTCGGCAAATGGGGGCGTGCGTACTACGGCACGAATCTCGACCGCCTGATCGAGGTCAAGAGCCGCTACGACCCACAGAACGTCTTCCGCGCGAGCCAGAGCATTCCCGTCAAGCGCCGTTGAACGGGAGCTGCGCCGTCACCATCGTGCCCTTGCCGGGCGGGCTGATCACGAACAGCGTACCGCCGACTGCTTCGGCGCGATCGCGGAGGCCGAGGATGCCGGAGCCTTCGGCAGGATTGGCGCCGCCGCGGCCGTCGTCCGTGATCTCGAACTTCAACACGTCGCCGACCAGGGTCATGTCGACCTTTGCCTTCGTCGCCTGTGCGTGCTTCGCCACGTTGGTCAACGCCTCCAACACGATGTAATACGCGGTGGCCTCGATGTTCTCGGGCAGGCGCTCGCTGGGCGCTTTCACTTCGACCTCGATGGGCAAGCGCTTCGCAACACCCGTGAGCGCAGGACCCAGGCCTTGCTCGGTGAGCGCTGCCGGATGCAATCCGCGCGCAAGTTCGCGCAGTTCCTCGAGTGCGAGATCCAGCTCGTTGGCCGCACGTTCCAGCGATTCGGCGGCCCCCTCCTGGCTCGACTCCAGTTGTCGTCGGGCAAGCCGGATCGTCAGTGCCAGCGAGACGAGCCGCTGCTGCGCACCGTCGTGGAGGTTCCGCTCGAGTTTCCTGCGCTGCTCGTCGCCTGCCTTCACGAGTCGTGCGCGTGAGGCACTGAGGTCCGCCCGTGCCTGCGCGCTTGCGACCGCGAGCGATACGAGCTCACAGAACGCACCCAGCCGAGCTTCGGTGTCGGCCGGGAGGAGCTCTGCGCTCGCGATGCCGACGGCGCCCCAGAGAATGCCTGCGAGGACGATCGGGGCCGACACCGACGAGCGGTAGCTCATCAGTCTCATGTTGTCCGCGATCTCTCCGGGTCGTTCCGTGTAGTCGTGGATGCGCGCCGGGGCTCCGGTTTTGAGGACCTGCCCGATGCCGGTGTCCTCGGTCGCCGGCAGGCGCATCCCGAGCTTGAAGGCGTCGTCGGCCACCCCGACGCGGCTATGGCGGCCGACGATGGTCGCCGTGTCGTCGCCCTCGAAGCGAAAGACTGCGGACGCGTTCACCTCGAGCACGCGCGCGCACTCCTCGGACACGGCCGTGAACACACGCTCGGGGCTTGCCTCGGACGCAACAAGGGTCGCGACGCGCCGGAGCGCGCGCTGTTCCTGCGCCAGCCGGCCGACCTCGGCCAGCTTCGCTTCCGGGTCGCCTTCGAAGGCGCTCTCGTCGACGCCGCTCGGTGTCCTGGCGCTCAGGTCGATGCCCGCGGTGACCAGCAGCGACGGGCCGCCATCCTCGCTCGGCATCAGCCTGTTCGACCACGCGATCAGCTTGCGCTGTCCATCCTTGGTCAGCCAGTGACCGACCTGCGGGCTCGAGAGCCCGGTGCTCCAGATGTAGTCGATCACCTCGCTGAATGCCTCCGCCTCTTCGGGAGGAATGACGAAGTCGCGGGCGTCGCCGCCGATCACCTCGTCCCGGGTGAAGCCCGTGACACGCTCGCACGCATCATTGAAGAACAGGATTCGTGCGTCGTGGTCGAGGACACAGACGAGCGACATCGTCGTCTCCGTCAGGACCTTGGCGAACTCGTCGCCGAGAATGAAGTCAGGCGTCCGCGACATCGAAGAGGCTCACCTCGTAGTCCTCGAGTGCGAGCCTGGTCGTTCCCAACGTCTCCGCCGTGAGGTCGCCGAGCTGGATGCCCGCCTCGGCGCTCGCCCGCAGCGACTCCTCGTCGGCCCACAACGTGATCACCAGGGTCTTCGACTCGGCGGGACTCCAGAGCCGGATCAGTCCGCGAAAGCCGGAGCTGTCGCGGAGCCAGGGCAGAAGCTGTTCGCGGACGATCTCCAGGCCGAGATCGTGCTGCTCCTGGGTGGTCTGGAGGGCATGGAGGCGTGCGAGCACGATGTCGTTTTACACTGTCGCCATGCCCTTCGTGCCCCGTCTGGTGATCGCCTGGGCGATCAATCTCGCTGCCCTCTGGGCCGCGAACGCCATCTGGGACGGCGTGCGAATCGAGGGTTGGAAGGCCTACCTGATCGGCTCGGCCGTCCTTGGAATCGCGAACGCAGTGTTGAAGCCGCTGCTCACGGTCCTGACGCTGCCGCTGATCATCGTCACGCTCGGCTTCTTCTACCTGCTGATCAACATCGCGATGATCGCGCTGGCGGAGTGGATCGCGCCGAACTTCTCCATCGACGGCTTCTGGACTTACGTCGGGACAGTCGCCGTCGTGTGGGCGGTCAACTGGATCGGCGACCAGGTGCTCGGCGACATGGAACGCCGCGTCCGGCCGCGCCTCATCTGACCTCCGGGTTCAGTCCCAGAAGCCGTCGTGCACGGCGCTCGACTCCCTGGGCAGGTGGGGGCCGCTGACCTCAACGGGGTGATCCCCGCGCTCGAAGATCTCGCGCGAGGTGATCGCCAACTGCATGTTCTCCGGATTGTGGTTGGTAATGGAGTGAATCTGCTCCTGGCTCAGGCCGAACACGACCCGCCTCACGTTTCCCCAGTAGATCGCGCCCGCGCACATGGCGCAGGGCTCGGTGCTCGTGTACAGCGTGCACCGCTCGAGGAAGTCGGGCTCGAAGCGCGCGCTCGCCATGCGCATCAGGTTCGTCTCGGCGTGGGCGGTGACGTCCTTGTCGGTGCGGACCGTGTTCTCGGCCTCGAGGACGACGTTTCCCCTGTGGTCGACGAGCAGCGCGCCGAACGGGTGGTTGCCGTGCTCGCGCGCCTGCCGCGCCAGCTCGATCGCGCGCCGGAGGTGCTGTCGAAAACCATTGCTCATCCGCGGCGAAGATACCGTCGCAGTCGGGAGCTTCGCGGCTGCTCCTCGCGCCAGTCGTCGTAGGTCTTGAAGGTTCCCGCCTTTCGCGCGGCGACGATGCATTCCGTGTGCGCGTGCCGCCGCCGGGCCGCGTCGTTTTCCGGTGCAATCACCAAGTGGTCGCTCATCGCATGCAGCTGACGCCCGCAGAGCGGGCAGGTATAGGTCGAGGGCTTCTGGCTGCGCGCGCGCCGGACGGCCCACCAGTCGGTCACCCGTACAGCGTACGAAACGTCAGTCGGCTTGGCGCGGCAGAGGGCACGAGACGAACGGCCGCCCGAGCAGGAACGAGCCCAGCTTGTACGCCTCGCAGCCGCTGCAGAAGCCCGTGGCCGCAGCGAGCAGCGCAAGCGCCGCGACGATGCCGCCGAGCGCCACGCCGAGGGTGGTGAGACCGGCTGCATACGCAACCGTTGCGGCCGTGAGAAAGACGGCCCCGACGAGATTCGCGAAGCGCGGCGGGCGGGCGTCCTCGAGCGCTCCTTCGCCGATGCGCGGCTGCACGAGCTCGAAGTAGGCGAGGCACGGCAGGCAGAAGCGCCGGCCGAGGGTCAGCCCGACGAGCAGCTGCATGCCGAGCAGGCCGAGGAGCCACCACCAACCGGTTGCGAGCGCGAGCACGGCGAGTGATCCGATGGTCGCCTGGTTGAACCGCGGGGCGCGCGAATCGATCACGTCGAGATCGCGGTAGGGGTCGGCGAGCCGCTTCACTTCCGAAAGTATTGCGAACCGGTGGTAGTCGAGGTCTGCTCTAGGCTTCGACCGTGTTCGTGTCGGCGGACTTCGTCGTGCCTCTTCGTCTCGAGACTCCGCAGTTCCGGCTGGAACCTCTTGGCCCGAAGCACAACGACGCGGACTACAGCGCGTGGTCGTCCTCGCTGGAACACATCCGTGCGACTCCCGGCTGGGAGGAGAGCTCCTGGCCGCGCGAGATGACGTTGGAGGAGAACCGGGCCGATCTGCACCGGCACGCGGACGATTTCGAGAACCGCTCCGGCTTCACGTACACCGTCCTCGAGCCGGGCGGCGACGTCGTCGGCTGTGTCTACGTCTATCCGGCCCCGGATGGCCCGCACGATGCGCGGGTGACTTCCTGGGTGCGAGTGAGCCACGCCGGCCTCGACGGGCCCCTCTGGCGGGCGGTGAGCGACTGGCTTGAAGCTGAGTGGCCGTTCGAGAGAGTCGATTACGCGAGCAGAGGGTCGGCGATCCGCTAGCTCTTAATCACCTGCAGCGGGCCCAGGGCTCGTGCGCCGAGCCGTCAAGGTCCCGATCAGAAGCCCGACGATCCAGCCCACGAAGTTCGTGAACGCGGCGATCGCCAAGATCAGTCTTGTCTGCTCGTCACCGCTCTGGATGTGGCGCACGGCGTAGAACAGACCGATTGCAACCGCGAGCGTCAGAAGGGCCAGCACTCTCCGGCGCCTCACCGCTGCAGCGGTGCCTGCCCCGACCATCAAGCCCGGGCCGCCGACGATCACGATTCCCAACAGGAGTTGAGTCACAGTGGGTCTTCATCGGCGCCGCATACGGCACACTCGACCCCC
>DASWGR010000028.1:0-1782 GCA_036393535.1 Gaiellaceae bacterium | reverse complement strand
GTCAGCTTCTTCTCCGGGTCCCAGACGACGATGTCGGCGTCGGAGCCGGGCGCGATCGTCCCCTTCCGGGGGTAGAGGCCGAAGGACTTGGCCACGTTCGTCGAGGTCAGCTCGACGAAGCGGTTCAGCGTCAGCTTCCCGCTGCCAACGCCGAA
Source organism: Gaiellaceae bacterium (assembly GCA_036393535.1). Classification (GTDB taxonomy): domain Bacteria; phylum Actinomycetota; class Thermoleophilia; order Gaiellales; family Gaiellaceae; genus 3-1-20CM-4-69-9. The sequence goes on along the minus strand of DASWGR010000028.1, from coordinate 1,627 downwards.
CGTGTACAGCATGTGCAGCCGGTTCTCGATCCCCGGCCCGCCGTTCGGGATCTTCGAGAAGTCGTCGCGGCCGAGCCCCTTCTGCTCGGGCCAGTTGAACGGGCAGTGGTCCGTCGAAACGACCGAGAGCACGTCGCTCGCCAGCGCCTTCCAGAGATGCTCCTGGTTCTCCTTCGGCCGCGGCGGCGGCGTGTAGACGTACTTGCCGCCCTCGAAGTCCGGCTGGTCGAGGTAGCTGTCGTCGATGAAGAGGTACTGCGTGCAGGTCTCGCCGGAGGCGGCCCACCCCTTCTCGCGCGCGATCGCGATCGGCTCGACCGATTCCTTGCACGAGACATGCACGACGTAGATCGGCGCACCGGCGATGTGCGCGAGCTGGATCGCCCGGTTCGTCGCTTCGCCCTCGGTCTCGGGCGGGCGCGTCCGCGCGTGCCAGACCGGCTCGGTGTGGCCCGCGGCCAGCGCCTCCTTGACGAGGACGTCGATCGCGTCGCCGTTCTCAGCGTGGACCATGATCAGCGAGCCGTTGTCGGCTGCGACCCGGCACGCCTTGAAGAGCGTCTCGTCGTCGACCATAACGGCACCCTTGTAGGCCATGAAGAGCTTGTAGCTCGTCACGCCCTCGTCGGGCACCTTCGCCAGATCCTCGAGCGATCCCCCCTCCTTGAGGTCGGTGATCGCCATGTGGAAGCCGACGTCGATCACCGGCTTGCAGCGCTCGATCTTCTCGTGCCAGGTGGCGAGCGCTTCGGCGAAGCTCTGCCCGGGCATCTGGAAGCAGAAGTCGACGAGCGACGTCGTCCCCCCGAACGCCGCCGAGACGGTGCCGGACGTGAAGTCGTCGCATGTGACCGTGCCCCCGAAAGGCAACTCGATATGGGTGTGCGGGTCGATCGCGCCCGGGATTACGAGCTTCCCGTTCGCGTCGATCGTCTTGTCGGCGACCACGTCGAGCGACTCGCCGATCAGCGAGACCGTGCCGTTGTCGATGAAGACGTCGCCGACGTAGTCGTCGGCGGCCGTGACAATACGCCCACCCTGAATCAGAACGGACATGGGTTCAACCCCCTTGTCGGAGAATGAGCTTTTGTATACAACCTCGGGGGCCGAACTTCAAATGGCTACGGGCGCCCTCGGCGGATGCCGCTCGTGCCAGTCGGTCGCCTGCTGAAACTCGTGGGCTGCCCGAAGGACGGTCGCGTCCGCTCCGCGACGCCCGATGAGCGCGAGACCAACGGGGAGACCGTCGACGAACCCGCAGGGAACGCTCGCGACGGGCAAACCGAGGCAGCTCCAGGGCGAGTTGAACGGAATCAGTGCGAGCCGGAACGGGGTTCGCTCTCCTGCCACGTCGACCGGGTCCTCGCCGATCAGAGGTGCGACGATCGGCATCGCCGGAGCCGCCAGCAGCTCGTACCGCTCGAACAGGGGCCGCACCTCGTCCTCGAGCCAGCGGCGGGCGCGCAGGCCGGTTGGGTACGCGGTCGCCGGCAACAGCAGCCCTGCAAGCAGGCGGGCACGGACGTCGGCGCCGTAGTCGGAGAGCCGCGTCCGCAGCCAGGGCAGATGAGCCGCCGCCGCCTCCGGCAGCATGATCAGCTGCTGGATCAGGCCGGCGTGGCCCAGG
>DASWGR010000027.1:0-8211 GCA_036393535.1 Gaiellaceae bacterium | reverse complement strand
TCGAGTGCACTCTCGGGCGCGTTCAGCATCAGGTACCGCGCCGCACGGGCTTCGACGACACTGCGCAGGATTCCGGCCAGGCGGTGAGCGCGGTCGTCGTCGCCGTTCGGCCGCGCAATCAGCGTCGCCTCGGACGAGAAGAGCACGCCGAGCGAGCGGAGCCCGTTCGTTCGCAGGGTGTTGCCACTCGAGACGAGGTCGACGATCGCATCGGCCAGCTTGAGCCGGGGAGCCACCTCCACGGAACCGGTGACCTCGACGAGCTCGACCTCGACGCCCTGCTCGCGTAGCGTCGCGCGCGCGAGACGCGGATAAACCGTTGCAGCGCGTAGGCCATCGAGATCGGCGAGCGTGCGCGCGGGCGACTCCTCCGGCACGGCGGCTTCGAGCGTGCAGACGCCAAAGCCAAGGCGAAGCAGTTCCTCGACCTCGGCGCCGCGCTCGCGGACGAGGTCCGCTCCCGTGACGCCGCAGTCGACGACGCCGTCCTGCACGTACTCGGGCACGTCGGCCGCACGGACGAGCAGCACGTCGACCGGCGCGTTGCGGCAGGGGAAGGCGAGCGCGCGCTCACCGGGCTGCTCCGGCCCGAGCCCGGCGTCCTCTAACAGGGCGACGGAAGGCTCGCGCAACCGCCCCTTGGCGGGGATCGCGATCGTCAGGCGGTCCGCGCGTGCCGGCGGCGCCGCCGGTCGAGCATCAACCGGTAGCCGCCCTCGCCGTGGCGCAGCCAGTGCGCCACCCGTGTCACGGTCGTCGTCGACGCGCCTGTTCTCTTGCTCACCTCGTGGTACGGCAGCCCGCGATCGACCAACTGCGCCGCCTGCCAGCGGTGTGTCATCGCCTCCAGCTCGGAGAGCGTGCACAGATCGCGGAGGAACCGCTCCGCCTCGTCGACGGTTCGGAGCGAGACGATCGTCTTCAGTAGATCTCGTGTCTCTTTCGTCTCCCATTCGGGATGCGACCCTTCCGCCACGGCTTTGATCTCCCCGGCTCGGATGATTACGTATTAGCATACTAACATGATAGAAGAAGCTTTCCAGGTGCTTCCTGCTGTCGATCTGCTCGGCGAGGAGGCCGTGCGGCTCGAGCAGGGGGACTTCGGACGCGTGGCGGCGCGGGCGCAACCGGAGGAGCTGGTGCGTCGATTCGCGACCGCGGGGGCGCGAACGATTCACGTGGTCGATCTGAATGGCGCGCGCGGCGGCTTCATCAGGACGGACGTGATCGCCCGTCTCGTCGAAGCGGCCGGCCCCGCCAAGGTTCAGGCCTCGGGCGGCATCCGTTCTCCGGCTGACGCCCAGCGGTTAGTCGCAGCAGGTGCCGCGCGTGTCGTAGTCGGCACCGCCGCGCTGGCGGAGTCCGGAGCTCTCGAAGAATTCGTAGCCGAGCTCGGTGACCGGCTCGTCGTCGCCATCGACGTCCGCGGCGGCCGAGTGGCGGTTCGCGGGTGGCTCGAGGACACCGGCCTGGCCGCGGCCGAGGTAGCCGGGCGTTGCGCCGCCGCCGGCGTGTCGCGGATCCTGTGCACGGCGATCGAGCGCGACGGAATGCTCGGCGGACCAGATCTGGATCTCTTGCGCGAAGTGCGGGAGGCCTCGGGCTTGCCTGTGCTCGCTGCCGGCGGAATCCGCTCCGAGGCGGATCTCGTCGCCGTCGCCGCGGCCGGCTGCGAGGGAGCAGTCGTCGGGCGTGCGCTGCTCGACGGTTCGTTGCCCCCGCCCGCCGCGTGGATACCGACGCCGACGCGCATCGGCTCGCCGTGACCTTCGGTCACTTCTTCTCGTAGGCGCTCTCGACCCGAGCGGTGCCGCGCTCGCGCGCTCTCTGCTCCGCGTGATCGCCGTCCCGGAACGCCCGGACCGGGTCAGGGTCGAGTCCCTTATCCGTTCGCCACCGGGCGAGGACCGGACGTACGTCCGTCTCAAACGCGTCAGTGAGCGCCCGATGGGCGCCGAGCACGTCCCCTTCTGCCTGCGCTGTCGAAAGGACGGCCTCGTCGATCAAGAGCGCCTTCGCGTACGCCGTCTGGATGTTCATGACCGACTGGAGCATGGCGTCGATCTTTCCCTCGACGTTGTGCGACTGATCGATCATGAATGCGGTCGACGCCTCGACTTCCACAAGGGCGATCTCGTGCATGATCCGGAACAGCTCGAACGGGTCGACGGACCCGACAATCAGGTCGTCGTCTGCGTACTTGCGGTTGTTGAAATGGAAGCCGCCGAGCAAGCCTTCGGACACCAGCAGAGCCACGATCTGCTCGATGTTCGTGCCCTGCGGATGGTGTCCGGTGTCGACGAGCACCTGTGCCTGCGGGCCAAGGCGCCGGCAGACGAGTGCAGCGGTTCCCCAATCGGGGAGGTCCGTGCTGTAGAAGGCAGGCTCGAAGAACTTGTACTCGATGAGCAACTGCTGGTCGGGGGATAGGGCGGCGTAGAGCTCTTCGAGTCCGGCCAGGAGCCGAGCGTGACGGCCTTGCAGGTCGTCTTGCCCGGGATAGTTCGTTCCGTCGGCGAGCCAGAGGCTGACGATCGTGGAACCAAGCTGTCGCGCGATCTCGATGCATTCCAGGCAGTGCTCGAGTGCGTGCCGCCGAACGGCGGCGTCGGGGTTGGCGAGGCTTCCAAGACGATAGGAGTCGTCACCGAAGAGATTCGGATTGATCGCGCCGATCCGGATGCCCCGACCGCGTGCGTAGTCACCGAGGGCGCTCCAATCGTCGACGGTGTCCCAGGGGATGTGCAAAGCGACGCTCGGGCAGCAGTCAGTCAACTCGTGGACGAGTGCCGCGTCGTCGATCCGCTCCCAGACGGTTCGGGCGGCCCCAGGCCACGGATAGACGTGGAAGCGCGTACCCGAGTTTCCATACCCCCACGATGGGGTCTCGATCTCGAGTGCATCGAGGCGGGAGAACACGGCGTCGCTGTTCACCAGCGGCGAGTCTGACGTATCCGAGGCCGAATTACGAGTCCACTTTCGTTTCGAATGGTTTCGTAAGTCAGAAGCTCGTATCTCTTGACTTGCCCACCCGGGCCGGAGTAGGGTCGCCCAATCGGCGCCTCGGAAGATCTTCGCAATTTAACGCAGCAGGAGCGCATGCAGCACATCTTGCATCTGCTCGAGAGCCGCGATTACCTACCGGTTGCGGAACTTTCGGAATCCTTCGCAGTTTCGGAAGTGACCGTTCGCAGCGACCTGACGACGCTCGCCAAGCAGGGACTCGTCGCGCGCATCCGCGGCGGTGTCAGGGCCTTGCAGTTGGGCCAGTCGGAGGTGGGGTTCGATCTGCGGCTACGCCTCGAGGTCGAGCGCAAGCGCGCGATCGCCCGCGCCGCGGCGGCGATGGTCGACGAGGGCGAGGCTGTCGTTCTCGACGCGAGCACGACCGCCTACTACCTCGCCCTCGAGCTTCGCTCCAAGCGCGAGTTGGTAGTCGTCACAAACGGCCTGCTCGTCGCGACGGCGCTCGCTGATGCGCCGGGCATCACGGTGCTGGTGACGGGCGGGATACTGCGGCTCTCCGCGATGTCTCTCGTCGGGGATCTCGGCGCGGACGTCCTGCGAACGACGCGGATCAACAAAGGCTTTCTCGGCGCGCGCGGTTTGAGCATCTCGCGGGGCCTGATGGACCTCAATCCCGATGAGGTCCGGATCAAGCAAGAGATGGCGGATGCGTGCGAACAGGTGTACGGAATCTTCGACGGCACGAAGTGGCATCGCAGCGCGCTGTTGGCGTTCGTCCAGGTTGAGGACCTGGCCGGGATCGTGACGGATTCGAGCGCACCCGTCGCCGAGGTCGAGGAGTGGCGTGCGGCCGGCGTCGATGTCCTCACCGTCGACCCGGGCCCGCGAGAGCCGCCGGCACTCCGGCCGCGCGACCTTCGTCGCGCAGTCCGCAACGACGAGGACGGCGGCTGATGGCGACGTTCGCCGCGATCGACCTCGGCGCTCAGAGCGGAAGGGTGGCCGTCGGTCGCTTCGACGGCGAGCGTCTGAGCGTCTCGGAGGTGCATCGCTTCCCGAACGTCCCGGTCAGAACGCGGAACACGCTCAACTGGGACATCCTCCGTCTCTACCAGGACGTGACCGACGGTCTGCGGGCAGCGGCCCGGGAGGCCGGTGCCGTCGACTCGGTCGCTGCCGATTCGTGGGCTGTCGATTTCGGGCTGCTGGACCAGAACGGCCGGCTTTTGCAGAATCCGGTCCACTACCGCGACAACCGTCGTGCGCGCGCGGTGGAAGGCGTGCTGGCCGAGGTGCCCGCGCGGGATCTCTACGAGCGCACGGGCATCCAGCTCATCCCGATCAACACGGTGTTCGAACTGGGCGCCATGGCTGCGGAACACGATCCTGTGCTCGGGGCCGCCGAGACGTTGCTCTTGATCCCGGATCTCATGCACTACTGGCTCTGCGGCTCGCGCACGTCCGAGCTCACCAACGCGACGACGACGCAGTGCTTCGATCCGCGCGCGGGGACCTGGGCGGTCGACGTGCTCGAGCGGCTCGATGTCCCCACGCGGTTGCTGCCCGATGTGGTGCAGCCGGGGACGAAGCTCGAACGGCTCAGCGACAGGGTGGCGGACGACACGAGACTCGGTGGCGCGGTCGTCGTCGCCGTCGCGACCCACGACACCGGCTCCGCTGTCGCCGCAGTGCCGTTTCGTCGGCCGAGCTCCGCGTTCATCAGCGCCGGCACGTGGTCGCTCGTCGGGCTAGAGGTTCAGGAGCCCGTGATCAGCGATGCAAGTTTCGCCGCAAACCTGACCAACGAGGGCGGCGTTGGCTCGACCTTCCGGCTTCTGCGCAACGTGACAGGGCTGTGGCTGCTGCATGAGTGCCGTCGGGCTTGGGCGCTCGGAGGACATGAGTATTCGTTCGACCAACTCGTCGCGCTTGCGAAGGAAGCGCCCGCACTGCGGTCGCTGATCGAGCCGAACGACCCCACCTTCTCTGATCAGCGCGACATGCCGGCGCGCGTGCGCGCGTTCTGCGCCTACACAGGGCAGCCCGAGCCTGTTGAGCCCGGCGCCGTGGTCCGCTGCATCCTCGAGAGCCTCGCGCTCAAGCACGCGCAGACGATCGACGTACTCGCATCCGTCACCGGCACGGTGCCGGAGGAGATTCATCTCGTTGGTGGCGGTTCACGCAACGAGTTGCTCTGCCGTTGGACTGCAGGCGCCGCCGGGCTCCCTGTCTTGGCCGGCCCGGAAGAGGCGACCCTCCTGGGCAACTTCCTCGTCCAGGCGATGTCGCTTGGCGAGCTTGCGTCGATCGACGAAGGACGCGAGATCGTGCGGACATCGTTCGCACCGACGATCTACGAGCCGCAGGACACGGTGGTCTGGCGGGAGGCACGGGAGCGGTTCGCGAGGGCCGTCGCCTTGCCGATGTTGGAAGTGCGGGCGTGAGCGTCGCCAGAATGCTCGACAGAATTCCCGCGCCAGAGGATCGGTGGGACGATGCACGCGCCGCAGGATTGAGTTCCCTCGACGCGCTCGTCTACCGCTCGAACCTGCTCGGATCGGACCGTGCTCTGGCCAATCAGGGTGGCGGCAACACGTCCTCGAAGGGGACGGCGGTCGACCATGCGGGCAACGAGCAGCGTGTGCTGTGGGTGAAGGGATCTGGCACCGACCTCGCGTCGATCACGTCCGCCGGATTCGCAGTCCTGCGGCTCGAGGAGATCACAGCCCTTCGACATCGCGCGAAAATGGACGACGCCGCGATGGTCGGATTTCTACGCCGCTGCGCACTTGATCCCGACCAACCGCGCCCCTCGATCGAGACGCTGTTACACGCCTTCATCGCCGCCCCCCAGGTCGACCACACTCACCCCGACGCAATTATCGCGTTGACGTCCTCACCGAACGGGCGCGAGATGGCCGAAGAGACCTTCGGCGCAGAGGCTGTCTGGCTCGACTACCAACGTCCAGGTTTTGAGATGTCGCGCCGGATCGCCGAACTGTTGGACGCCAACCCATCGGCCCGCGCGGTGCTGCTCGAGAAGCACGGGCTGGTGACCTGGGGTGAGTCGGGTGAAGAGAGCTACCGGCGCACGATCGAGTTCGTCTCCCGTGCCGCGAGCGCGATCGAGAAGGCCGGTGCGAGCCGCTTCGGGCTGGGAGGCTCGAAGGTCGCGGAGTGCGGTGAGCAAGACGCTCAGTTCCTCCTCCTGGCGTCGCTACCCGCACTCCGCGGAGCTTTGTTGGCCCACGCGGACAGCGTCGTGCTTGAAGTCGACCGTAGTTCCGAGGCGGTCGCTTTCGCTTCTTCGGTGCGCGGCCCCGAGGTGAGCCAAGTCGGTGCACCGTGCCCAGATCACCTGATCAGCACGAAACACAAGCCACTGGCGGTCGAGTTCGATCCGTCGAGTGCTGGAGCAGCGGAGTTGACTGATGCTCTCCGCGACGGCGTCGCCGCGTACTCCGATTGGTACCGCAAGTACTACGAACGCAACGTCAGCGACGAGAGTCGACCCTTTCCGATGGATCCGGCCGGTCCCCGTGTTGTTCTGATCCCCGGTGTCGGCATCGTCACGAGCGGCACCGACGCGACACGGGCGCGGACGGCTCGCGATCTCTACCACCGCGCGATCGCAGTGGAGGACGCGGCCGATGCGATCGGCGGATTCCGCTCCCTCACCGAGCCCGAGGCATTCGCGATCGAGTACTGGCCTTTGGAGCGGTACAAGCTCGCGCAGGCCCCGCCGACCCGGGAGCTCGCAGGCCGGGTCGCCGTCATCACCGGGGGGGCGAGCGGCATCGGGCGTGCGACCGCCCGGTTGCTCGCCCACCTGGGCGCGCATGTGGTCGTTGCCGACCTCAACCGCGAGGGAGCCGACGCGGTCGCGGAGGAGATAGTCGGCGCGTGCGGTCTCCGCCGTGCGGTTGCGGCCCATGTCGATGTCACAGACGAGGACGCGGTCGCCGAGATGATGAGCCGGACGGTTCTCGACTACGGAGGGCTCGACATCCTCGTCGCCTCGGCCGGGCTCGCAACGAGCGCGCCGGTCACGGAGACGACGCTCGAGGAGTGGGAGCTCAATTACGCAGTCCTGGCACGCGGCTACTTCCTCTGCGCCCGTGAAGCGTTTCGCGTCCTGCTCAAGCAGGACCGCGGCGGCTCGATCGTCTTCGTGGGATCGAAGAATGCGCTCGTCGCTGGAGCGAACGCTGCAGCGTATTCATCCGCCAAGGCGGCCTCTCTGCATCTCGCGCGTTGCCTCGCGGAGGAGGGCGGACCTCATGGGATTCGCGTCAACACCGTCAACCCAGATGCCGTGATCCAGGGCTCGGGTATCTGGTCGTCGGACTGGAAGGCGGAACGCGCCAGCACGTATGGCGTTACTGAAGATGACCTCCAGAGCTTCTACAGCGGACGAACGAAGCTCGGAGTCAGTGTTTATCCGGAAGACGTGGCCGAGGCGATCGCCTTCCTCGCTGGCCCCCGCTCGGCTAAGTCGACCGGAAACGTGATCAACGTCGACGGCGGAGTCACCGCCGCCTACCCCCGGTAGTGCGAAGGAGGCGCACGTTCCACCGGTTCGTTCAGTCAATCCCCACGCGAAAGGAACCATCAATGCACAAGCGCAGATGGACGATTATCGTGGCGGCGGTGCTCGTTGCAGGCGTCGCCGTGACGGCCGCGCTGGCGGCCAACAGCCGCTCGACGGCAGGCAAGACGTTTTACTTCATCCCGAAGGACACGCTCAACCCGTACGAGGTCATCGCCGACCGTGGCGGCAAGATCGCCCTCACGAAGCTCGGTCACAAGCAGGTCGTCGCCTCTGGCACGCAGGACACCGCTGCGGCTCAGCAACCGGCGATTCAGGCTGCGATCCAGGCGCATGCGGCAGGCATCGTCATCGCCGGCAACGACCCGCAGGCCGTGTGTCCAGCGCTCCAGCAGGCCCAGGCGCAGGGCACGAAGGTCATCGCGTTCGACTCGGACGTCAACTGCCGCCAGCTCTTCATCAACCAGGCGGACACCCCGACGATCGGCCGGAGCCAGATCAAGCTGTTGGGCAAGCTGATGAACTACAAGGGTCAGTTCGCGATTCTGTCGGCGGCGTCGACGGCCACGAACCAGAATGCGTGGATCAAGTACATGAAGCTCGAGCTGAAGAAGCCGGTCTACAAGAACATGAAGCTCGTGAAGATCTACTACGGCAACGACAACCCGGCTCAGTCGCGGCAGGCGACGGTGAGC
>DASWGR010000026.1:0-18116 GCA_036393535.1 Gaiellaceae bacterium | reverse complement strand
CACTGTCACGCATCGCCGCTCGCAGGGCACATTGCGAAGGGTCTTTACGGGACGTTCATCGTCGATCCGCCGCAGGGGCGCCCCCAGGCCGACGAGCTCGTGATGGTGCAGAACGCGTTCGATCCCAACTTCAACGAGGACAACGAGGTCTACGCCGTCAACACCGTGGCCTTCCACTTCATGTATCGGCCCGTCCGCGTCAAGCGCGGAGAGCTCGTCCGGATCTACCTCGTCAACATCGTCGAGCTCGACCCGATCAACTCGTTCCACATCCACGGGAACTTCTTCCACCGGTTTCCGACCGGCACATCGCTTGCGCCGAGCGAGTACACGGACACGGTCATCCAGGGGCAGGGCCAACGAGACGTGCTGGAGCTCCGCTTTCCGCACACGGGGAAGTTCATGTTCCACGCCCACAAGAGCGAGTTCGCAGCGCTCGGCTGGATGGGCTTCTTCGAAGTCGTGGAGTGACGGATGCTCGAACGCCTGCTACGGCGGATCTGGTTGCTCGGAGTCCCCGTGGGGCTCCTTGGCGCGGCCGCCGTCATCGCCTACGCCCGCCCGTGGCATGACACTGTTCCCACGGCTCATGAGGTGACGGTCGAGCAGGCTGTCCTGCGACCCGGAGCGATCGTTCTCGTCGTCGTCAACAACTCGGAGAAGACCGTGCGCGTGGCGCAGGTCATCCTCAATGACGCCTTCGTCGACTTCCGTCAGAGCCAGCGCGAGGTCGCGCCCGGAGACGCGGAACGGATCACGGTCTCGTATCCGTGGGTGCCCGGCGAGTCCTACGACGTCCAGTTGATGATGCCGACGGGCGCGACGATCGCGTACGGGATCGAAGATGCGGAGGCCGGAGCCCAGCAGGCCTAACTGCTCAGGTGCCCGTCGGAGCCAACCTGCACGCCGCCCTCGTCGTCGAGGCGCTCCTTGATCAAGAACTGGAACGTCGACCAGGCACCGCGGCGTGCGTCGAACATCCGGTACACCTGCCACTCGGTCAGGAGGCTGTCGTCCTTCCTGCGCGCGGTGGCCCAGTCGGCGAACTTCGGCAGGCGCTTGAGCTTCCGAGCGAGAGCGACGCCCTGCTCGACCGCCCGCTCGAGCCGCTCTTCGCCGATCGGGACGTCGAAGCCGGCTTCGCGGAGCGCTTCGGCAAGGGAACCAAAGGTGTGCCAGTACAGCGACTTCGAGGGCATCGACCCGCGCCTGGCATCGAGATCTTTCGCGGTCGGCACCCGGCCGAGGTCCTCCCCCAGTTCGCGCAGGAGGCCAACCAGTTCTTCGCGCGTGGCGAAGCGACGGGGAACGAGGCCGGCCTCGCGCTTGGCCGCGTTCCAGCTGCCGAAGTGCTCGATGACCGTCTGCGGGTGAACGGCCGTGTCAGGGTCGGCCGCGAACTCGCGCATCGTCGGCGAGCGGCCCAGCCGCTCGGCGGACGCGCGTAGCTCTTCGAGAATTTGATCGTTCGAGTACCGCTTGCGGATTCCGGCCTGGAACGAGGCGAGCGCGTCGGGGTCGATCTTCGCGACCGCCCTGTAGGGCGGTTTGCGGGCCATGCCAATAAGGATAGAGCGTTCTGGAAAGAACGCAAGTTAAGGCTTGAACCGGCTCGGAACCCGCTAGGACGCTTTTGACGCCACGAGCGAGAGGCGGGTCTTGGTGGCGTCGCTCTGGAGGCTCTCGAGCGGCAGGATCCGCTCCAGGGCCGTGACGCAGCGCGGGCAGAACTGGGTGCCGGCCGCCCGGCGGAGCTCCTGCAGAGCCTCCGCGGCAGGCCGGGCTGCGCGGTAGATGCGGGTCGTCAGCATCGAGTCCAGCGCGTCGGCCACGTGGATGATGCGGGCGCCGAGCGGGATGTCCTCCCCTTGCAGCCGGTCCGGATACCCCGTCCCGTCGAAGCGCTCGTGGTGGTGGCGTATGGCCGGCACGGCGTCGTTGAGGAAGCCCAGACGGTCGATGATGCGTGCCCCCTCCTCCGCGTGCCGCTGCATCAGCGACCACTCGTCGGGCGTGAGGCTCGCCGGCTTCAGGAGGATGGAGTCGGGGATGGCGAGCTTGCCGATGTCGTGGAAGAGAGCCGCGTGCCCCAGCAGGTCGAGCTCTGCATGCGAAAGCCCGAGCTCCCGGCCGATTGCCAGCGCGAGCTGCTGGACGCGGCGTGAGTGACCGGCGGTGTAGGAGTCCCGCGCGTCCACCGTCGCCGACAGTGATTCCATCGCTGCGGTGGAGCGCTCCTTGAGGAGCTTGTTCGCCAGCTCGAGCGAGACGTTCTGCGACTGGATCGTCTCAGCGGCCTGGCGGAGCTTCAGGGCGCTGCGCTGGGTGTGCTTGAGATACGCCTCCTGCGTCTTGCGCATCAGCAGCAGCGGCACTGCGAAGACCGCGAGCGCGAGCAGCTGGACCGCCTCGTACGCAAGCGCCATCACGCCGCCGATGAAGCCGTAGACGAGGTAGTGCGGCAGGAGCCAGGCGAACCGCTCCCGGAATACCGACCACCAGCGCTCGTGTCCCTGCAGCGCGAGAGCGAGCGAGACGAGGCCCATGTTGACGACGAAGTAAGCCGTCCCGGCGAGCAGCCCCAGGCCGGAGGCGGCGAGTTCGTGCGCGGTCCCCGTCGGGAAGAAGGCGGCGATCTTGAACACGCTCGCCGCGGCAAGCGACGCCAGCGTCAGCGCGCCGACGTTGAAGAGCACGTTGTGGAGCGGCGCGCGGCGCGCGCTCCACTCGACTGCCACACTCGCGAGCGCGAGTGGCAGTGCAGCGCGAAAGCCGAAGAGCGAGGCGGCTGCGAGACAACCCACCGCGCTGACCGAGAGCACCGCGGATCCTTCGTCTGCCTCGAGCGCGAGCGCCTGCCCCACTCCGACGAGCCCGACGACCGTCAGCAGACCGACCAGGTCCTTCGAGGTCCAGGTGAAGGCGAGGCCGACGACGCCCGCCCCCACGCCGACCGCACTGACGAGGCCGACGATCAGGCTCAGCCGACGGTCGAGCGAGAGGAAGCGCGGGCCGTGGACCGCGTGCGGGCGTGGATGTCGCACCTCGCGGCGTTCCTCCAGGGGCTGCACCTGCGGCGCGCCCGGGAGCGGCGCGTGATGGTCCCCGTCCTCCGGCACCGCGATCAGGCGCGTCGCCCGATCTGCGGGCACGAGCAGCGGCTCGGAGCTCGCGCCGAGGACACGGTTTCGTCCCTGCAGCTTCGCGCGATACACGGCGAGGTCGGCCTGATGAATGAGCTCGTTCGCATCCGTGCCGTCCTTCGGGAAGCCGGCGACTCCGATCGAGACGGTCGCCCGGATCGGCTCGCTCGAGGTCTCGACGTCGAACGTGCGCTCCGCGACCGCACGGCGGATCCGCTCCGCGATCTCCAGCGCCTGATCGGGAGGCGTCTCCGGCAGGAGAATCGAGAACTCCTCGCCGCCGAAGCGCGCCGGCACGTCGTAGTGCCGGAGCTCGGCGCGGAAGGCCTCGGCGATCCCCTTCAGCACAGCGTCGCCTGCCAGGTGACCGTAGGTGTTGTTGATGTCGCGCAGGAGGTCGAGGTCGGCCATGATCAGCGACAGGGGGCGCTCGAAGCGACGGGCGCGGCCGATCTCCTCAGACAGCGCAGCGGCGAAGTGGCGTGCGTTGAAGAGCCCGGTTTTCGGGTCGACTCGCGCCTCCGCCTGCAGTGCGGGGACGCTGAGGGAACGGTGGATCAGGAACAACGGCGTGAGCGCGAACGGGACGAGCCACGGGTTCGTCTCCCAGAAGGCATAAACGGCGACGCCCAGCGCCGCGAGCACCAGATCGGTGGCGAGGTACTCGGCGTCGAAGAGCCCCGTCTCACGCAGTGTGAAGCCGCGCGCGAGCCTCAGCATCACTGCCAGCAGCACGTGGTTGACGGCGACGAAGACGATGCAGGCCGCGAGCCCGGCCATCGAGAGCCGCAGCGCATCGTTCGCGATGCCCGCGTGTTCGAGGATCAGCCACCGGCCGACGAACCAGGCCGCCATTGCCGAGAGCGAGTAGTCGAGGATGTTGAAGGTCTGCAGGTACCAGCGGTAGCGCATCTTCAGCCACTCCGGCACCATCTGGACGATCGCGACGAGCACGAGCAGCTCCGGCGGCAGGATCAGCGCGGCCGGGATCAGGAAGACGATGTCGGTGTGGTAGGCCTGGTCGGCCGGAGTGCGGACGACGAACAGACGGGCGATGGCGGCTGCCGAGGCGAGGATGAGGAAGGCCGGCCACTGGTGCGTCGTCTGGAGCCGGCCGATGAACGGCAACGTGACCGAAGCGGCCGTGATCGCGACCGCGATGAAGTAGATCTGTGCATTGCGGGGCAGCGCCCCGTCTCGCTCGTGGCCGGGCTCGGCGACTAGCGAGATATCGGTAGGCGCCCTGTTCATGCCCTGGTGCGGTCCTTCATCGCAGGTACTCCTTCGCCACGCATCGAACGGTGGGCCGCAGTCGAGAAGCCCACCGCGGAACGTAGAACCGGCCTGAAGGAGGGGCATCCCCCGTTCGGGGAACACTCGATCGGTTCCCCCGAACGGGTGACCCCGAGTGCCGGCACGAGGTTAGGGATCCAGCGTGCCGGCGATGATGGCTGCGAGCTCGAAGTCGTCGATTGCGCCTGCGCTAAAAGCGGGCGGCTCGTCGCTCGCATTGTCCGCCCACGACGCGCTGGCGAGGCTCAGATCGGCCCAGGAGGCCGCTGCGAGGGCGGTGTCGGCCCACGAGGCCGAAGCCCAGCTGGCGTCGCTCCAGGAGGCGTCTGCCCAGCTCGCGGCCGACCAGGACGCCGTAGCCCAGGACGCATCCGCCCAGGACGCATCTGCCCACGAGGCGTCGGTCTTGGCCTTGTCCGCCCAGCTGGCCGCGTCGAAGACGCGAGCGCTGCTGATCGGGTCGGTCACGATGAAGGCGTTGAGTGCCTTGTTCGGGTTCGGGGGATTCCACATCTCGACCGAGCGCCTGGCGTTGGCCTCACCCACACCCACGGACATGTAGGAGGCCCGCGGCATCGGCTTCGTGCCGAGCATCAGGGCGCCCTTGACCTGATCGGACGTGTAGTCCGGATGGCGGCCGAGGATGAGCGCGGCGATGCCACTCACAATCGGCGCCGAGAAGGAGGTCCCCGAAAGCTCCATGTACCCGGGCTCGACGACGTGGTCGGGGCGCTCTGAATAGAGCGTCGCCGTCAGCGGAACCGGGCCGACCATGTATCGGCCGGGAGCGACGAGGTCCGGCTTGGCGAAGCCGTCAAGCGTATAGCCGTAGGCCGACCAGGGCGCCGCAACGTCGTCGTACATCGACACGGACGTCCCCATGTCGCTTGCGCCAACCGTAATCACGAACGGGTCGTTGCCGGGTGCAAACGGAACGCCGCTCGGCCCGTCGGGCTTGCCATAGTTGCCGGCGGCCGCCACGACCACGATGTTGTTGAACCAGAGCCTCTCGACCGCCTTGTCGAGCGGGTCGTACATGAAGCTGTTGGCGGCAGATGAGTGAAGCGAGAAGTTCGCGACGCGGATCCCGTACTTCGACTTGTTGGCCAGAATCCAGTCGGCGGCGGCAATGACGTCGCTGGTCCTCGCCATGCCGTGGTCGTCCATCACGTCGAGTGAGACGATCTTCGCTCGTTGAGCCGCGCCGCTCTTGCCGGCGAGACTGCTCGCGGCGATGCCGGCCACGAATGTGCCGTGACCGCGCCCGTCGCCCGTGGAGTTGCCGGCGAGGGAGCTGAGGTTGACGTTGGCGAGGAGGCGCCCGGCAAACTCGGGCCGCGACGCGTCGATGCCCGAATCCACGATCGCGATCGTCGCGGCAGGGGCTGCCGAACTATATGAGGTCGCCCAGTACCTGTTCACGCCCGTGACGAACGGCCACTTCGGCGTGGGCGCGGCCGAGAGCTGCACGCGTGAATCCGGCGTGATCGCGGTCACCTGCTTGTCGGAAGCAACAGCGAGGATCTGAGCTCCCGTGAGGTCGACGGCGACGCCGTCGATGGAACTAAACGTTCGGGCAACCTTGACGGAGAGGCCGAGGACGTCGGCTACAGCATGTGCAGCCTGGTTGCCACCTCTCCCCTGGACGATCACCGAGAACGTGTTCGCAGGGTTGCCTTGAGCCGAGGACAGAAGCCCGGGCGCGACGAAAGCCTGAACGTCCTTCGGGCTGGGGACTGCGGATGCGCCCAGCGGCACGACGAGAGTGAGAACCAGCGTCGCGAGAAGTGCCGTGCGCCGCTTTCCGTTGCCCCAGAGCGCGTTCGAGCGCGATCCGTCCCCGCGCTTACCGCTGCCCCAGAGTGCGCTCGCACGCACATCACTCCAATTGCCTCCGCTCCGCATCTTTCTCCTTTGCCGCAGTTGTCGAGCCGCACGCACCGTAGGGAGCAGCGGGGTGACGTACCTCACCCTTTAGCGGTAGGGAGCCGGAAGTTCACCCGTCCGGGGGATCAGTGGGCGCTCGGATAGCCTGCCCCCTGTTTTGCGCGTTCCGATTCCGCTCGCCGCCGAGATCGCCGTCGCGCGGGCGGCCGGGCGGCTGTCGCGTCTCGCGGGGGCCGGCGGCGGCACGACCGTCCCTGGAAAGCTGCTCTGGAAGCTCGATCCCGGCGCAATCGATCGCCTCGCCGCGAGGCTCCCGCTCGGCTCAGCCGTGATTTCGGCCACGAACGGCAAGACCACCACCGCGGCGATGGCGGCGAGCATCCTCCGCGAACGGTTCCGGTTGGCGCACAACAGTTCCGGCGCGAACCTCGTTTCCGGCGTGGCCTCGACCCTGCTCGATGCACGCGCGGCCGAGCTGGGCCTGTTCGAGGTTGACGAGGCGGCGCTGCCCGAAGTTCTCTCGCGCGTCAAGCCGAAGGCCGTCTGCCTCGGCAATCTCTTCCGCGACCAGCTCGACCGCTACGGCGAGCTCGAGCACGTCGCGGAGGGCTGGCGCTCGGCCGTGCGCGCGCTGCCGGATGCTGCGGCGCTGGCCGTCAACGGCGACGATCCGCAGGTCGGGGAGCTCGCGCGACAGCGCCCGGAGGCGCTCGTCTTCGGCGTCGACGATCCCTCGGCAGCACGGTTGTCTCTGCAGCATGCCGCGGACTCGAAGTATTGCGTTCGCTGCGGAGCTCCGTACGAGTACGCGGCGGTGTATGTCGGGCATCTCGGAGATTACCGCTGCCCGGCCTGTGGTCACAGCCGCCCACCGTTGAACGTCGTCGCGCGTGAGATCGCGGTGGACGGGCTCGAGTCGGTGTCGTTCAGGCTGGTTACGCCGACGGGAGCACAGACCGTCCGGCTCGGCGTTCCCGGGCTCTACAACGTGTACAACGCGCTCGCGGCGGCGTCGCTCGCCCTGAGTCTCGGCGCCGGGCCGGAGGAGATCGTCTCGGGGCTCGAGTCGTTCAGCGCCGCATTCGGGCGCTTCGAGCGCATCACAGTCGGCGATCGCGGACTGCTGATGCTCTTGATCAAGAACCCGGCGGGCGCGAACGAGGCCGTGCGGACGATCGTCGACGCCGGCGCCCCGGCCGTGGCGGTGATCGCGCTCAACGACGCCATCGCGGACGGCCGCGACGTCTCATGGATCTGGGACGTTGACTTCGAGCCGCTGATCGGTGGTCTCACGCGGCTCGTCGCGACGGGAGACCGAGCCGCGGAGCTTGCCTTGCGCTTCAAGTACGGGGGCCTGGACGCGAACGCGATCGAGGTCGTCCCTTCGCTCGAAGCCGCGCTCGACCGCGGCCTCGAGCTCACGCCGCCCGGGGGCGAGCTCATCGTCCTCCCCACCTACACGGCGATGCTGGCATTACGGCAGGTCGTCGGCGGGCGCGGTTTCGTCCGTCCCTACTGGGAGCGCGCTGCGTGAAGATCGTCGTCGGGCACCTCTACCCGGACTATCTGAACATCTACGCGGACCGCGGCAACATCGCAGTGCTGTTGCAGCGCGCGGCGTGGCGCGGGTACGAGCTCGAGGTGCGGTCCGTTTCCGTCGGAGAGCCCCTCCATTCGGGCGAGCACGACCTTCTCTACGTCGGCGGCGGCCAGGACCGCGAACAGGCGCTCGTCGCCCAGGACCTCGTTGCCAAGGCCGACGGCGTGCGCGAGTCCGTTGCCGGCGGCGCCGCAGTGCTCGCAGTCTGCGGCGGCTACCAGCTCCTCGGGCGCTCCTACCGTGACCTCCACGGTGCCGACCTGCCCGGGATCGGCCTCTTCCCCTTCGACACGGTCGCCGGCGAAACGCGCATGATCGGCGATGTCCTGCTCGAGTGCGAGCTCGAGCCCGGAGTCCGCCGCACGCTTGCGGGCTTCGAGAATCACGCCGGCCGGACGCGCCTGGATCCGGGCGCTGAGCCACTCGGCCGCGTCATCGCCGGGTTCGGCAACGACGGCGAGAGCGGCTTCGAGGGCTGCCGCGCCGGCCGTGCGGTCGGGACGTATCTCCACGGCCCACTCTTGCCGCGGAACCCCTGGCTTGCCGACTGGTTGCTCGCGCAGGCGCTCGCGCACCGCTACGGCGAGGCGCCGAAGCTGCAGCCCCTCGCGGATGACCTCGAGACCGAGGCGCATGCTGTGTCAGCTCGCCGCGCAGAAACTCGCGGCGGCCGACGGCGCTGAACCGACTTAAGTGGCGGATCAACGAGCCCACAGGGCGCCGAGATAGACCGCGGGGTCGCCCGGCTGCCAGCGGCTGAGGAAGCGCTGGATCGGCGGGTGCAACACGATGTCGTCGAGATCCCCGACCTCGAACAGGCTGTGCCCGCGTACCGCGGCGTCCTGCGACGTGACAGCTTCGAGCGATCGCCCGCCGAGATCGCCCGCGAAGATGATGTGCACGACATGCTTCGGCGCAAAGCTGCGTTCCGGCGCGATCGAATCGACGATCGCGACCGGCCCTTCCACCGGCAGTTGATCGTCGATCCCGATCTCTTCGGCAAGCTCGCGATACAGCGCGTCGACGAGGCTCTCGCCGCCGTTGACGCCGCCGCCGGGCAGGAGCCAGTACTCCTTGCCGAGCTTCTCGTGGCGGCAGAGGAGCACGCGTCCCTTCCAGCGCAGGATCGCCGAGACCCGGACACGCGGTTCGGCAGTCACGTGGCCGAGGATCCGAACCCGCGCACACCGCGTTCGCTCGCAGGAAGCTCGTCCACCTCGACGAGCTCCAACTCCGGGATCGGCAGAACGACAAGCTGCGCGATTCGCATCCCGGGCTCGACGACAAATGGTTTGGTCGCATCGGTGTTCAGGAGCACCACGCGAAGTTCGCCGCGGTATCCCGAATCGACAAGCCCCGGCGAGTTCACCACAGTCAGCCCATGGCGGGCCGCGAGGCCCGACCGCGGTTGGACGAAGCCGGCGTATCCCTCGGGGATCGCGACCGCCAGGCCGGTGCCGACGAGGGCGCGCTCTCCGGGGGCGAGCTCGACACGCTCGCACGCCGAGAGGTCCAGCCCGGCGTCTCCCGTATAGGCGCGCTCCGGGACGACGGCGTCTTCCCGCAAGCGCTGGATCGGCAGCTCGATCAACGCGCGCGCCGCACGGGCTCCGAGCGCGCCTCGGCGACGAGATACCTCGCGAACCGGCGCACTTCGCGGCGCGGTAGGCGCGCGCGAACATGGACGCCGTCCGCCTGGTCCTCGCGCTCGTCGATCGGCGCGCCCAGCGCGTAGAGCTCGGCGAGCTTCCCGCCGTCCTCATAGGGCAGGAAGAGATGAACGGTCTCGAATCGATTGGCGAAGCGTTCTGCGATCCGTGCGCGCAGTTTGTCGAGACCTCGGTCCGTCAGGGCGGAGATCTGCACCGCGTCGGGGAATCGATTCGCGAGCCTGCGGCGTCGAAGAGCGTCAACCGCGTCGATCTTGTTCACAACCATTTCAAGCGGCAAATCGTCCGCGCCGATGTCGTGCAGCACGGTCCTGACGGCCGCCTCTTGCTCGTCGAGCCGGTCGTCCGGAGCCGATGCGTCGACGACGAGGAGGATGAGATCTGCGACGAGCGTCTCTTCCAGTGTTGCTGCGAATCCCTGTACGAGCTGGGTCGGTAGCCGGCGGATGAAGCCGACCGTGTCCGTCAGGAGATAACGCCGCCCGTCGTGCTCGAACGACCGGGTCGTCGGATCCAGCGTCTCGAACAGCCGGTTGTTGACCGAGACATCCGCGTCGGTCAGTGCGTTCAGCAGCGTCGACTTGCCGACGTTCGTGTAGCCGGCCAGTGCAACCGTCGGCGCCTCCGAGCGCTGGCGCTCCTTCCGGCGCACGTCGCGCTGCTTGCTGAGGTCCTTCAGGCGGCGGCGCAGAAGCGTGATCCGGCGGCGCGCGATGCGGCGGTCGGTCTCGAGCTGCGATTCACCGGGGCCGCGGGTGCCGACGCCCGCTCCGAGCGAGCCCATGCCGCCGCCGAGGCGCTCGAGGTGCTTCCACATGCCTCGCATGCGCGGCAGGTTGTATTCGAGCTGCGCCAGCTCGACCTGAAGCTTTCCCTCGGCGCTCCTTGCATGCTGGGCGAAGATGTCGAGGATCAGCTGCGTGCGATCGACGACACGCGCCTGGAGGGTGTCCTCGAGCGTCCGCTGCTGGGCGGGATCGAGCTCGCCGTCCACGAGGAGCACCTCGGCATCGGACTCCTCGTAAGAACGCTTGAGCTCCTCGAGCTTCCCCTTGCCTACGTAGGTACGCCGCTCCGGACGCGGGCGGTGCTGAACGAGCTCCCGGATCGGTTCGACGAGCGCCGTATCCGCGAGCTCACGGAGCTCGGCCAGCTCGTCGTCGGAATCGATTCCCTGAGCCAGCACTGCGACGATGAACCCGCGTTCGAGCGCGGGCTCCGGCTGGCGTTGGGTCACGGACGGATTATGCCGCCAACTCGGCAGAATCCCCCCATGGCCCCGGTTTCCCTCTCCCCCGCCTTGGCGGCGACCGGGACGTATCCCTTCGCAAAGCTCGAAGAGGCGAAGCGGCGGCTCGCCGCTCAGGGCGTCGAGCTGATCGACTTTGGCAAGGGCGATCCCCGGGAGCCGACCGATCCGATGATCAGGCAGGCTCTCGCGGACAGCCTCACGGAGATCTCGACCTACCCGCTTGCCGAGGGGCTGCCAGAGCTGCGAGGAGCAGTCGGCGGCTGGTGCGCGCGACGCTTCGGGGTCGAGCTCGACCCCGACATCGAGATCATCCCAACGTACGGTTCGAAGGAAGCGATCTTCCTGCTCGCGCAGATCCTGATCGATCGCGACGGTGGCAGGCGCCTCGTCGTGACGACGGAACCCGGCTATCCGGTGCCCGACCGTGGTGCCGTCTTTGCGGGAGCAGACGTGTTGCAGCTGCCCCTGCTCGAGCAGAACGGTTTCCTCCCCGATCTCGACGCGGTCGACACCGCCACCTGGCAGCGGGCAGCGATCGTGTGGATCAACTATCCGAACAATCCGACCGGAGCCGTCGCGCCGCTCGACTTCCTCGAACGGCTGGCCGACCTTTCTGCAAAGCACGAGTTCTTGCTCGCCTCGGACGAGGCGTACACGGAGCTCTGGTTCGACGAGCCGCCGCATTCCGCACTCGAAGTGCGCGACCGCGGGAACCTGGCGGTGTTCAACACGCTCAGCAAGCGGTCGTCCATGACGGGCTATCGCTCCGGTTTCGTCGCGGCGGCCCCGGAACTCATCGCCGCGCTCAAGCAGTTCAGACCGTCGGTCGGCACGGCACCGCAAGAGTTCGTGCAACGCGCCTCGGTCGTCGCCTGGAACGACGAGGAGCACGTCGAACGGACGCGCGCGGCCTACCGCCGCAAGCGGGACGCGCTACTGCCGACACTCGCACGCAAAGGAATACGCGTGGCAGGGAGCGACGCGACGATGTACTTGTGGCTCGAAGTGCCCGCAGGCGAGTCGTCGGAGACATTCGCCGGCCGCCTGCTCGAGCATGGACTGGTCGTCTCACCGGGAACGTTCTTCGGTGCCGCTGGCGAGGGCTACTGGCGGCTGGCGCTCGTGCCAACGGAGGCGGAGTGCCTTCGCGCGGCCGAGATCCTCGACGAGGTCCTGTGAACGCCGAACGCGTCGAGGAGGTGATCGCCGCACTCGACCGCGGTGAGCTGCGGGTTGCCGAGCCGGACGGTGACGACTGGCGGGTGAATTCTGAGGCGCAGGAGGCGATCCTCGAGTACTTCCGCCTGCGGGAGATGGAACCGCAGGAAGTGGGCCCCTTCGAATACCACGACAAGATTCCGCTCAAGCGGAATTACGCCGAGCTCGGCGTTCGCGTTGTGCCTCCCGCCGTCGCCCGGTACGGCGCATTTTTGTCGCCGGGAGTCGTGATGATGCCGAGCTACGTGAACATCGGCGCGTGGGTCGGGCCGCGGACGATGGTCGACACGTGGGCGACCGTCGGGTCCGGAGCGCAGATCGGCGCCGACGTGCATCTCGCAGGAGGCGTCGGGATCGGAGGAGTGCTCGAGCCGCCCGGCGCGCGCCCCGTCATCGTCGAGGACGGGGCGTTCATCGGATCGCGGGCGATCCTGACGGAAGGTGTCCGAGTCGGTGCGGGTGCGGTGCTCGGGCCGAACGTGTCGTTGACGTCGTCGGTTCCGATCATCGACGTGACCGGCGACGATCCGGTCGAGCATCGTGGGTTCGTGCCGCCCCGCGCGATCGTCGTGCCGGGAACACGGCCTAAGGACTTTCCTGCCGGCACGTATCACCTCGCGTGCGCGCTGATCATCGGCTGGCGCAGCGAATCGACCGACCTCAAGGTCAGCTTGAACGACGCCCTTCGCGAGCACGACCTCTAGACGAGCTCGACTCGGCAGATCTCCCCCGCAGGTCCCGTCAGGCGGGCGCCGTCTTGCGCGTCGAGCTCGACGAGGAGGTCACCTCCAGGAAGATGAACGTGCACGGGGCTCTCGCACCAGCCGTTTCCAACTGCGGCGGCGGCGGCCGCGACGGAGCTCGTTCCCGACGAGAGCGTCTCGCCTGCTCCCCGTTCCCAGACGCCGACGGTGAGGTCGTGCGGCCCGTCGACACGCACCAGCTGCACGTTGGTGCGCTCCGGGAAGCGCGAGTGACGCTCGATGCGCGGGCCCAGTCGCAGTAGCTCGCCGCGCTCCGGTTCACGGCGGACGACCGCGTGGGGATTGCCGACCGACACAGGCGTGAACTCGACTCGCTCGTCTCCGAGGTCGAGCTCTTCCGTCCCCCCCACCTCGACTCTGCCGACGTCGACCGCGACGTTGCCGTCCTGACCTATCACCGCTTCTACCTCGCGGGTCCCGACCGAGAGCGTCACGCGTTCTGCACCGGACCTGCGCGCGAGCCAGGCGGCAACGATGCGCAGGCCGTTGCCGGAGAGCTCTGCGGTCGACCCGTCGGGATTCCAGATTCGGATTTCGGCCCGCGCTCCGTCGACGGACGTGATCTCCAGCAGGCCGTCCGACCCGACGCCATAGTGGTAGTCGCACAACTGCCGGACGCGGCCCGGCGTCAGCGGTTGCGTGAGCTCAGCCTGCTCGACCAGCAGGTAGTCGTTGCCGAGCGCTTGCCACTTCGACAATTTCATTGGCGATGTCGTCCACGGGACGATCGGCATTGACGCTAACAAGGCCGGGGATGCGTCGCATCCACTTCCGCTGGTATGCGGCGTAGCGGCGCGTGCGAACGACGAGCGCCTCGAGCGCCTGCTCGTGCGGAAGCTCCGCGACGTCGCGGAGGCCGAGCGCCTGGGCCGCTGTGGAAGAGATCGGTTCGGCAAGCGCGGCACGGGCCTCGTCCACCACGCCGGTTGCGAACATCGACCGCGCTCGCAGCTCGATCCGTGCTGTCAATACGTCGCGGGGAACATCGAGGCCGAAGACCAGCGTGGGATGGCGCGTGTCGGCGGTCCACAACCGGTCGGCGACCGGTCGCAACGAGGAGCCGAGCTCCGTGAGCTCGAGCGCCCTGACGATCCTCCGTCGGTCGTTTGGATGCAGCCGGGCCGCGGCGCCGGGATCACGCTCGGCGAGGACGCCGTAAGCACGCTCCGGGCCAAGGCGGTCGTACACGTGCTCCCACTGCCCTCGCTGCTCCGGGCTCGGCGCAGGAGGCAACTCGAGCTCCGCCAGCGCTGCACGAAGATAGAGACCGGTCCCGCCCGTTACCACGGGCGTGCGGCCGGCCGTCATCAACTCGTCGATCGCCGCGTGCGCCAGTTGCGCGTACTCCGCAACCGATCCCTCGTGTGCGAGTGGCCAGATCCCGACGAGCCTGGTCGGACGTTCGGGCTGAGCCGTGAGGATCGGCAGGCCGCGGTAGGCCTGCATCGAGTCGGCCGACAGCACCTCGCCTCCGAGACGATCGGCGACCCCTTCGGCGACCACCGTCTTGCCCGAGGCCGTCGGGCCGAAGATGGCGACGACGCTAGGAGCTGAGGGGTGAGCCAAGGCGCCGACTTGGCGGCGCCGTCTAGAGGACGCGCGGGCTTTGCCCGTGCGTCCGTTTTGCCGACCTTCTCGGAACGTCCACACAGGACCTGAACTAGGTCGCTTCGACGGCCGACTTCCAGCCAATGTCTGCCTCCTGCGGGAAGAGCATGTCCGCCGGCAGAGCACTGTCTTCGTCCGGATGCGCAGCGCGATGTTCCTTGAACCACGCCACCGCGTGGGAGATCCCCTCCTCGAGCGGGACCGAAGGCTCGTAGCCGAGCAGTTGGCGCGCCTTCGTCAGGTCGGCGACGTAGTGCGTGACCTCGCCGAGAAGCGACGGAGCGAGTGCGATCTTCGGCTCGACGCCGAGCTCGCCCGCGATCAGCTCGGCAGCTTGGACGAGCGAGTTGCCGTGGCCATAGGCGAGATTGATCGTCTCGTTCACGACGCGTCCCTCGGCGAGCGCCTCGATGCCGCGCGTGATCCCGTCGATGCAGTCGTCGACATATGTGAAGTCGAGGGTCTTCTCCTGCCCGAAAACCGTCACCGGCTCGTCGCGGAGCATCGTGTGGATGAACAGCGGCAGCACGCGCACCATGCGGGCGAGATCGTTGTCGTAGCGCCCGTAGACGTTCGAGAAGCGGAAGACGAGATAGCGGAGGCCGTAGCAGCGCGCATACGAGTAGACGAAGGCCTCGCCCGCGATCTTCGATGCGGAATACGTCGACTCTGTGTACGCGAAGTCGGCGCTGGCCTCGCTCGCCTCCTCTTCCGCAAACCGGTGCACGTCGCCGTAGACCTCTCGGCTCGACGAAAAGACGATGGGCAAATTCTGCTGGCGGCAGAACTCGAGGACGTTGAAGGTCATGACCGCGTTCTCGAGCGCGCGGTGCGGCTGGCGCACGAGCTGGTGCACCTTGGCGTGCGCGGCCAGGTGCACGACGAGATCGACCTCGGGATATTCGACGCCGCCGATGCCGCCCGGGAAGGACGGGTAATGCCCGGAGAGGTCCTGCAGGAGGTAACGAAAGTCGTTCGTCCAGGTGTTCAGCCGCTTGTCGATGCCGAACACATCGTGTCCTTCGCGCAGCAGACGCTGACCAAGGTTCGTCCCGATCTGGCCGCTGGAGCCGGTGACGAGGATCCGCATCAGGCCGCGACCGGCACGGCCTGAACGCCGCGCAGCGTCGTGGACGTTGCATCCTCGATCCGCACCTCGACCAGCTCGCCTGCGGCCGCGCTGCCGGAGAAGTTGACGGTGGTGTTGCGCCGGGTGCGCCCACGCAGCAGGCTCGGGTCGGTGCGGCTGGGACTTTCGACGAGGACCTCCTCCACCCGCCCGACACGCTCCGCGTTTCGAGAGGCGGCCACACGCTGAACGACCTCGACCAGCCGCTCGATGCGATCGCGTTTCACTTCTTCCGGGATCTGCTCGGTCATCGCCGCCGCCTCGGTGCCCGCGCGAGGTGAGTACACGAACGTGAACGCGCTGTCGAAGCCGACTTCCTCGACGGCCGAGATCGTCTCCTGGAAGTCAGCCTCGGTCTCACCGGGAAATCCGACGATCAGGTCGGTCGTTAGCGCGAGAGCCGGGATCGCCCCGCGTAGCTCCGCAGCCAGCCGCAGGAAGCGCTCGCGGTTATAAGTCCTGCGCATGGCCTTCAGGATGCGGGACGAGCCGGACTGCAGAGGCAGGTGGGCGTGCTCGCACACGGCGTCGCACTCGGCCATCGCGTCGATCACAGGGCGGCGGAAGTCCTTTGGATGCGGACTGGTGAAGCGGAGACGCTCGATGCCGTCGACCGCGTCGCACGCACGCAGCAGCTCACCGAACTCGGTGTGGATCTCCGGCGCGAGGTCGCGTCCCCAGGAGTTGACGTTCTGCCCGAGCAGTGTGAGCTCTCGTACGCCTTCTGCGGCGAGCCGTGTCGCTTCCGCGACGATCTCGCCCGGGCGGCGGCTCACCTCCCGTCCGCGCACGGCCGGAACGATGCAATAGGCGCAGGTCGAGTTGCACCCCATCGAGATCTGAACCCACGCCTGGAAGCGACGTTCACGGTGCATCGGCAGCTCGCCGGCGAACGTGCGGTCGTCAAGGCCGAAGCGTCCGCGTGCGACGCCGAGCCCGCCGGCACCGAGCCACTCGCCGAGATGAGGGATCGATCCTGGCCCGAACGCGACGTCGACGTACGGGTAGAGCTCGAACAGACGCTCGCGCTGCGCTTCCGCGTAGCAGCCTCCGACGGCGATCACTTTGTCGGGATCGCGTCGCTTGACCGCGGCGGCCTGTGCAAGGTGCGCGGCGAACTTCTGATCCGGCTTCTCACGGATCGTGCAGGTGTTGAAGACGAGGACGTCGGCCTCGTCCTGCGTGATCGCCTCGCCCAACCCGAGCTCCTCGAGCATGCCCTTGATCCGCTCGCTGTCGTGAGCGTTCATCTGGCAGCCGAAGGTCGTGACGTGGTACCGGCGCACGGGCCAGAATGCTACCGGTGGTCTTTCCGGACTCCACGTCGATGTGGCTTTTCGCCCTGGCGGCCCTGGCGCTGTTGGTAATTCCCGGGCCGTCCGTCCTCTACATCGTCTTCCAGAGCGCGGAGCAGGGTCGCCGCGTCGGGCTTGCCTCTGTCGCCGGCGTCCATCTCGGCACGCTCGTTCACGTCGCCGCGGCCTCGGCTGGGCTATCCGCTCTGATCGTTGCCTCGTCACTGGCCTTCAGCGTCGTCAAATACGCAGGCGCCGCGTACCTGATCTATCTCGGCATCCGGAAGCTGCTCGAACGGGATGCGGTGACGCGGGTCGAGCGCAAGCGCGAGCCGCTTCGGCGGGCGTTCGTGCGCGGCATGATCGTGAACGCCCTCAATCCCAAAACGGCGCTCTTCTTCCTGGCGTTCCTGCCGCAGTTCGTCGCTCCCGACCGCGGCGGTGTCTGGTCGCAGGCACTCGTCCTCGGCTTTGTCTTCGTCGGGCTCGGCCTCATCACGGACTCGCTTTACGCGTTGGCGGCCGGGACGGTCGGCGTCCTGCTGAGGCGTCAGCGGAACGCCGTGCGCTACGGCTCGGGCTTCGTCTTCATCGCACTCGGCGCAACGGCCGCGCTCGCGAAGCGGACTTAGTTACCTAGGCGGCCTGATCGGGTTGGACCTGCGGAACTGGCTCAGCAGGCGCCAGCGTGTCCTGGTGACCGCCGTTCGCGACGTTGCGGGCGACGTCGACGGCTCGGCTCTCGCGGATGACCGTCACCTTCACCTGCCCGGGATACTCGAGCTGATCCTCGATCTCCCGTGCGATCTCGTGCGAGAGCAGCACGGCCGCGTCGTCGTCGACTTCACCGGGCTTGACGATCACCCTGATCTCGCGGCCTGCCTGCAGCGCGTAGACCTTCTCGACACCGGGCTTCTGCGCCGCCAGCTCCTCCAGGGACTCGAGCCGCTTGATGTAGTGCTCCAGGCTCTCGCCCCGCGCACCGGGCCGTGACGCCGAGATCGCATCGGCCGAGATCAACAGCACGGCCTCGACGGTCTGCGGCTCGGTCTCGTAGTGGTGCGCCTCGATCGCGTGCACGACGTGCTGCGACTCGCCGTACCGCCGTGCCAGCTGTGCCGAGATCGATGCGTGTGAGCCTTCGACCTCGTGTGTCATCGCCTTGCCGAGGTCGTGCAGCAGGGCCGCACGCTTCGTCACCTTCACGCTTGCGCCGACCTCCGCCGCCATGATGCCCGCAAGGTGGACGACCTCGAG
>DASWGR010000025.1:0-3016 GCA_036393535.1 Gaiellaceae bacterium | reverse complement strand
GGGTTCATCCCGGCGCTCGTCGCCGTCGGCTGGATCACGATCTTCCACCAGCCGTACGGGAACTGGTTCCGCAGCCACGTCGTCAGCTGGTCCGGCGACATCGGCATCGACGGCTTCGTCCGCGACATGAAAGACATGCTGCCGGTGCTGACGCTCGGGCTCGGGGTCGTGTTCGGCTTCAGCTTCGACACGACCGGCCCTCGGCGGATCCGCAGGCCGGCGGACGTCCACGCGACAAGATCGTCGACCGCGCCGGTCGACCGCAAGGCGACCGACGAGCCGCTGACCGCCGAGCGTGGCACGGCGGCGTCCGACCGCAACACGGTGACGACCGCATCGCAGCGGACTACACCGGAGGAGTGAGAGCTGAGGGAGCCGCCTTTAGGGGCGGCTCCCTCAGTTCGAGGGATGAGGCTTGGAGCCGCGTTCCGCCGATATCCGGGCTAGAGGTGATGAGTATGAGGGACGTGACCCACAAGCCGGGGCGGGGCGTTGGGCTTCTGCTCGAGCAACTCCACGCACTGGAGCCGGAGCCGCCGCTGTCGCGGCGCCTCCCGCCGTTCGAGCGTCTGAGTGGCAAGGTCGGACCTGACCTGGCGGGGATGCTCGTGCACGCCCTAGCGGGCGCTCACGGCATGCGCCGCCGCGACCTGGTCGCATAGTCGGACGAAAGCTGCGCCGCGACGACGCGGGCCCTGACTAAGGGATCCGTCGCCGCGGCGCGGCGCCTCGCGAGCTGCCGAGCTCGTCCTCGCCGAAAATCCGGATGAACAGAAAGATCACTGCGCCCAGGACGAGCGCGAGGATGAAGGCCGTCGCATCCGAGACGCCGACTGCCAACATCCCGAACCACAGGAACAGAAAGAAGACGACAGCCCAGATGAACGCCTGGACGCCGTGAGCGATCGAAGGCAGGCGCAGGTGCATCGACGCGCGACTCTATAGAACAACCTACCGCCGGCAGCGCGGCTCGGCCGCGCTGCATATCGGCGAACCGCCGTAGCCGAACACCTTTCAAGAGCCACCTCTCGCGGGAAGTGCTTGCACTTCCCGCGAAAATGAAAGGGCCTCCCGGAGGAGGCCCTTTCACTCGCCGAGTCGGTCTCCCTTTCGTCCACCCAACCCGCTGACTTTCGGCTTCCGCCTACGGCCTTCGAGCGGGGCTTCGACCTACTCGGGCTCCGTGCTCGGCGCAAGCGGCACACTAGGGTTTACCCCGGTTGCGGTGCAAGGCCTCGAAAAGAGAACAGTGCGCACTTTGCTAACTTTTCTGTTTTCAACATTTCCCCAGCAAATCGTGCAACCTGTGGATAAGCCAGGGCCGTTTCGGCCCTGCTCTCCACAGCCGCGCCGACACGACGCGCAGCGCGATGCAAAAGCCGCCGCACGTCGCGGAAAACAGTTGTCCACATCGACACAGTGCGTGCACGCGGCCTGTGGAAAACGACGGCCGCCGCCGGCTGTAGCCTTCGCGACGCGGATGGACCAGCGGCGTCTCCTCATCGTCCTCGCGGTCGTCGCCGGCCTCGTCTTGATCGCGCTCGCCGTCGTCTACTGGGCCGAGCCGGCCAAGTCGCTGCCGTCGTGGATGCCCGGCCACGAGGCCGGGTCGGGTCACCACCACGTGAAGCACGGCATCGCGTCGTTCCTCGTCGGGCTTGCCTGCCTCGTGTACGCCTGGTTCCAGACGGGCTCGTCGCGAACACGCCAACCCTGAACGCGCGCTCGTGATCAGCTACGCCCAGGCGATCATCCTTGGGCTCCTCCAGGGCGTCTCGGAGCTCTTTCCCGTGTCGAGCCTCGGACACAGCGTGATCCTGCCGCGGCTGCTCGGCTGGCACATCCACCAAAACGACGCCTTCTTCATCACGTTCCTCGTTGCGACGCACCTGGCGACGGCGCTCGTCCTGCTCGGCTTCTTCCGGCGCGACTGGGTGCGGATCGTGCGCGGCCTCGGCCGCAGCCTGCGCGATCGCGAGATCCGCGACGACGACCCCGACGCCAAGCTCGGCTGGCTGCTGATCGTCGGGACGATCCCGGCCGGGATCCTCGGGCTGCTGCTCGAGCACAAGCTGCGCAGTGTGTTCGCGTCCGCGCAGTCAGCCGCGTTCTTTCTGATGCTGAACGGGCTGATGCTCTACGGCGCCGAGCTGTTGCGCCGGCGCGCGCCCGTGCACGAGAGCGGCGATCCAGACGAGCGGATCGCAAGGCGCGTCGGCTGGCGCGGCGCGGTCGCGGTCGGGGCCGCGCAGGCGATCGCGCTGATCCCCGGCTTTTCACGGTCCGGTGCAACGATGGGAGGCGGGCTCGTGATCGGGCTCTCGAACGAGGACGCGGCACGCTTTGCCTTCCTGCTCGCGACACCGATCATCGGCGCCGCGGCCGCGCTCAAGCTGCCGGAGCTGTTCGGCCCCGAGGGAAACGGCGTGCGCGGGCCCGCGCTCGTCGGCGCCCTCTGCTCCGCCGTGACTGCGTACCTCGCGGTGAAGTTCCTGATGCGGTTCTTCGAGACGAACCGGCTGACGCCGTTCGCCGTCTACTGCTTCACCGCCGGTGCAGCGCTCTCGATCTACTTCGCGCTCAGCTGACGGGCTGCCGCAGGAGCGCGGCGTAGGGGAGTCCCGTCACCGCGTCGACGTACACGGCGCGGTAGTCGACGGGAAGCACAGGCGGCAGGTCGCTTGCCTGGAAGGAACCGTCGGCCGCCGGCGTGACGGTTGCGACGAGCGCGCGCTGCTCGTCCGGACGCTCGCGGTAGAGCAGCACGGCGCCGCCGGTCGTGCCGGCGACGCGACCTGCGAGCTGGACGGCGGCGCCGCTCCGTGCGGCGCTGAGCGTCACCTCGACGCCGAGCGGGGCTGGGGAGCGGTACCAGCTGAGACCTGCGGCGTCGTCGAGCAGCACGTCGTGCGTTCCGTCGGCGCCGACGGCGAAGCCGGCGACGACGCCGTCCAGTTCCGACTGGCCGACGAGCCCGCCACAGATGCCGTCCCCGTCGAGCCCGAAGGCGATCGCG
>DASWGR010000024.1:0-35732 GCA_036393535.1 Gaiellaceae bacterium | reverse complement strand
CGAAGGCGACGCCGAAGGGCTGTACTACCTCTTCATCGAGCGGCGGCTGGACGGTGTCTCGATCTCAGGCGATCGCGCCCTCCTCGACCACCTGATCGACGCCGCGCCGCAGCCTATCGTCGCCTAGCGTCTGCCTCGATCAACCCCGGGCGCGTCCAATCGCGTCGTGTTCTGGCGGAAGTGCGACACGTTCCTGACGACGCTGGCGGTAAGCCGGATCAGGGCGCGGTCGTTGGGGAAGATGCCGACGACGTCGGTACGGCGGGCGATCCTCGCGGTTGACCCGCTCGAGGGGGTTCGTCGAGCAGCTTCGTCGAGTGATCTGAGGGGAGGCGCGGCGTCTACCCTCCCGCGATGGAGGTCAAGGGCGCGATATAACGGCAGACGAAGTAGAACCATCTGCGAGCGGCGTCGGGTCCTCACCTGAACGGAAGAAAGGTCGCAAGGCGGGAGTGCGAGGTTTGAGTCAGGACAGCGGGGAGGAAGAAGTCTCTTTCCGATGATGCAGTCCCCGGACTCCGGGCTCGCGGTGGCGGAGCGGGAAGTCGCACGGTTTCTCGGCGCCGAATTCTGGTTGGGAGACGGTGGCCCGCACGCCGAGCGGCTTGAGCGGCTCGTTGCGGATGGCCTTGAGAACGGATTTCTGACCTACGACGAGATCGCGAACGCACTCGAGGATGTCGAGCTGACCAGGGAGCAGAGCGAGGCGCTCTACACCTTCCTGCTCGAACGCTCGATCGAGCTGGTCGAGGGGGAGCAGCACAAGCACCCGCAGCCCGAAGAGGAGCAGGTGCCGAAGCTCGATCTGAGCGTCGAGCTGTCGCTCGATTCGCTGCGGCTCTACCTGCGCGCGATCGGGAGGGTGCCGCTGCTGACGGCCGAGCAGGAGGTCTTGCTGGCGAAGCGGGTCGAGCGCGGCGACGTGGCGGCGAAGAGGCAGATGATCGAGGCGAATCTGCGGCTCGTCGTCTCGATCGCGAAGCCCTACCTCGGCCGCGGTCTCTCGTTCCTCGACCTGATCCAGGAAGGGTCGCTCGGCCTGATTCGCGCCGTGGAGAAGTTCGACTACCGCAAGGGCTTCAAGTTTTCGACCTACGCGACCTGGTGGATCCGGCAGGCGGTCACGCGTGCGATCGCCGACAAGGCACGGACGATCCGCATACCGGTGCACATGGTCGAGCGACTGAACAAGGTCGTCCACGTCGAGCGCCGCCTGGTGCAGCAACTGGCGCGCGAGCCACAAGCGGAGGAAATCGCGGCCGAGCTTGAGATGACAACCGCGGAGGTGCGGGAGATCCGGCGGATGGCGCAGCTTCCCGTCTCGCTCGAGAAGCCGATTGGCGAGCAGGGGGACGCGAAGCTCGCTGACTTGGTCGAAGATGAGCTGGCCGAGTCGCCTTTCGAGGAGGCCGCGGTCTCGCTGCTATGCACGGAGATCGAGCAGGCGCTGTCCGCGCTGCCCGAGCGCGAGCGCCAGGTAATCGAGCTCCGCTTCGGCCTCCATGGCGGTCAACCACAGACGCTCGAAGAGGTCGGCCGCGCCTTCGGTGTCACCCGCGAGCGGATCCGCCAGATCGAGAACAACACGCTCAAGACGCTCGCGTCCCTGCCCGAAGCGCAAGGCCTCAAGGGCCGCAGCTAAACGCGCAGTCGCGGCGATTGCGCGTTTAGGAGCTCGTGCCCTCGCGCTGATACGCGCTCGAGTCCCGCGGTATGAGCGTTCGAAGAGAGCGATGACGCAAGGGCCTTCGAAGCTGCAAGCCGGCGAGATGTGGAGCTCGACGGGTCGTCCGGCCGTAGGAATGTCTCGCTGGCAGGCGAGGCAAATGTCGTTCAGCGGTTCCCTCAAGGTTGGGCCGATCCGATGAGATGCAGATCCATCTTGCGCCCTGCCTCTGGCGACGCGCCAGACGGTTCGATCAGCCAGATGTACCGAGTTGACGTCGAGATCGCTGCGCGCGATCAGCCACGAGATCAGCGAGTTCGAGGTTCTTCCTTTCGGCTGTTGTCTGATGGGGCAACAAAATTGGGAGTTGCACGACCACGGACCACTACGGATCAGATTGCCACCGAAGCCAGGCCCAGCTTGAAAAAGGGTGCTCCGGCTCCTCGGTGCGGACCGGTGCTTCGATCGTCTGGGTGCTCACGGCCTCATTGTGGCGACTCGTCGCCCAGCTGCACCTGACTCGCCGCGAGCTTGTGTTGCCAGCGAGCCCCGTGATCCAATGGCGCGACCGCTCTGCGGCGGCTACCGCGCCGCCCGGAAGCCCGCGTAGGTTCATGCCGAACGCCGACGACAGCCATTACCGCCACCCGCACGAGGCGCTCCGCTCCATGACCGAGACCGAGCAGGCGGTCGCGGCCGACGTCCCCGCCGATTCGATCCTCGAATGGCGCCGCCTCGCTGAACGGCGCCACGACGGACGAATTGACAGCGAGAAGCGTCAGATCGTCGAAGGTGTCACTGATGACTCCGGCAGCCGGCCAGTGATCCCGCGAGGAGGGAACCTTGGTGTCGGTAAACGGAGAGGTGAGCGATGCCTGTCCGGTTCAGTCGGTGCCTGCCCGGTTGAGTCGCGGGAGGCGCCGGTCGAGGTTGCGTGGCTGTCGCGTTTTGGCGGAAGCGCGACAACGCGGTCGGGGCCGTCACCTGGTCGGCCAGCGTTTCGATGTTTCGTGACGACGAGGTTTGGGGCCAAACCACATCTCGAATCTAGCGACGGCGGCTTGACGGCCCTCTCGAGGGCGGTGGCGCGACCGTGCGCACACCTCGTGCAGAAGCATCCAGGCGAGGAATTGCTACTCGAGCGCGGTCACGACGTGATACGGCGTCGCGTGCGCGTCGCGGCGGGGAGGAGCGGTGTCGCCATCGGATTCCGAACGACCCCCTGGTGCACCTCTCGTGGTAGGGGCTCGCGGTCGGAGCGTTTCTCTGGCGGCACCCCAGGCGGAAACGAGATTGAGAGGACTCGAACCGCGCCTGCGGAAACAAGCTCGAGGGCGAGCCCCTGCTGAGCGCCTAGCCGCAGTCCGCTCGGTTGCCGTCAGAGGACTCGCCCCCTTTAGAAACGACTCCCTGGAGTTAGGAGACCTGCGCTCCATTCTGCGGCGTGCGGCCGCTTCACCGCCGGCATCCAGCCTCGGCGGGCTCGCCTGCTCCAGCGGGTCGCCGAGAACGTCGCCGAGCCGGACGACCTGAACAGGTCTACCTAGGCAGGACACCTAGGTACCCGGGAGCCCCCGATCACGTCATCGAATGGCTTGTTGACTCCTGTCGCCAGGGGACTCGACCGGACCTCAAGATTGGGCCCAATCCGGTCGATGGTGCCTAAGTGACTGCGCGCGCATCCGCCGGCCCCGGGGCCGCGTTGGCGGCCCCTGCTTGGATCGACAGGTGGCTAGCCGCCTGCCATGACCTCGACGAGCTCGGGCGCTCCCACCCGATGAGCGATGCCGTGATCGAGGAAATCGATGGCCGCATGATTCGCGTCGGACACAAGTGGCTCGCGGACTTCGCTTCGTGTAACTACCTCGGCTTCGACCTCGAGCGGGAGATCATCGAGGCCGTCCCGGCGTACCTGGACAAGTGGGGAACGCACCCGAGCTGGTCGCGCCTGCTTGGCAGTCCGGTGCTCTACTCGCAGATCGAGGAACGCCTCGCCGCACTGGTCGGCGCCGAGGACACTCTCGTGTTGCCGACGATCACGCTGATCCACATGTCCGTGATCCCCGTACTCGCGGGCAGCGGCACGATCTATGTCGAATCCAGGGCGCACAAGACGATTTACGAGGGCTGCCAACTGGCCGGGGCTCGCGGAGCGACTCTGAAGAGATTCCAGTTCGAGGACGCGGACGATCTGGAGCGGCTCCTCAAAGAAGACGGTCCTTCGCCTCGGCTGATCTGTGTCGACGGCGTGAACAGCATGACTGGCAACGCGGTCGACCTGCCGGCCTTCGCCCGGCTTGCCCGAGCCTATGACGCCCTCTTGTACGTCGACGACGCTCACGGGTTCGGTGTCATCGGCGAGCGCAGTAACGACGAGCTCAGCCCGTATGGCAACCGCGGAAACAGCATCGTTCGTTACACCGGTGACACGTACGACAACGTCGTGCTCGTCTCGGGACTGTCGAAAGCGTACTCGTCCCTCGCGGCGTTCTTGACGTGCTCGCCGGAACTGAAGCGCCTGCTGAAGACCGCTGCTCCGCCGTATCTCTACTCAGGCCCATCTCCGATCGCCTCCCTCGCGACCGTTCTGGTCGGACTGGACGTGAACGAGAAGCGTGGTGACGCCATCCGAGCCGAGCTCTGGCGCAAGACGGGAGCCGTACTCAACGAGCTCGACCGCCTCGGCGTGCACACACCGAATCGATCGGGATTCCCCATCATCGAGGTGCCACTCGCACGGCACGAGGACATCGACGCCGTCGGGCGGTTCCTCTTCGACAACGGCATCTACGCGACGTTGGCCGCCTATCCGCTCGTTCCGAGGAGCGAGGTCGGATTCCGTGTCCAGGTCACGGCCGCGAACACCGACGCCGAAATCGATCAGTTGATCGACGTGCTCGGCCGGCTGGTAAACGTCTTCGACCTGCAGCCCGCACGCACGAGCGAGCGAGCGGCATGAGAGTCGCTCGCCTTCGGCTCGCTCTACCGGGGACCCCGCGCGGCCAGGTCTGGATCTGGTACCTGGCCGGGACCGGCGTTCTCACGAGCCTGTACCTGTTCGCGCCGCCGCTCGCAGGAAATGGGCCGCTGATCAACGCGCTCGGTCTTTCCGGCGTGGTCGCGATCGTCGTCGGAATCCGAATGCACAAGCCTCGCGCTCGTGCGGCCTGGTGGCTCTTCGCGGCAGGGCAGTTCCTGTTCTTCAGCGGCGACCTCTACACGTACAGCTACCCCAAGCTGTTGGGAGCGGACGTCGGGTTCCCGTCGATCGGTGACGCCCTCTATCTGACCGTCTATCCGGTTCTGATGGCGGGACTGTTCATCCTCATCAAGCGACGCAACCCGCGGCCTGACCGAACCGCGCTCATCGATGCGCTGATCCTCACCATTGGTATCGGTCTTCTGTCGTGGGTGTTCCTGATCGCCCCGAACATCCATCTCACGGGCCTGACCGTGCTCGCCAACGCGGTGTCGGTCGCGTATCCGCTCGGCGACGTTCTCCTGTTGGCGGCTGCGATCAGGCTCGCAGTCGATGCCGGCAAGCGCACGCCGGCGTTCTGGTTCCTCGTCAGCAGCATCGTCTGCCTGATGGCCACGGATTCGGCCTACAACTACGCACTCCTGAAAAACACGTACAACCACCAGCTGATCTTCGACGCCGGTTGGATTCTCTATTACCTGCTCTGGGGCGCAGCGGCACTGCATCCGTCTATGCGCTCGCTCGAGGAGGGGGCGCCGGAGCTCGGGACGCGTCTGACTCCCCTCCGGCTCACGCTGCTCGGTAGCGCCTGTCTGATCGCGCCGGGAATTCGGTTCGTCCAGTCGCTTGGCAACCCCGACGTGCTCGTTCTCATCATCGCCTCCGCTGTCCTCTTCCTGCTGGTCGTCGCGAGAATGGCCGGCCTCGTGCGTCAGGAGGCGCGCGTGGTTTCGCGCGAGCGCGCCTTGCGCGGGGCGGGCGTCGAGCTCGTTGCGGCAGCCGGTCATGAGCAGGTCGCAAATGCCGCCATCTCGGCCGTCCATCGCCTGCTCGCCGCCGAGCCGCCCGTGCGACTCGTGCTCGTGTCCGAAGGCGTGGCGGTCGTCGAGGCCTCGTCTGACGGCGCTACGGGTGGTCGGGTCGGTGAGGGAACGTGTGACTGGCTGCTGCAGGATCGCTCGGGCTCGCTTCGCGTTTTGCACGCTGAACCGCCCCCTTACGTACGCGGGGACCTCAGGCTCCCCGAAGGGCAGACGACGATCGTCGCCCCTCTGACCGTTCGCGGGGAAGTTCGCGGTGCCATCGTCATCTCGTCGCCGGTGAGCCTCACGCGCGACCTCATAGACGCGCTCGGCGCTCTCGCGACGCAGGTCTCGCTCGCAGTCGAAGGCGCGTCGCTGGCAGCGGATCTCCATCGACGCCAGAGCGAGGCCCGTTTCCGCTCCCTGGTTGCGCACTCGAGCGACCTCATCACGGTGTTGGACGCCGACGGAATCATCACGTACCAGAGCCCGTCGATCGAGCGGCTGCTCGGATACCGCGTGGACGAGGTCGAAGGAACGCGATTCGACCGGCTTCTGAGCGAGACCGACCGGCCCCTGCTCGCGCAACTGATCGCGATCGACGGCTCGGGCGACGCCGACGCGCACACGATCGAGTGCTCGGTCAGTCACCGGGACGGTGCGACCCTGAGGTTCGAGGTCCAGCACACCGACCTTCTCCACGACGAGCACGTCCGCGGCATCGTGCTCAACTGCCGCGACGTCAGCGAGCGTAAGGCTTTCGAGGAGCAGCTCGCGCATCAGGCTTTCCACGACCCGGTGACGAAGCTCGCGAACCGCGCGCTCTTCTCCGACCGTGTCGAGCACGCGCTGATGCGCACTCAGCGCGGCGTGCACGAGATTGCCGTCATGTTCATCGACCTAGACGACTTCAAGACCGTGAACGACAGTCTCGGTCACGCGGCCGGGGACGAGGTCTTGCAGGAGGTCGGCCGTCGGCTGAAGATCGCCGTTCGCCCGAGCGACACCGTCGCGCGCTTCGGAGGAGACGAGTTCGCCGTCCTCCTCGATGGCGTGGCCGGTTCGTCGGACGCTGCCGACGCGGCGGCACGAATCCTGCGAGCGCTCGATCTTCCCATCGAGATCGAAGGCAAGAACGTGTTTCCGCGGGCGAGCGTCGGGATCTGCCTGGTCGGTGAGGACATCGAGACGCCAGAGGCATCGGAGCTTCTGCGCAATGCCGACGTGGCGATGTACATGGCCAAGCGCGACAGCAAGGGCAGCTACCGCGTCTTCGAGCCGACGATGCACGAGCGCGTCGTCGAGCGACTCGAGCTTCGGTCGGACCTGCAGCACGCGCTGACCATGGATCAGCTCGTGCTGCACTACCAGCCGGTCGTGAGGCTCTCCGACCGGGAGATTCTTGGCGTCGAGGCTCTGGTGCGCTGGAACCATCCGACGCGAGGAACGATCCCGCCGATCCAGTTCATCCCGGTGGCCGAAGAGACGGGTTTGATCATCCCGATGGGGCGATGGATCCTGGAAACGGCCTGCCGCGAAGGCGCCCGTCTCCGGGAAACCTTCCCGCGGACTGAGGGGTTGACGATGAGTGTGAACCTCTCCGTCAGGCAACTGCAGTCCGAAACGCTTGTTGCCGACGTGCGTCAGGCGCTCGAAATCACTGGGCTGCCCGCGGCCGCACTGGTTCTCGAGATCACAGAGTCGCTGATGCTCACCGACACCGACTTCGCAATGATGCAGCTGCATGAGCTAAAGGCGCTTGGCATCCGGCTGGCGATGGACGACTTCGGAACGGGCTATTCGTCCCTCAGCTATCTCAGCCGATTCCCCGTCGACATTCTGAAGATGGACCGATCGTTCGTCGGCGCCGAGGAGAACAGCACGTTGACCTCGGCGATCATCGCGCTCGGCACGAGCCTGTCGCTCGAGGTCGTCGCGGAAGGCATCGAGCTTCCCGAGCAGGCCAGCTCGCTCGAAGAGCTCGGCTGCGAGCTCGGCCAGGGATTCCTCTTCGCCCGTCCGATGGATT
Organism: Gaiellaceae bacterium; assembly: GCA_036393535.1. GTDB lineage: Bacteria > Actinomycetota > Thermoleophilia > Gaiellales > Gaiellaceae > 3-1-20CM-4-69-9. The sequence continues at coordinate 28,035 of DASWGR010000024.1, read as the reverse complement.
CGGCTGCGTTGACGAAGTTCCTCACGGTTGCCGGCGCTTCGACTCAGGAGGACGTCGAGTCGTCAGCAGCCTCCAATGCAGCATAGTCACGAAGCGCTCGACCGGCCGGGAGGGTTTGGTCGTGGCAACCTGCTCTCACCGCTGAAACACCGCGACTTCCGGATCCTCTGGACGGGGATGACGATTTCGCTGATCGGCGACGGGATCTTCCTGATCGCGATCGCGTGGGAGAGCTATTCACTCTGGAACGCGCCTGCGGCATTGTCGATTGTGGGCATCGGCATGACGATTCCGACGATCGCGTTCCTGCTGATCGGCGGCGTCGTCAGTGACCGGCGCGACCGGCGGGTCGTCATGGCCTGGGCAGACGGTCTTCGCGCCGTCGCCGTCGCCGTCCTGGCGGTTCTCGTCCTGATGGGCGCCCTCCGCTTCTGGGAGCTCGTCGCCCTTGTTGCGGTCTACGGCGTCGGTACCGCCTTCTTCATGCCTGCCTTTGAGGCGATCTTGCCGGAGCTGCTGCCCAAGTCGGATCTGCCGGCGGCCAATGCGCTCGACCAATTCGTGCGGCCCATCGCTATGAGGCTCATAGGTCCCGTCGCGGGTGGAGCCTTGGTGGCCGCGTCGGTGGGGATCGCCTTCGCGATTGACGCCGCCTCGTTCGCCGTCTGCCTCATAGCGGTGCTGGCGATACCGCGGCGGGCGGGTCGGCACGTCGAAGTCCAGACGTCCAGCGTCGCTGCGCTCAAGGAAGGCCTTCGCTTCGTTCGCCAGCGCGTGTGGCTCTGGGGCACGCTCCTCTCCGCTGCGATCGCCTATCTCGTGTTCCTCGGCCCGGCTGAAGTGCTCCTCCCGTTCCTGGTGAAGAACGAGCTGCACGCGTCTGCCGGCACACTGGGGCTCGTGTTGGCGGCCGGCGGTCTCGGGGCTGTCGGCGGCGCGGCCTTCATGGGGCATCGCGGCCATCCGCGCAGGGACGTAACGGTCATGTACATGACCTGGACGATTGCGACGCTGGCGATCGCGGGGTACGGAATCGCCAATGCGGCGTGGGAGTTGATGCTCGTCTGTCTCGTCTTTAACGCGCTCGAAGCCGCGGGCACGATCGTCTGGGCGACGATCAAGCAGCATCACGTTCCCGGATCGATGTTGGGGCGCGTCTCGAGCCTCGACTGGCTGATCTCGATCGGTCTCCTACCACTCTCGTTCGCGCTGACGGCGCCCGTGGCGGCGGTCTTGGGTGCCCGTGCGACCCTGGTCGGAGCGGCGGCACTTGGTGCCGCCGTGACCCTTAGTGCGTTTTTCTTGCCGGGAATGCGTGCGATCGAGCGGACAGGTGGCCGCCGGCAGGGCCCGTGGCACGTTCCGGTGGATGCCACCGACTAACCTCTCCGCACGGCCCACGAACACGAACACAGGCTGGTTACCGACCGCCGGGCGCTGACGATCGCGCTCCTGCTCGTTGTGCTGCTGATGGCGGCGGAGATCGCCGCGGGGATGATCGGCCACTCGCTTGCGCTGCTCGCCGACGCGGGCCATCTGCTTACCGATGCAGCCGCGCTCGCGTTCGCGCTGGTCGCGTCGGCTATGGCCGCCCGCCCCGCGGCCGGCCGCTGGACCTTCGGCTACTCGCGCCTGGAGATCCTCGCCGCGCAGGGGAACGGGATCACCCTTGGGCTGATCGCGCTCTGGATCGTCTGGTCGGCGGTGCACCGGCTCGTCGATCCACACGACGTGCGCGGCGGGCTCGTCCTAGCGGTTGCGCTCGGTGGTGTCGCAGTGAGCATCGCCGCGAGCTTCGTGCTCGCGCGCGCAAGTCGTGAAAGCCTCAACGTGCGTGGCGCGTTTCTCCACCTCCTGACAGATGTCGCGGCCTTCGGCGCCGCCGCACTCGCAGGCGGGCTGATCCTTGCGACCGGGTGGGACCGTTTCGACCCGATTGCGAGCATCGCGGTCGCGGCGCTCATGCTCTGGTCGAGCGCCCAGCTTCTCCGCGAGTCGACGCTCATCTTTCTCGAGCGAGCGCCGGGGGACGCGGATCCTGACGCGATCGGGCGCGCGCTCGTCGCCGAGCAGGACGTCGTCGAGGTCCACGACCTGCACGTGTGGACCGTGACGAGCGGCTTCCCGGCGCTCTCCGCCCATGTCCTGGTGACTCCCGGTGCGGACTGCCACGCCGCGCGGCGGCGGCTCGAGTCGATCCTGTCCGAGCGTTTCGGCCTCACGCACACGACGCTCCAGGTCGAGCACGCCGAGCCGGCGAGCACGACGGTCGAACTGGGCGAAGCGGTTGCGCGCCGCGGTCCGCTCGGCCGTTAGGCTCTCGCGGTGCCCAGCCTGGAGGGAAGATCGGCCGTTGTCACCGGCGCGTCCAGCGGCATCGGCGCGGCCACCGCCCTCGCTCTGGCCCGGGAAGGAGCACGCGTCGTCGGCGGGGCGCGTCGCAGCGACCGGATCCAGCCCCCCGTGAAGCCTCTGGAACTGGACGTGACGGATCCAGCCAGCTGCGAGCTCTTCGTCAAGGCCGCCAACGAGGAGCTGAACGGCGTCGACATCCTCGTCAACGCCGCCGGGCTCGCGCTCGGCCGGGACGTCTTCGACGAAAGCACCGAAGAGGACGAGCACACGGTGCTGGAGACCAACGTCAACGGCCTGATTCGCATCACGCGCCTCTTCCTGCCGCACATTCGAGACGGCGGGCACATCGTGAACATGGGCTCGATCGCCGGCAGGCAGGCGTACGAGAAGGCCGCGGTCTACGTGGCCTCGAAGTTCGCGGTGCGCGGCTTCACCTACGCGTTGCGCGAGGACCTTCTCGGCCGCCCGATTCACATCACGACCGTCGATGCCGGCCTCGTGGACACGAACTTCTCGCGCGTTCGCTTCCGCGGCGACGAAGAGACGGCGCGCAAGGTCTACGAGGGCCTGGACGCGCCGAAGGCGGAGGACATTGCGGACTGCATCCTGTTCGCGGTGACCCGCCCAGCGCACGTGAACGTGGACGAGCTCGTCGTCAAGGCCCTTGCGCAGTCCTCCGGCGGACGCATAGTTCGTAGCGGGACCTGATGGCAGGACAGCTGCGAATACTCGAAGGCGCCACGTTCTGCATCTGCGACGAGGTCGGTGATCTCCACCACCAGGGCGAGGGTCTGTTCTCCGTGGACACGCGGTTTCTCTCCCGCTTCAAGCTGACGATCAACGGCCATCGTCCCCTGCTGCTCTCATCGGACAAGATCGAATACTTTTCCGCGGCGTTTTTCATGCGCAACCCGCTCTCGGGCGGTCTTCCGCAGGACGCGCTCTCGATTCGGCGCGAGCGCTTCGTCGGTGAGGGGATGCAGGACTCCTTCGCCGTCCAGAACCAGGGCATGGAGGCGGTCGAGTTCGAGTTCGAGCTCGAAGTCGCCACGGATTTCGCGGACATCTTCGCGGTGAAGGACTACGACTTCGCGCTCGGCGACCCGCTCAGGGCAAAGCCGTTGCCCGAGCTGAGGCCGAATGAGTACGACGAGGAGCGAAACCAGTTCCTCATCTCGGATAACGGCGACCTGCCGTTGAAGACGCAGGTGATCTTCTCCCAGCGCGGAGAGGTGGACGGCTCGAAAGTGAGGTTCCACCTCGCCCTGCAACCCCGAGAGCGCTGGAACCTCGACGTGGAGGTCATTCCACTGCCGGACGGAGAGCTCGTGGCGCCGCGCTTCGCGCAGCGCCGGTTCGGCGAAGAGGTGGGTCGGGTTCGAGACTCCCTCGCCGCCTGGCAGTTGCGTGTGCCGCAACTGCGGACGACGTGGGACGCACTCGGGCACTCGTTCGGCCAGTCGGTTTCCGACCTCGCATCTCTGAGGATGCAGTCCGATGGCTCCGGGATCGGCAAGCTTCCCGGCGCAGGCGTGCCGTGGTTCATGACGGTGTTCGGCCGCGACACGATCATCACGTGCCTGCAGACGCTCCTCTTCGGCCCTGAGCTCGCCCGCACGGCGCTCGAAGTGCTCGCCGAGCTGCAGTCCAAGGAGGACGACCCGACGATCGATGCGGAGCCCGGCAAGATCGTCCACGAGGTGCGTCACGGGAAGGCCGCGCGCACGTGGTTCGAGCGGTACTACGGCACCGTCGACGCGACACCGCTCTATCTCGTCCTGCTTTCCGAGGTCTGGCGGTGGACGGACGACGCCGCGCTTGTGCGGGATCTCAAGGGGCCGGCGATGCTGGCACTCGAGTGGATCGACAAGTACGGCGACCGGGACGGGGACGGTTTCGTCGAGTATGAGCGTCGGACCGAGCGAGGGCTCGAGAACCAGTCGTGGAAGGACTCGTGGGATTCGCAGCGCTTCCACGACGGCACTCTGGCCGGCGCGCCGATTGCGCCCTGCGAAGTCCAGGGCTACGTCTACGACGCGAAACGTCGCGTGGCCGAGCTCGCGCGGGACGTCTGGCGCGACCGCGAGCTTGCGACACGGCTCGAACGGGAAGCAGAGGAGTTACAGGCGCGCTTCGACGAGGCGTTCTGGGTCGACGAGCGCGGTGGGTACTACGCACTTGCGCTCGACCGCGAGAAGCGCAAGGTCGACTCCCTCTGCTCCAACATCGGCCACCTCCTGTGGAGCGGCATCGTCCCGCCCCATCGCGTCGATGCCGTAGTCGACCAGCTGATGGGAGACGAGCTGTGGTCGGGGTGGGGCGTGCGCACGATGTCGACCGGCGACGCCGGCTACAACCCGCTCTCGTACCACAACGGCACGGTCTGGCCGCATGACAATTCTCTGATTGCCGCCGGTTTGGCGCGCTACGCGCGCTGGCCGGAGGCTCAACGCATCACGCAGCGGATGCTCACCGCCGCGCAGCACTTCAGTTACCAGCTCCCGGAGGTCTTCGCCGGCATGCGCCGGTCCGAGACCCCGTTTCCGATTGCGTATCCGACGGCCGCACGCCCGCAGGCGTGGGCTGCAGGGACGCCAGTCCTGTTGCTTCAGTTGCTGCTCGGCCTGCAGCCGGACCGGCGTCGCCATGCGCTCGACACGGTTGCTCCGGTCGATCTCCCGTCGTGGGCCGGGACGATCAGACTCGCGGGCGTTCGCGCCTTCGGCCGGTTATGGGATGTCCGTCTCGACGAAGGCCGAGTGCGCGTCGAAGAAGCATGAAGATCGCGATCCTTGCCCCGGCGTGGTTCGCCGTTCCGCCGATCGGCTACGGGGGCATCGAATGGATCGTGTGGCTGCTCGCCGACGGACTCGTCGATGCGGGCCACGACGTCACGCTGTTCGCCTCGGGCGACTCGCGGACGAAGGCGAAGCTCGCCGCAGTCTTCCCGGAAGCGCCGAGCCGACAGATCGGCCGCACGTTCTGGGAGCTGAAGCATGCCCTGTCCTGCTTTGCCCGGACCGACGAGTTCGACGTCATCAACGACCACACGGGGATGCTCGGCATGACACTCGGCGCCACTACGTCCACGCCCGTCGTTCACACCGTGCACGGGCCACTCGACGGGGAGCCGGGGGAGATCTACGCTTTGATTTCCCGCGTCGCGCCCGAGGTCGGCCTGATCTCGATCTCGATGAACCAACGCAAGCCGAAACCCGGCCTGAACTGGATCGCCAATTGCCCGAATGCGCTCGACTTCTCGGTCTATCCCGTCAAGCCGCACCGCGGTGACTACCTGCTCTTCCTCGGCCGGATGAGCCCGGACAAGGGGGCGCATCGCGCGGTCGCAGTTGCAATGGAGACGGGCCTTCCGCTGAAGCTCGCCGGCAAGATGCAGGAGCCCAAGGAGCGCGAGTACTTCCACGAGCTCGTCGAGCCGCACCTCGTCGACGGGATCGAGTATCTCGGCGAGGTTACGCACGGCGAGAAAGTGGAGCTGCTGCAGAACGCACGCGCGACTTTGTTTCCGATCGAGTGGGAAGAGCCGTTCGGCCTGGTCATGATCGAGTCGATGGCCTGCGGGACGCCGGTGATCGCAACGCGGTGGGGTGCGGTCCCGGAAGTGATCGAACACGGACGCAGCGGCATCATCGTCGACCACTACAAGCAGATGGCCGATGCGCTCGGAGCAGCGGACGACCTCGACCCGTTCGAGCTACGCCGTTACGTCGAGGAAGAGTTCTCCCCCGAGCGGATGGTGCGCGACTACGTGGGCGCCTACGAGAAGGCGATCGGTTAGTGGGGCACTAACCCCAGGGTCCGGCGTCCGACCAGCCGTGCCAGCGCTCGGGCTCTAGCCAAGCGCTAACCCGCTTCGCCCCTCGCCGACGAAACGGCTGCCCCGTGTAGCGAACGGCGAGTCGATCGATGTCGGCGAGATCGGGATCGTCCTCGATCGAGACGACCCTGCCGATCAGGCTGATGTGGCTGTACCAGCTGCCTGCATCGAGCACGGTCAGGGCAGCACGGGGATCGCGGCGCAAGAACCGCAGGCGCAGCCTGCTTTCGTCCATGTTCAGCAGCACGCGGCCGTTCTCCCAGTCGTACCACGTGGGCACCGTGTGCGGTGAGCCGTCCGGACGGAGTGTCGCAACGACCGCGGGATTGGGGCGCGAGAGAAACTCGTCGACGTCGGGCGGAACCGGGACCGGCGGCATCTGCGCAGCTTACGCGGGCGCGAGCTCCGCTTCGGGCAAGTCAACGGGCTCGAGCCTGAAGTCCCGCACGTCGCGCACCGAGATCACGATCAAGGTCGTCACGACCACCCAGAAGACACCGATCCAGAGAGACGTCGACATGCCGATGACGCTCGCAACAGGCCCGGCGATCGCATACCCGGCGGGCAGGAAGGCCATCGCGCCCATCCAGTTGTAGGCGCTGACGCGGGCCAGCTTCTCGGGCGCGATCGTCTGCTGCAGAGCCGTGTCCCAGATCACGGTTCCATAAGAGAAGGCGAAGCCGGCGAGCACCGCCGCGGCGCCGATGGCGAGCGCCGGCGCGTGGATCGCAAGGAGAGCGCATTGCAGAGCTGTCGTAATGAAGAGCGCACCGATCGAGGTCATGGCACGGCGCGGTCGCAGGCGGAGCCCGAGGAGGCCACCCGCCAGTGCGCCAATTGCTTCGCCCGTGACGATGATTGCCCAGGCCGTCGCGCCGCCCAGCGAATTCTTCGCGATGTACGGCCCGAGCACGAAGAACGGCGCGTACGTCACGAGGAAGTACAGGGAGATCCAGCCGGTGAGCAGCCAGACCCAGGTGTGCTCCGTGAACGCCTGCCCGCCTTCGCGGAGTTCACGCAGGAAGTTCGGAGCCGCCGCCGTCCGCGCGCGGCCCGGCAAGCGGATACGGCTCAGCAGGAGCGCGCTCGTCGCATATGTCGCCGCGTCGACGAGGAGTGCGTAGCCGCTTCCGACGGTCGCCACGATGGTGCCTCCCGCTGCCGCGCCGACAGGAAAGGCCAGGTAGCGGGAGATGCTCATGAACGCGTTCGCCTGTTGGAGCAGGGCCGGTCGAACCGTCTCGGGCACGAGACCCGTCGAGGCGGGCGAATAGAACGCGGTCGCTGCGCCGCCGAGCGCCTGCAGGACGAAGATCTCCCAGATGCGGGCGTGCCCGCTGACGAGCAGAGCGCCCATCGCGGCGCGAATCGCAAAGTTAGCCGAGTCGGACGACAACATCACGAGACGCCGGGGCAGGCGATCGGCGACGACGCCGCCGATCAACAGCGTGGAGATCTGGGCGAGTGTCCAGCAGGCGAAGGCCAGCCCGACATCGGTGGCCGATCCCGTCAGATCGAGGACGGCGAATGCAACTGCGATCGGCGCGAGGTTCGTGCCGAAAAACGAGATCGTTCGCGCACCGGCGAGCAGCCGGAAGTTGCGCTCGCGCAGCGGACCCAGCTCAAACATCAGCGCGTCGCTCCCAGTAGAGCTTCAGTCCGGCGTAGGACTGCCAGAACGGCATTGCACGCTCGTACGTCTCCGCATTTCCTCCGCTTGCAGCAATATCGCTACGAACCGACTCGCTGAACTCCTCTTCCGTTACGCCCTGCTCGACCCGACGCGCCCAGTCTGCGAGTCGCTGCCGGAGCTCGGCGAGGTGCGGCCCGGGATCCTCGGCGATGCCGAAGTGGACGAGCGCCAGCCTGCTCGGCCTCCGCTTCTCGATCTCGTCGATTGTCCGGTTCCACGCTTCGAGGTCGAAATCCGGCGGGGGCGTCGGGGGGATGACCGTCGGGTCGGGCTGGAGGCGGACGCCGGCAGCATCACCCGCATAGAGAGTGCCGTCGCCGGCGAGGTAACAGACATGGTGGCTTGCGTGCCCGGGCGACGGGAAGCACTCCAGGCCGAGCACGTTCTTGCCTGCGACGCGGATGTTCTCCTGCGGAACAGGGGCGAGCTCTCCCCACATCGTGTCGAACGCGTCGCCGTAGAGCCGCCGCGCGCTCCTCTCGAGTCGGCGGGGATCGACCAGATGCGGCGCGCCTATCTCGGAGACGTGTACCTGCAGCTCAGGGTGCTCGCGCACGAGAACTCCGGCCGCGCCGGCGTGATCGAGATGGATGTGGGAGAGGAGCAGATGGCGGAGGTCCTGGAGCTCGAGCCCGCGTTGGCGCAGAGCCGAATGCAGGCGCTCGAGGCATGACGAAGGGCCGCAGTCGAAGAGCGTCGGTCCCTCCTCGGTCTCGAGGACGTAGGAAGCAATGACGCGCTCGGCTCCCTGGTAGTGGAGGTCGAGAGGATCCGGGCTCATCGAGCCCGAATCCTCCCATGCCTTCAGCGCGGGGCGGAGCGCCGACGCCGGTACAGCAGACCCAGAGCGCCTGCTGCGAGTGCGACGCCGGCCCCCGCGCCGACGGCGACGGCGCGCTTGTGGGCCTGACCCCGACTGGCTTGCTTCGTTGGTGCCGTGGCGGGTAGGCCTGCCTTCACGAGCATCGCCTTCAGCGTGGCCGTGCCTCGATACCAGCCGCCCTGTGTCGATTCCGAGCCCCAGAACTTCTGGCCGGGCGCCATGTAGCTCGCGGGCCCGTTCACGGCATAGGGATAGAGGGTTTGACGAAGCGTCGAATCGCCGTTCGGCCCCGGGACTGTGTACGTCACGGCGTAACCCTGGCCGAGGCGGTCGGCCGGGCGCGAGCGAGTCGTTGCGACGGGAGTCTGATCGAAGACCTGCGGGAAGAAACCTCCCTCGCTGACGAGGATCCCCAGTGGCGAGGTGTTCCCACCTTCGCCGAACCCCTCGATGGTGAGCGCGTGCGCGAGACCGGGGCCGGCGATCGTCGCAGCCGACGGCCCCTTCGCGGTCGCGGCAGCCGGAGACAGCAGCAGCGCGGTGAGCGCCGCCGCGAGCAGCAGTGGACGTCTCATTGGTCGCTCCTTGGTCGGTTGAAGCTGCTACACCGACCGGGCGGAGTGGGTTCCGCCGGCGACCTTGGCGAACGCCGCCTCGAGATCCTCGAGGAGGTCTTCTGCGGACTCCAGGCCGACGGAGAGCCGGATGAGGTTCCGCGGCGCAGCGAACGGCGCGTCGGCAGTCGATGCATGCGTCATCCGCGCGGGCAACTCGATGAGGCTCTCGACGCCGCCGAGCGATTCGGCGAGCTTGAAAAGCTTCGTGCTCGCAACGAATGCGGTGGCTTCCTCTTCCGACTCGGCGAGGAACGAGATCATCCCGCCGAAGTCGTGCATCTGCTTGGCGGCGATCGTGTGGCCGGGATGCCTTGGGAGCCCCGGATAAAAGGTCTGCTCGACGCGCGGATGCCGTTCGAGAAAGCCGGAAAGCGCGTGGGCGTTGTGACAGTGCTGGCGCATGCGCACCGCTAGCGTCTTGATCCCGCGCAGCACTAGCCAGCAATCCATCGGGCTCGGAACCGCACCGAGGGACTTCTGCAGGAACAGCAGCCGCTCCGCAATCGTCGGATCGCTCGTCGCGGCGAAACCGCCTATGACGTCAGAGTGGCCACCGAGGTACTTGGTCGTGGAGTGCACGACGATGTCCGCGCCGAGCTCCAGAGGACGCTGCAGATAGGGCGTTGCAAACGTGTTGTCCACGACGAGGATCGCTCCCGCCGCATGCGCTGCGTCAGCCGCCTTCCTGATGTCGACGATGTTCAGCATCGGGTTCGACGGTGTCTCGACCCAGACGATTCGAGTGCGTTCATCGAGATGAGAGGCCAGCTCGTCGAACTCGGCGGCGGGGAGGTAGTCGAAGACGTAACCCTTGGGCTCGTAGACCTGTGAGGTCATCCGGTAGACCCCGCCGTAGACATCCGCGATCAGCACCATCCGGTCGCCCGGGTTCAGCAGGTGCATGATCGTTGTCACGGCACCGAGCCCCGATGCGAACGCGACCCCGTGCTCGGCGGACTCGAGTGAGGCGAGGCATTGCTGCAGCGCCGTGCGCGTGGGATTCGCGACACGGGAATAGTCGTAGCCCTTGTGCTCGCCGACTGCGTCCTGCACATACGTCGAGGTGAGATAGATGGGCGTCGTGATTGCGCCCGTCGCGGGATCGGGCTCCTGGCCGTCGTGGATGGCACGAGTCTCGAAGTCCAGTGGCTGCTCCGGTGCCATTACCACGCTCCTGACGTGCGAGAACCAAGCCAGACTAGGACGCAGGGAGCGCCCGTGCTTTGCGCACGGGTGCGACTGAGGACAACGGCTGGCGCCGCGTTCTCGCGCGTCAGGGGCCTGGAGGATGACGCCGGAGCAGCCACAGCTAGGCCTCGATGCTACCGGCGCCGATGAAGGTTGCGAGGCTGCGCAGCGGCTTCTGCAGGGAAACAGGCTTCACGCCGGCCTCCCAGTGCACGGAGTTCACTTTCAGCACGCCCGTCTTGCGGTCGAGCACCGGATCGATCCTGCCGATCAGCCGGTCGCCGCGAAGAATGGGGAGGACGTAGTACCCGTACTCACGCTTCGGTTTCGGTACGTACATCTCCAGCCGGTAGTGAAAGTCCCAGAGCCCCTCGGCGCGATCGCGGTCGTGGATGAGCCGGTCGAACGGCGACAGAAACGTCACGCGCTTCGGCATCGGCCCGTCCTCCGCGTCGGGATGCGCTTTCCACTCGCCTTGCTCGAACTTCACGCCAAGTGAGCGGAAGCGCTTCTCCGCGAGCAGCTGCCTGGCTTCGGGCCAAGGCATGCTCTCGGCCTCTGGGTACCACCGCTCGGCCAGGTCCCACTGACGCTGTTTTCCCCGGCGTCCGACGATTGCAACGACACCCCGACCCTCGAGCAGCTCGAGCATGAGCGTCACCTTGCGGCTTCCCCACCACGCGTGCGGGTCTTTCGACACCATCAGGTCGGCTTCGATCTCGCGCGAGAGCAACGGTCCGCGCTCTTCGAGCTCGCGCAGCAGGTGCCGCTTGAAGCGGGCGTTCCTCCGCAGGAACTCAGTTCCTTGCTGCTCGTACTTCGCCTTGCCCCGCCGCCGGCGCATGCGCGCGCGGATGAGCGGGAAGTCCTCGACCGGCCAGATGAATGCACTCCACTCGAAGAGCTTGCGCTCTTCCCAAAGCAATCGGTCGAGCTCAGCCGAGTCGTAGGGTCCGAGGCGGCTCCACAGGACGAGTCGTTGCGGAGGTGCGACCGTGGAAATCGGATCGATCTGAAGGAAGCCGAGCCGGCGAACTGTTGCGAGCACGCCGCGGGCGCTGCCGTCGAGCAGCTGAGCACGGACTGCGATCCGGCGTGCTTGTGCGAGGGTGACGGTCGTGAGCTTCACCGAGTTCGCACTTTCTCAGCTAGCGGAAGCGCCACGGCGGGTGCTCGAGGTCGGCTGTGGCCGCGAAGGCGGCGTCGCCCCGGCGCTGGCGGCCGCCGGTTACGACGTGCTCGCGATCGATCCGCATGCCCCAGAAGGCCCTCTCTACCGGCAAATCGCGTTGGAGGAACTCGACGATCCGGGTCCGTTTGACGCGGTCGTGGCAGGCCGCGTCCTTCATCACGTCCATCCCCTCGGCCCCGCGCTCGACAAGCTCGCGGCGCTCGCGCCGCAGCTCATCCTTGACGAGTTCGCCTGGAACCACGTGGACGAGCCCACGATCGACTGGTACGAGTCGCAGCACAAGGTGCTCGTCGCGGCAGGACGCGAGCCGAAGGGCCCTCCCTCTCTGGCGGAGTGGCGCACGCGCCATGCCGACCTCCATCCCTACGAGACGCTGCGCGCAGAGATCGACGCGCGTTACGACGAGCGTCATTTCGAGTGGCGTCCGTACTTCTACGGCTGGCTCGAGGGCCCGGCCACGGAGTCGCTCGAGGCCGGTCTGATCGCTGCGGGAGCGATCCGGCCGATCGGGTTCCGCTACGCGGGCGTGAGCACGGAGACCGAGCGCTCGCCGGCCGACTCGCGGTAGTCGGGACCAAGCTTCTCCTCGAGGACGCGTGTCAGCTCACCGCTCGCCGCGAGCTCCTCGGTGATGTCGGCCCCGCCGATCAGCTCGCCCTTCACGAAGATCTGCGGGATCGTCGGCCACCCGGAGATCTCGGACAGCTCCTGGCGGATCGCCGGGTCTGCGAGAACGTCGACACCCGTCACGGGAGCGCCGGCTTCACGCAGAGCGCGGAGCGCACGGTCAGAGTTCCCGCACATCACGAACTGAGGTGTCCCCTTCATGAACACTGCGACGGGCTCGTTTTGGATGACGTCTTGGATTCGCTGGCGCAGCTCGGTCATTCGCTCCCTTTCGTCTTGATTCGCAATTCATGAATAGTGCCGTCTTGCAGCGGCTCGGCGAGCGCCTCGTTCACGAGGCGGTGCTGGTCGAGCAGAGACAGTCCCATGAAGCGGGGGCTCGAGACCGTCACCTGAAAGTGGTCGCCGCCGCCGGTGCGGTCCTCGACCCGCAGTTCGGTCGCGTCGGGGAAGGCGCTATGGAGCAGGGCCTGGAGCGGCTGAGTCGACACGACTCCTATGCTAGTGCCCGTCCAGCAATACATGTCGGCCTCTGGCCCGCGATCACGCGGCGCCAGAGTCCACCCTCGCCCTTAGCAAGGCTAACCAGCCTTGCTGCGGTCGAGTGCGGCCTCTGGCTTGGTGCTCGCGACCCAGAAGCTCGACGGCATTACTGGACGGGCACTAGCCACGCTGGTGGGCCAGGTAGTCGAGGAGGTCGGAGCGCGTGAGGACTCCGATCGGCTTTCCCTTGCTGGCGATGACGACAGCGTTCGTGCGCCCGGTCAGGGTCGCGAAGACCTCATCCAGCGTCTGATCCGTCTCCACTGCGGTGAGCGGCGGCTGCATCGCTGAGGCAACGTCCTCGTGCAGTGCGTCAGGGTTCTTGAAGATGCGATCCAGGAGATCACGATCCTGCAGCGAGCCGATCACGTCGGCCAGGGACTCGACGTCGCCGTCGCGCACCACGGGGAGCTGCGAGATCGAATACTTGTTCATCACGTCGATCGCCTCGCCCACCTTCTGGTGGGCGGAGATCGTGATCAACGCCGGCACGTCGATCTCGTCGAGCCTCTTCGAACGCAGCAGCTCCGAGACGCTCGGAGCAGCGGCGCGCCGTTCGGCGAATCCGTGCTCGAGCATCCAGTTGTCGTCGTAGAACTTCGACATGTAGGAGCGGCCGGAGTCGGGAATCATCGTCAAGATCTTCGCGTCGGGCCCGAGACGCTTCGCGATCTCGAGCGCTGCCCAAACCGTCGTGCCGCCGGAGCCACCGACGAGCAGTCCTTCCTCACGCGCGAGCCGGCGTGACATCAGGAACGAGTCGCGGTCTGGCACGCGCACCCACTCGTCGACCACAGAAGGATCCATGGTCTTCGGCCACGTGTCTTTGCCAATGCCCTCGACGAGGTACGGATGGACGTCGCGCTCGTCCTGTGCGGTGTAGACGGAACCTTCCGGGTCCGCGCCGACGATCAAGACCTCGGGCTTGTGCTCTTTGAAGTAGCGGCCGACGCCCGAGATCGTTCCGCCGGTACCGACCGAGATGACGATCGCGTCGACGTCGCCGCCGGTCTGCTCCCAGATCTCGGGGGCGGTCTGGAGGTAGTGCGCCTCCGGGTTCGACATGTTCGAGTACTGGTCCGGCTTGAAGCCACCCGGGATCTCTTCCGCGAGCCGGTCGGAGACCGAGTAGTACGACTCGGGCGAGTCGTGCTCGACGGCGGTCGGGCAGATGACGACCTCGGCTCCGTACGCGCGCAGCATCGAGATCTTCTCCTGGCTCATCTTGTCGGGCATGACGAAGATGCAGCGGTACCCCTTCGTCGCCGCGGCGATCGCGAGGCCGACGCCGGTGTTGCCCGAAGTGGGCTCGACGATGGTGCCGCCGGGCTTGAGCTTTCCCTCAGCCTCGGCCTTCTCGATCATGGCCAGGCCGATGCGGTCCTTCACGGAGCCCCCGGGGTTGAGGTGCTCGAGCTTGGCCAGGATCGTGGGTTTGACGTCGCGGCCGACAGAGTCGAGGCGGACGATCGGCGTGTTGCCGACGAGCTCGAGGACGGTGGGGTAGTCGGCTGCCATCGCCGGGGAAGCGTACTTCCAGGAGATGGGTACGGGGCCTGGGAATACTCTGCCAACAGCCCCGTTGGTTTATGCAGCGACGAAGGGAGCGGAGAAATGAAGATCGCAGTGATCGGAAGGGGAAACGTGGGCGGCGGACTTGCAGATCTCTGGGAGAAGGCCGGCCATGAGGTGACGCGGATCGGCAAGGAGGGCGGAGACGTCTCGGAGGCGGAGGCCGTGCTGGTCGCGGTGCCGGGCGGTGCGATTGAAGCTGCGCTCGACAACGTGCAAGGCCTCGAGGGGAAGACGGCCATCGATGCGACCAATCTTTTTGGCGCCGATCGTCCGTCAGGGTTCCAGTCGAACGCCGAATTCGTCAAGTCGAGAACCAATGGGGCGACGGCAAAATCGTTCAACGTGAATTTCGCCAACCAGTACGGCGAGCTTGGCAACGCGCGGTCGAAGCCGGGCAACATCTGGACCGGAGACGAGGAAGCCCGCGATGTCGTCGAGCGGCTCAACCGCGACGCCGGTTACGAGCCGCTCCACGGAGGACCGCTTGAGAACGCACGTGCGCAAGAGGACTTTCTGCCGGTTTTCGCCAGCATCTCGAATCAGGTCGGGCCGTGCGTCTACCGGATGGCGCCTCCGGCAGAGATTTAGGCCAGCCGCCAAAACGTTCCGGTCAATCCGAGGCGGTCGAGGATCGCCTGGTTGTGCTCGAGCGTGTGCGGGCGCCAGTCCGGATCCAGCCGGTCGGAGTACCACGCGTGCGCAAGGTCGCACAGCGTGTCGACGCTCGTGCTCGCGCCGGGCTCACGGCCTGCCAGCCAACGCTCTAGGTGCTCTTCCGACCGGAAGAGATTCATCGTCGTTCAGGTGAAGACGATGTCGTCCCACCACTGCCGGGCGGGCACGAGCACGTGGAAGAGGTAGTCGCGCTGTACGGGTTTCCGATCGCGCACGTCTACGGCAAGTGGCTCGCCGCAGTCGGCGCACGTGCTCTCGATGCGGCCGTCACTGTGCAAAGCGGCGCAGACGGCGAACGAATCCCAGGCGCAGTTCGAGAACCACGTCCGGCCGGCGGCTTCCACGCGCCACGCGCTCGGTACGCACGAGAACGGATTGAGCATCCGGATCTCGAGAGCATCACGATCGAGCACGAGCGCGTGCGCATCGTGCAACCGTTGGTAGCTCTCCTCTACGTCCGAGGGCCCGAGGTCGAGGTCGATCGCCACCTCTGAAGGGTGCGGTGCTCGTCCCGTACGGACGAAGTTCGAATAGACCTGATTGCGAATCGTCAGGTCAAGCGCATCCACGCGGGCTAGTTTGTCAACCCGCGGCGGCAGTCGCCGGAGTGGCGTGTTCAGGTGCTAGGACGCCAGCGCTGCGACGAGCGAGCCGAGCGCGGCCGCAAGCGTGGCGAACTGTGCGAGCATGAGCTGGAAAACTCGCTGATCGACTTGGCGGATGTCTGTTCTGAACTCCTGTCGCATGTCTTTGACGTCCGCCGCAAGATGAGCGACCGCGGCTCGGACCTCGGCAAGAACTTCGAGCGGAAGCTCACGCGGCTGCTCCACGAGAAAAGCGTACTCGCTGGGCCTACGAGTCGCTAGTGGCGGAAGTGGCGCCGGCCGGTGAGGACCATTGTTGCACCGGCGGCTCGTACGGCCTCAGTCACGTCGGCGTCCCGCTTTGCCCCGCCCGGCTGGATGATCCCGGTGACGCCGGCCTCCAGCGCAGCCTGCGGGCCGTCGGGGAACGGGAAGAACGCATCGGATGCGAGCACCGCGCCGCGCACATCGTGGCCGTGCTCGCGCGCCTTCTCGAGCGCGAGACGTACCGAGTCGACGCGGCTCGTCTGGCCGCCGCCGATGCCGATCGTCGCCAGGTCCTTCGCGAGGACGATCGCATTCGAGCCCACGTGCTTGCACACTCGCCAGGCGAAGACGAGGTCTCCCCAGCACGCCTCGTCCGGCTCCCCGCAGGCGAGCTGCATCGCCTCGCGATCGTCGACGTCCCAGTCTCGGTCCTGCACGAGCAGGCCGCCGAGCACACGTTTGAAGTCGCGCTCGCCACGCGGGAAGCCGCGACGCTCGCGATCGCGCAGGATCCGGATCGCTTCCTTCTGCTGTAGCGCCTCGAGCGCCCGTTCGTCGTAGTCGGGCGCGAACAGCACATCGATGAACCGTTCCGCGAGCGCTTCGCCCAGCTCGGCGGAGACGGGCCGGTTGACCACGCAGACCATCCCGAAGGCGGAAACCGGATCGGATGCGAGCGCGCGCTCGTACGCCTCTTCGATCGTGCCCGCGACGGCAACGCCGCAAGGATTCGCATGCTTGACGATCACGCACCCTGGCAGGGCGAACTCGCGCAGCAGCAAGCGCGCCGCCGAGAGGTCGAGCAGGTTGATCAGTGACAGCTCCTTCCCGTGCAGATGCTCCACACGTGACAGCAGATGCACGCGCGCGCCCTGCTCCGCGTAGTACGCGCCTCGCTGATGCGGGTTCTCGCCGTAGCGAAGGTCCATCACCTTCGTGAAGGCGGCGACGAGGGTTTCCGGGAAGGCCTCGACATCACTGAACCAGCGGGCGATCGCAGTTTCGTACGCGGCGGTCGTCGCGAATGCCTCCGCCGCCAGCGCTCGTCGTGTCTCGCCGGAGAGGTCACCTTTCTCCCGCAACTCGGCGAGCACCGACTCGTACCGCTCCGGCCGACATACCGGGGCGACATGCGCGAAGTTCTTCGCGGCGCCGCGCAGCATCGACGGCCCGCCGACGTCGATCATCTCGACGGCCTCCTCCTCCCGGACGCCGTAGCGGCCGGCGACCTCGCTGAACGGATAGAGGTTGACGCAGACGAGGTCGAACGGCCGGATGTCCTGCTCCTCGAGCGTCGCGACGTCGTCGGCGTCATCGCGGCGCGCGAGAATCGCAGCATGGATGTTGGGATGGAGAGTCTTGACGCGGCCGCCAAGCATCTCCGCGACTCCCGTCAGCTCCTCGACTCGTTCGACCTCGAGCCCGACCTCGTTTTCGAGGAAGTCAGCCGTGCCGCCGCTTGCCACCAGCTCGGAGCCGAGGTCGGCCAGCCCGCGGGCGAACTCCTCCAGGCCCGTCTTGTCGTAGACAGAGATCAATGCGCGCAAAGCTCTCTCACCACCTCGGGCAGGATCCGATGTTCGACAGCGTGGATCCGTTCTATCAGGGTCGCGTGCGGCTCGACGGCGACCGGCTCTTGACGGATGACCGTACCGGTGTCGAGGCCCTCGTCTACATAGTGGACGGTGACGCCCGTGGTGTCGACGCCGGCCGCGAGTGCGTCGGCGATCGCCTGCGCGCCCGGGAACTGCGGCAGCAGCGACGGATGGACGTTGACGATCCGATCGCGGAAGCGATCGAGAAACACCGGCGTGAGCAGATGCATGTAGCCGGCGAGCACGACGAGGTCGACGCCGCGAAGCTGCAGCCAGTCGGCCAGCTCGCGATCTCGCGCAGCGCGGTCGGAATACGCGTCCAGCTCGAAGACGCGGTTCGGGATTCCAGCCTCGTCAGCGCGTGCCAGCGCGCCCGCGTCGCCGCGGTTCGAGGCGACGGCCGCAATGGGCAGGCCGGCGTCGATCAGCGCCTGCAGATTCGTTCCCTCGCCCGAGACGAGTACGCCGATCATGCGAGCTCGCCGATCACGATCGCATTCGCCGGCGCCTCCGGCACGACAGCGCACATTCCGATGCCGAGGTTGAAAACACGCCGAAGCTCATCTTCCTCGATGCCTTGCTCGGCAAGCCATCCGAAAACAAGTGGGCGTTCCCAGGCGTCCCAGTCGATGCGAGCGTCGAGCCCGTCGGGCAGCACGCGGGAGAGGTTCCCCAAGATGCCGGCGCCGGTCACGTGCGCGAGCGCCCGCAGGTCGGCGTGGGCACGCAGGCTGCGGACCTCGTCGAGGTAGAGCATGTGCGGTGCCAGCAAGAGATCGGCGTCGAAGTCGCCGTCGCCGACTAATGCGCGCACGAGCGAGAAGCCGTTCGTGTGCAGTCCGCTCGACGGAAAGCCGATCACGACGTCGCCCGCCTCGCAGCCGGACCCGTCGATCACACGCTCGCGTTCGACTAACCCGACGCACGTTCCCGCGAAATCGAGCTCCGACTCCTGGTAGATCCCAGGCAGCTCCGCCGTCTCGCCGGCGATGAGCATGCAGCCGGCCGCCCGGCAGACCTCGGCGGCGCCTTCGACGAGCTCCGCAACTTGCGCTTCGTCGATGCGGTTGGCGGCGACGTAGTCGAGCAGGAACAAGGGCTCGGCGCCTGTGCAGAGCACGTCGTTGATGCAATGCGCCGCGAGATCCATCCCCGCCCAGCGCAGGCGACCGGCGCGCCGCGCGAGCATCAGCTTCGAACCGACGCTGTCCATCGACGCCGCGAGGAGCCTGTGCTCGTCGAGTGGGTAGAGCCCCGCGAAGCCGCCGAACGCCCGAGCGCCCGTGGACTCGACTGCGGTCCGCAGGCGCTCGACGATCGATGCGGCCGTGGCGAGCGAGACACCGGCCCCCTGATACGTCTTCGGCTTGCTCGTCAGGGGGCCAAGTCTAGAGCCGCGGCCGGCGTCAGCCTCCGAGGTCGATGTGCTGACTTGCGGAGGGAGATCCCACCGTGAGGTCCCCGCCCTCGACGTCGTTCAACACGAAGGCGTTGTTCTGCACAGGTACCCGCTTGCCGTTGGCTTCGGCATACGTGTGACCGTCCCCGACGAGCCCCACCACCAGCCGTGACCCGTTCTCCTGCCGGTCGGCCATGTAGATGCTCCCCGTGCGGAGGATGTCGCGGTCCGCGCAGGCCCCGCCTGCCGTCTGGGCCACCGAGTCCACCTCGACGAGGCACAGCATCCCTCCCTTGCCGGGTACGGCATAGAGCTTCAGGGATCCCTGCTCCTGGAGCAACCGCGAGCCGCCGCCGTTCGGAGACGCGTAGTTCCGGCCGGCAAAGGGATAGTCGAGGACGCTCTGAGGCAAGGTGTCCGCAGCGCGCGCCGCGTTGGCAAGTACCGACACCGAGCCGTTTCCGATCTGCACTTTGTCGCTGCCGCCCAGGCCGAGCTGCGTGAGCAAGCCGGCGGTCGCCGCTGCCACGAGGACGGCGACTCCGAATTGAAGGTGTCGTCTCCTCACGGCTACCACTGATCCCGACACTGGTAGACGAAATGCGTGCCGCCGTCGCGGTTCGAGCAGAACGAGTACGTGTAGTAGTAGCCCGGATGCGCGTTGAAACAGTTGCCGACGCACCATTTGTCGAAATGCCGGTAACCGGCCGGCGTGACCTCCCACACTTCGCTCCTCCAGCCTGCGTTCGGCCCGAAGTAGAGCTCGTTGTAGATGTGGTTGTGAGCCGTCAAGCGGTCGTAGCCCTGAGCGTTCGGAGCCATGTTTTGCTGCCACCAGTAGATGTAGTACTCAGCGCCTGCCGTGGATACGAACGTGAGCGAGAGCAAAACGACCATCGCCGCCACGACCGCCCACCGTCTTCGGAATCTCAGTCGCACTTGCACCGTCCTTGTCGGGGTTTGCAAACTCGCGCAAGCATCCGGCGAACGAGGTCTCCCGTCAATTCGCTCTTTTGGACGGTGTCGCGTGCAGCTACGGCTTAGACGAACAGCTCTGCGTGCAGCTGTGGGCGGCCTTGCGGCCCGTCGGGAAGGAAGCGCACGATCGTGTCTCCGACGGTGACGGTGTCCTTGGTGTACGGAACTTCGAGCAGCTCTCCGAGCGCGGCCGCCTTCAACTCGGGGTCGTCCGCGCGCAGTTGCAGCTCCGCGAGCTTGAGGTCGGAACCACCGGCGAGGAAATCGTCGAGCCACTCGCGCGGCGGATGCAGCTCGAGGCGGTAGCCCGCCCTCGTCGTCACGAAAGTCCGCCTGCCGCCGTGCTCCTGCACACGCAGCTCACGCAGCTCGGCGCGTGCAAGCGTGGCCACGAAATCGTCTTCGTCCAGCGCGAAGCCGAGGTGATCGATTCTCGGCAGCTCCCACTGGCCCGGCTGCACGACGACGTTCACCGCGCCTCGCTCGAGCTCCGACAGGCGCAGCTTGAACCCCACCTGGTCGAGCTCTTCCCAGCCGTGCCCTGACTCGAAAGAGGTCGCGTCCTCGTCGATCCGGCCGTGCCTGGCGACCAGGTCGAAGCCGAGCTTCCCGACATAGCGCGCCTCGACCTCCCTGACCTTGCTGGTCACCAGGTGGTAATGGAAGAGCTGCACGAAGGCAGACTAGAGCCGTGCTGGCCCATCTGCCCGTCGACACCAGCTGGACGTTCGATCCGCTGCAGGTCGTGCCGACCGTCCTGCTGGCAGTCCTGTACGCACGCCGGGTGCGGACGCTGCGCGCCCGGGGGACTGCTGTGCCGGGTTGGCGGATCGCACTCTTCGCGACCGGGATCGCGATCCTCTTCGCCGCGCTCGTGAGCCCGGTGCATGCGCTCGGCGAACAGCTCTTCAGCTTCCACATGCTGCAGCACGTCCTCCTGGGAGATCTCGCGCCGCTCGCGCTTCTCGCAGGCCTGACCGGGCCGATCATGCGGCCCGCACTCGCCTTCTTGCATCGCCTGCGTTTCCTCGCCAATCCCCTGATCGCCTTGCCGCTCTGGGCGGTGAACCTCTATGCCTGGCATCTGCCGTATCTCTATGACGCGGCCGTGCGCCACGACTCCGTGCACGCCCTCGAGCACCTCTGCTTCTTCACGGGCGGCGCGATCATGTGGCTACCCGTCCTGGAAACGCTTCCGGCCCCGGAATGGTTCGGGACCGGCGCGAAGCTCGCCTACATCGCTGTGGTGCGCGCCGTGGAGACCGTGCTCGGGAACATCTTCTTCTGGGCGGGCGCAACCTTCTATCCCGTCTACGATCATCGCCAGACGCTTTGGGGGCTCTCGCCCCTCGAGGATCAGGGGCTTGCCGGCGCTGTGATGATGATCGAAGGCTCGATCGTCACCCTCGTAGCGCTCGCCTGGCTCTTTCTGCGGATGGCCGGGGAGGGCGAGCTCAGGCAGCGGCTGCTCGAGCGCGGTCTCGACCCGAGGACGGTGCGCCGGGCGGTGCGTTACGGACGGGCCAAGGAACTCGGCCCCCCGCGCTGAAACGAGAAAGCGCCTCTCGTGCGCTCCACCGGCGTCCATCACATCGACCTGGTCGTTTCGGCGATCGGGCGCAGCCTGCCCTTCTACACCGAGCTGCTCGGGCCGCTCGGGTACCACAGCGTCGGCCAGGTCGAGGGCGAACGTGGCGAAACGATCTGGTACCTGTCCGGCCCCGGCACGTCGATCGGCCTGCGTGAAGCGACAACGGATTCGGAGCCCTATGACCGCTACCGCGTCGGGCTGCACCACCTTGCGTTCGAGGCCGCGTCGCGCGCGCAGGTCGACGAGTGCGCCGCCTGGGTGCGGACACAGGACGTCGAAGTCGAGAGCGAGCCCCAGGAGTACACGTACCTGCAGGGGTACTACGCGACGTTCTTTTACGATCCTGACGGTCTGAAGCTCGAGATCGTCCACGTTCCAGGCCTCGTTGCGGCCTGAGGAAGGGAGCTAGATGTCGACGACTCCTCCGGAGCAGCCCACCACCCCACAGCAGCCGGGAGGCGGCTATGGGAGCCCGGGTCCCAACGTCAACCTCAACCTGGCGGCGCTCATGCCCACGCCGGGGAACGCAGAGCTCGTCGTTTACATCCTGGCGACCGTCGTCGTCGGGATCATCACGCTCGCCAATGACAGCGTCGATGCGCCTGCGTTCGTGACGGCGTTCACGTTTTTCACGGTCGCCTATGTGCTATCGCGCGGCATCGCAAAGGCGAGCCGCGTGCTCGAGCGCTAGCTACCTAAGGCGCCGACTCGGCGGCGCCGCAGAGAGGATGCGCGGGCTTTGCCCGCGCATCCGTCTAAAGGCTTAGTGCCGCACTGCCCAACAAGTCGTCAGCGAGCGCTCGGCACCGGCGCGATAACTTCGAGTGGTGCCTCGAACTGCAGCTTCGCCGCTTCGCGCGGGATTGCCGTCGGGTAGTCCCGCGTGAGGCAAGCGCGGCAGAACTGCGACTCCGGCCGCCGCGTCGACGCCTGCAACCCCTCGAGCGAGATGTAAGCGAGCGAGGTCGCGCCGATGTGCTCTCGAACTTCCTCGACCGTCTTGTTCGCGGCGATCAGCTCGTCCGAGTCGGCAAGATCGATTCCGTAGTAGCACTGCGAGATCACAGGGGGCGACGAGATGCGGACGTGCACCTCGACCGCGCCCGCGTCGAAGAGCATCTGGACGATCTGCCGCGTCGTGTTGCCGCGGACGATCGAATCGTCCACGACGACGACGCGCTTACCCGCCACCTCGGCGAGCGGGTTGAACTTCAGCCTGACCCCTTGTTCGCGCAGTCCCTGATCGGGTTGGATGAACGTGCGGCCGACGTAGCGGTTCTTGATCAGGCCTTCGCTGAACGGAATGTTCATTGCGCGAGAGAACCCGATCGCCGCGGGCGTCCCCGAGTCGGGGATGGGCATGACCAGGTCCGCCTCGGCCGGTGACTCCTCGGCGAGGCGCTCGCCCATGCGCACGCGAGCAGCGTGAACCTCGACGCCCAGGAGCCGCGAGTCGGGCCGCGCGAGATAGAAGAACTCGAAGATGCAGAGCGCGCCGCCCTTGTCCTGCGGCACGACCTGGTGCGCCTCGACCCGCTCGTCGATCACCATCAGCTCGCCCGGGCGCACTTCCCGCTCGAATTCGGCGCCGACGAGGTCCAGCGCGCAGGTCTCCGAGGCGATCACCCAGTCGCGGTCGAGCCGCCCCAGGCAGAGCGGCCGCATCCCACGCGGGTCGCGGAAGGCGATCAGCTTTCCCTCGGAGAGCGCGACGACGGAAAACGCGCCGTCCAGCTTGCGCATCGCATTGGCGACGGCGTCGGCAAGCGGAGCAGGATCGTTCGCGATCAACGCAGCGATCACCTCGGTGTCGGCCGTAGTGGCGGCACGGTGTCCCAGTTCGCCGAGCTCCGCACGGAGCTCGGCAGCGTTCGTGAGGTTGCCGTTGTGACCGAGCGCGATCGTGCGAGCGCTGCCGTGCTGCACGACCGGCTGCGCGTTCCACCACTGCGACGAGCCCGTGGTCGAGTAACGGGTATGGCCGATCGCGAGATCTCCGCGCAGCCCGCGCAACTTCTGTTCGTCGAAGACCTGCGTCACCAGTCCCATGTCGCGCAGTGCCGTGAGACGCCCTTCGTCGGAAACCGCGATCCCGGCCGACTCCTGGCCGCGATGCTGGAGCGCGAACAGGCCGAAGTAGGTCAGGCGTGCGACGTCGCGCTCCGGCGACCGGACTCCGAACAGGCCGCACATCAGCGCACCACGCCGATGCGCTGCAGGCCCTTGGCTCCGAGCCGCTCGACGTCCTCCGGCGCGCAGGCGAGCACGATCTCGCCGCCCGGTGGGCGCGCAGGCAGCTCCACGTCCGCGGCGAGCCCCGAATACTCCTCGGCTTCGCGCAGCGCCTCCACAAGGCCGCCGTCGGACACGTCGTGCGCGAGCGTCAGCACAGGGGCAGCCTTCCAGACGAAGCGGACGAGTGCCGCCTCGGCGGCGAGGTCGAGCTCGCCGGGTGCGGTCGCGACGAGGACGATGTCGCCGCTTCGCCAGGCCCCGGGCACAAAGCGGACGTCGGCGACGAGCCCGACGCAGCCCACCACCGGCGTGGGCGGGATCGAGCGCCCGTCGGTGTCGTTGTAGAGCGAGACGTTGCCCGAGACGACCGGCACGCCGAGAGCGTCGGCCGCCCTGGCGATGCCTTCGATCGCCTGTTCGAGCTCCCACCCGATCGCCGGCTTCTCCGGGTTGCCGAAGTTGAGGCAGTCGGTGAGCGCGAGCGGCTCCCCTCCGGCGCACGCGACATTGCGGGCCGCGCCCAGCACCGCCAGCACACCGGCGCGGAATGGGTCGCGCTCGCCTGGGGGCGGGCCCTGGAGGGAAACCGCGAGCCCGCGCATGGATGGGCGCAGCCGCAGCACCGCGCCGTCGAGCCCCGGGCGCCGCACGGTGCGCGAGCCGACCAGTTGGTCGTACTGCTCGTAGATCCATGCCTTCGGCGAGCTGTTGTGCGGCGAACGCACGACGAACTCCAATGCCTGGGGCTGGGTCTCCACCTCGTAGCGCGGGCATTCGTCGGTGAGGAGCGTTGCCGGAATGGAGCCGACGAGCTCGTCGTCGTAGAAGGCGCGCAATTCGCCCGTTTCGCTGACGTCGCCGATCGGCGTGCAGGCGAGCTCCCACGTCGCGCACACGCGCTGCACGGCTTCGAGCATCTGTGGCCGGACGACCCCCACCATGCGCTCTTGCGATTCGGAGATCATGATCTCCCACGGCTCCATCCCGGTTTCCCGTAGGGGTACGCGGTCGAGATGGACGTCGATGCCGGCGCCGTCGCGTGCCATCTCCGCAAGCGACGATGCAAGCCCAGCAGCGCCGCAGTCCTGCAGCGATTCGACTAGGCCGCCTTCGACGAGCTCGAGCGACGCTTCGATCAGCTTCTTGCCGGTGAACGGGTCGCCCATCTGCACGGTCGGGCGCTTGTCCGGATCGTCCTCGCCGAGCTCCGCGCTCGCGAGCACGGACGCGCCGCCGATCCCGTCGCGGCCGGTGGTGGCGCCGTAGAGGACGACGTGCGCACCGATCGCCGTCGCGCGCGCGCGCGTGACCCGGTCGGCCGGCAGCAGGCCGATGCACATCGCGTTGACGAGGCAGTTGTCGCGATACGCCTCGTCGAAGACGGCCTCCCCGCCGACGGTCGCGACGCCGACGCTGTTGCCGTAATGGCCGATGCCGGCAACCGCGCGGCCGAAGTGGTGGTCCGGCGCCCCGAACCGCAGGCCGTCGAGGAGCGCGATCGGCCGTGCGCCCATGGCCACGATGTCGCGGAGGATCCCGCCGACGCCGGTCGCGGCGCCCTGGAAGGGCTCGACAGCCGACGGATGGTTGTGGGATTCGACCTTGAAGGCGAAGGCTTCGCCGTCGCCGAGGTCGATCACGCCCGCGTTCTCGCCGGGGCCCTGCAAGACGCGTTTCCCTTCGGAGGGAAGCCGTTTCAGGAGGAGGGCCGAGTGCTTGTAGCCGCAGTGCTCCGACCAGAGCAGAGAAAAGACGGCGAGCTCGAAATCGTTCGGGCCGCGGCCGAGCAGCTCGCGGATGCGGTCGAGCTCCTCGTCGGTCAACCCCAGCGCACGGTGGAGCGGCTGTTCCGGCGCGACCTGCGTCAAGGGCAGGAGTCTACCCGGGGCAGAAGACGAGTCCCGGCTACGTTTCTCATCCTGTGAGCGCACCGAGGGTGATCTCCGTCAGGAGGGCGCGTCGGGACGATCTCGACTTCCTCGTCGAGCTCGTGAATCACGAGGACGTGCAGCCCTTTCTGGGCGGACGGGCAGCTCGCGACCATGATGCGATCGCCTCCGAGATCGAACGGTCCCAAGCGGATCCGACCTCGTACGGCCGCTTCGTGATCGAGGTGGACGGTGCGCGCGCGGGTGTGATGGGCTTCGAGGTGGACAACCGCCGTTCCCGGATCGCTCACCTCGAGCGTCTGGCCGTGCATCCGGACTACCGCGGGCAGCGCGTGTCCGACGAGGCGGCCCGCCTGTTGCAGCGCCATCTCATTCGGGATCTCGGCTACCACCGGCTCCAGCTCGAGATCTACGGGTTCAACGAACGGGCGCAGCGGCACGCCGAGCGCGTCGGTTTTCTGCGCGAGGGCGTGCGACGACAGGCCTACTGGCGTCACGGCGCCTGGGCCGACGGCGCGCTCTTCGCGCTCGTGCGAGATGATCTCGAGGTGCCCGCCGCCGTCGGACTCCTGCACGACTACGTGATGGTGCACAACGAGTGCGTTCGTACCGGCGACTGGCGGCCGCTCGCCGAGTGGTTCACCGAGGACGCGCAACTTGCCTTCGAGGGCGTTCCAGTCGGGCCGTTCGACGGCCGGGCGGCGATCGCTGCCGCCTACGATGCTCGGCCGCCGGATGACGAAGTCGTGATCTTCGGGACGGAGGAGAGCGGCGACGAGGTCATGGCGCGCTACGGCTGGCTGCGCGAGCCCGACAAGCAGGCGGGAAGAATGCTCGTGACGCAGCGAGACGGGAAGATCGAGAAGCTGATCGTTACTTTCGACGAATGACCCGTCGTGGCGCGCTGCTGTTCGCAGCGATGTGCGTCATCTGGGGAATCCCCTACCTGATGATCCGCGTGGCGGTGCGAGAGCTCGCCCCTGTCACGATGGTCTTCCTGAGGACGGGGATTGCTGCGGCGCTGCTCGTTCCGTTGGCCGCGCGCCGGGGGGAGCTGCGGCCGCTGCTCGGTCACTGGCGGCCGCTCCTCGCCTACACGGCGGTCGAGATCGCGTTGCCGTGGCTGTTGCTCGGCCATGCGGAGACGAGATTGACGAGCTCGCTGACGGGACTCCTGATCGCTGCGGTGCCGCTGGTCGTGGCGTTGATCGTGACATTGAGCGGGGAGCGCGCGCGACTCGGCGTCCGCCGCTGGCTCGGCCTTCTCGTCGGCATCGCCGGCGTCGGCGCGATCGTCGGTCTCGACGTCGGGCAGATCAATCTCGTCGCGCTCGGCGAGCTCGCGGTGGTGGCGGTCTGCTACGCCGTGGGCCCGATTATTCTCGCGCGGCGGATGGGCGGGCTTCCCGCTCTCGGGATCGTCGCAGGCTCGCTGGCACTCTCCGCCTTTTTCTACGCACCGCCCGCGGCAGCGAACTGGCCTTCCACGTTCCCGTCAGCGCATGTGGTCGAGTCCGTCTTGGGCCTCGCGATCGTCTGCTCGGCCGCGGCATTCCTGATCTTCTTCGCGCTGATCAGGGAGGTAGGCCCGGTTCGTGGGACGGTGTTCATCTATGTGAACCCGGCGGTTGCAGCGGTGCTCGGCGTGACGCTTCTGAACGAGCCGCTGACCGTCGGCATGGTGATTGGATTCGCGCTGGTGCTCACCGGCAGCATTCTGGCGACGGGCGGCACCCCTGAGTCTGTCGCGGAGCCGTAGCTTAGGATCACGGTCATGGCCGACTTTCTGCACACGATGGTGCGCATCACCGACCCGGAGAAGAGCCGCGCGTTCTACGAGGCGCTCGGGTTCGTCTTCAGCCGTGAGATGGACATCGTCCGCGACGGCGAACGCGAGGCCACGAACTACTTCTTCTCGATGGGCGACAGCGAGAACGTCCTGGAACTCACGTTCAACCACGACGGACGCACGTACGACATGGGCGACGCGTACGGGCACATCGCGATCGCCGTGGACGATCTCGACGAAACGCTCTCGCACCTGAAGGAGCAGGGGATCGAGGCCGAACGCGAGCCGTACCGCGTTCGCGAAGGCGGTTCACGGCTCTGTTTTGTCCGCGACCCGGATCAGTACAGAGTTGAGCTAATCGAAAGCGCGTAGGCCGTTCCCGGTCTCATGGGCGACCACCACGCCCGGTTCATCGCGCGTGGGTGGTCGTCGAGGCGATTAGGCAAGGGGCGGCGCGGAGCTGAGCTCGTCGAGTGATCCGAGTGAAGGGCCGCGAGGGCGACGAGGACGAGCAGTCCGTTCAGCCCAAAGCAAGGCCAGTCCCGCCTTCGCCTCCATAGAAGGTTCCGAATCGCGCCCGCC